>NZ_JAKGBU010000079.1:10531-24278 GCF_021555155.1 Rhizobium alarense
GGGCCGCGACGGATGCCGCACGCCGATGCCGTGGGATGCGGACGCGCCCAATGCCGGCTTCAGCACGGGCAAGCCCTGGCTGCCGGTGCCGGAAGATCATGCGCGCCATGCCGTCGACCGCCAGCAGAAGACTTCGGGCTCGGTGCTCAACCACTACCGCGAGACGCTCGCCTTCCGCCGGGCGCATGCCGCCCTCGTCGATGGCGACATGCATTTCGTCAACTCGAACCGGGACATTCTCGCCTTCAGCCGCGAGAAGGACGGTGAGAAGCTGCTCTTCGTCTTCAACCTGACGCGCGAGAAGGTCGAATTCGTGCCGGCGAAGTCGCTGAAGCTCGGCGAATTCGTCGCCGTGCCCGGCTTCGGCGCCAAGCTGGAGGACGGCACGATCGAACTCGACGCGCTGGACATGGCCTGCGTCAGGGTGTGAGGCCAGCCAGCCAATCTCCTGCGAACCGGCTGTCGTGAGAAGGCCCTTGATAGGTGGAAAATCGCGACAGCCTGTCGGAATCCGGCCGCGCCGGCCGTCTTGAAGATGGATGCGCCAGGGAGAACGACGATGAGCATCACCATCACCGCCTTTGAACACTCGCCCGACCGCGGCGGAGGACATGCACGCGACATGCGGGTGCGCTGGGCGCTCGAAGAGGTCGGCCAGCCCTATGACGTTCGCCTCGTGTCGTTCAAGACGATGAAACAGCCCGCGCATCTGGCGCTTCATCCCTTCGGACAGATTCCGACCTATCAGGACGGCGACCTCGCACTGTTCGAGACGGGGTCGATCGTGTTCCATATCGCGGAGTGCCATCGCGGCCTGCTGCCGGACGAGGCGAATGCAAGGGCACGGGCCATCACCTGGATGTTCGCCGCGCTCAACACGGTGGAGCCGCCGATCGTTGAACGCGAACAGGCCCGCTACGTCGTCGGAGACAAGGCCTGGTACAGCGAACTGCTCTCCATACTCGACGATCGCGTCCGCGCCCGGCTGGCCCAGCTTTCCCGTTGGCTCGGCGATGCGGAATGGCTCGACGGCTCGTTCAGCGCCGGCGACCTGCTGATGGTCACGGTGCTGCGCAGGCTGGACGGATCGGGGCTGGTGGAGGAATTTCCGAACGTTGCCGCCTATATCGCCCGCGGCGAGGCGCGGCCGGCTTACAGGCGAGCTTTCGACGCCCAGCTGGCAGTCTTCAAGGCGGCGTCGGCGGGCTAAGGACGGCTTGCCCAAATGACGAAGCGGTCGCAGGCGATGCCTCGGCTCAACTCACCTGTCGAGCAATTTGTCATAGTCGGCATGGGAGCCGATCCAGAACCAGACGAGATCGCCACCGTCTTCGACGGCACGCCATGATATTCCGGCGCGGACCGACCAGTATCGCCCTGTCTTCTTCAGATGTAGCGCAGGATGGGATGGATTGGCTTTGAGGAGTTGGAAATTCTTGTCTGCCAGCCTTTGAACATGCTCCGGCAGACGATCGTACGCTTGCCAGAATGCGGCCGTCGCGTGGTGGTTCAAAGCGGGCGCGTCCGGCCGGCGCGATGATCCGTGAGGGCGGCATCGGCGAGGCGATCGAGCTTTCCGCTTGCTGCATCCTGTTCCAGGCGCTTGTCCCACCGATTGGCTTGAAGCGCCTCGAACCAGTCGGCAAACGCGTCGAGTTCCTCCGGTGTGAGCCCTTCGATGCTCTTCTCGATCTTTTCGAGGCGTGTCACGTGCCTGCTCCGTCGGATGGGTCGTGGCAGACTATACGGCGATGCCCGCTGCCGGTCTATCCCATCAGCGCGAAGCGGTCGACGTCGACCATGCCGCGGTCCGAGATCTTCAGATGCGGGATGACCGGGAGCGGCAGGAAGGCAAGTTGCAGGAAGGGTTCTTCCAGCGTGGCGCCGAGGGCAAACGCGGCCTGGCGCAGGTGGTGCAGCGTGTCGCGTACGGTCTCGTAGGGCTCGAGGCTCATCAGGCCGGCGACGGGGAGTGCGATCTCGCCTGTCACCTTCCCATTCTCCACCACGACGAAGCCGCCCTTGATCTCGCCGAGACGGTTGGCGGCCATCGCCATGTCGTCCTCGTCGACGCCGACGACGCAGATATTGTGGCTGTCATGGCCGACGGTCGAGGCGATGGCGCCTTTCTTCAGGCCGAAACCCTGGACGAAGCCGTTGGCGTGGTTGCCGTTCTTGCCGTGCCGCTCGATGACCGCGACCTTGATGATGTCGTTGGCAAGGTCGACCGTCGTCTGGTTGCCCTTCGCGGGCAGGCGGTAGCGGCGGTGCTCTGTGATGATCTTGCCGGGCAAAACGCCGATCACCGGCACTTCGCCGTCTGTCACCGGCACCGCGAACTGGGCGGCGCTGACCGGCCGTGCCTTGACGCTGTCGAGGCCGACGGGGGCTGTCGACGCGCGGGTGGCGAAGAGCGCGTCGGTGACGCGCCGGCCGGCGGAAAAGACGATCTCCGCCCGGCAATCCTCCAGCGTGTCGATGACGACGAGGTCGGCGCGCCAGCCGGGTGCGACGAGGCCGCGATCCTGCAGGCCGAAGGCTTTCGCCGCCGAGATCGAGGCGGCGCGGTAGACGGCGAGCGGCGCCCGGCCATGGGCGATCGCCGTGCGGATCATGTAGTCGAGATGGCCCTGCTCGGCGATGTCGAGCGGGTTGCGGTCGTCGGTGCAGAGCGCCAGGAAGGGCGACAGCCGCTCGGTGATGATCGGCATCAACGCATGCAGGTCCTTGGAGACCGAGCCCTCGCGCACAAGGATGTGCATACCCTTGCGGATCTTTTCGAGCGCCTCCTCGGCGGTCGTGCATTCATGGTCGGTGCGGATGCCGGTGGAGAGATAGCCGTTGAGGTCGTTGCCGCGGAGCAGCGGCGCATGGCCGTCGATATGGCCGCCCTGGAAGGCTTGAAGCTTGGCGAGGCAGACCGGGTCCTTGTGGATGACGCCCGGGAAGTTCATGAATTCGGCAAGGCCGATGACCTTCGGATGATCGCGGAAGGGCAGCAACCGCTCGACCGGCAGGTCGGCGCCGGAGGTCTCCAGATGCGTCGCCGGCACGCAGCTCGAAAGCTGCACGCGGATGTCCATGATCGTCTGTTCGGATGAATCGAGGAAGAATTGGATGCCCTCGGTGCCGAGCACGTTGGCGATCTCATGCGGATCGCAGATCGCGGTCGTGACACCGTAGGGCAGCACGCAGCGGTCGAATTCATGCGGCGTGACCAGCGAGGATTCGATGTGCAGATGCGTGTCGATGAAGCCCGGCACGACGATGCGGCCGGAAATGTCGATTTCCTCGTGGCCGCGATAGTCGCCGCAGGTGCCGACGATCCGCTCGCCGGAAATGGCGATGTCGGACGCGACCAGCTCGCCGGTCGCGAGATCAAAGAACCGGCCGCCCTTCAGCACGATGTCGGCGGGTTCGCGGCCGGTGCCCTGGTCGATCAGCTTTTCGAGTTTCTGCATGCGTTTTCACTCCGAGTCACATCGGGGAAGTGTAACCGGCGGACTGCTGCAGGGAAATGGCAGCTCGCGGCGCGGGTCGCTTCAGGCCGGAAATGACACCGTGAAGGCAAAACGCGCACTTTCGCCACCGGAAAGCCGCGTGCCGTAGGGCCGCTCGGCAAGCGCGCGCGAGCCGCCCTTTTCCGCCGCCGTGCCGTGCCAGGGCTCGATGCAGATGAAGGGCGCGCCGGGTTTCGTCCAAAGCGCGAGGTTCGGCAGGTTCTCGAAGCGGAAATCCAGCTCCGGCCCGCCTTCCGCGGCATAGCTGAGCGCCGTGCCGGCGCCTTCCGGGAAGATCATCGCATCCGCCTCGAACTGGCCGTGGTTCAGCGTCAGCCGTCCGGCCGAGAAGGGGGAAGGCAGATGCGACGCCGCGACGAGGCCGCCGTCGAGTCGGGCCATCTGCGGCTCCGCGCCGTTGTCGAGCCGGATGCGGTGCGGCTTTCCTTCCGCGCCCGGCAGCGGCCAGAGGAAAGCCGGGTGGAAGCCGATGCCAAAGGGCATCTCGCTTGCGCCGCGATTGACGACTTCGGCGGCGACCGTCAGCGCCGGGCCGTCGAGGGAGTGTTCGACGGCGAGCAGGAAATCGAAGGGGTAGGCCGCCAGCGTTTCCTCGCTCGCCGCCAGTTCATAGCGGCAGGAGGTCTCCGATGCCGCCGCGAGCGAGAAATCGCGCCGGCGGGCAAAGCCGTGCTGCGCCATCTGATAGGGCTTGCCGTCGATCATGAGCGTATCGTCCGGTGCCTTGCCGACAATCGGGAAGAGGATCGGCGAGCGGCCGGTCCAGAAGGCGGCGTCGCCGTTCCAGAGCCAGGACCGCCCGTCCGTCGTCTCGATGGACCGCATCTCCGAGCCGAGCGAGGAGACCTCGACGGCAAGGAACGCGTTGGCGATGCGGGAAACGGTCGGCATGGCTCTTCCCTTCTCGATTCATTGCGCCGCACGATAGCGCGAAACCGGGCGGGAAGGGGAGCCGTCAATTTTTGGCCGAGGTGCGGACGGGCCTGCCGGAATATGGCCGTTTTTGCCACGATGGATGCATGACGGGATCCGTTGCCGGAAAGGAGCGTGGAGATGGGCGAACCGGTCATTGTGCGGCATGCGCTGTCCGCGGAGATTCCCGTGCTGGCGCGGCTCTGGTACGACGGCTGGCAGGATGCGCATGCGGCGATCGTTCCGGCGGAGCTCGCCCGGCGGCGCACGCTGGTGAGTTTTGCCGAGCGGCTCGCGGGGATGCTGGACGACGCGAGGGTCGCCGGTCCGCCGGGGGCGCCGCTGGGGCTGTGCATCATCAAACATGAGGAACTCGACCAGCTCTATGTCTCGCCCGCGGCGCGGGGAACGGGCATTGCCGCCGCTCTCGTCGGCGACGCCGAGCAGCGGCTTGCGGCGCGCGGCATCGAACGCGCCTGGCTCGCCTGCGCGATCGGCAATGCCAGGGCGGCGCGGTTCTACAAGAAATGCGGCTGGACGCTCGCGGGGACAGTCGTCAATCGCCTGGAAACGATCGCCGGGCCGTTCGACCTGGAGGTCTGGCGCTACGAGAAGCACCTCCGGCCGTGAGGCCAGAGGCGAAGGCGTGTGGTCCTCGGTGCGTCTCAGACGTTCGCCGCCAGCACCTCGCGCAGCTTGCCGATCAGTTCGTCGATATGGTGCTTCTCGATGATCAGCGGCGGGGAGAGCGCGATGATGTCGCCGGTGGTGCGGATGAGGATGCCCTTCTCGTAGGCCTTCAGGAAGGCGGAGAAGGCGCGCTTGGTCGGCTCGCCGGCGATCGGCGAAAGCTCGATCGCGCCGATGAGGCCGATGTTGCGGATGTCGATGACGTTCGGGCAGTCCTTCAGCGAATGCAGCGCGTCCTCCCAGTAGGGCGCGAGTTCGGCCGCGCGGGTCAGCAGGCCCTCTTCCCTGTAGGTGTCGAGCGTGCCGAGGGCTGCCGCCGAGGCGATCGGGTTGCCGGAATAGGTGTAGCCGTGGAAGAACTCGATCAGGTGTTCCGGCCCGTTCATGAAGGCGTCGTGGATCTCGGAGGTAACGAAGACCGCGCCCATCGGGATGACGCCGTTGGTGAGCCCCTTGGCGGTGGTGATGATGTCCGGCTTGACGTCGAAATACTGCGCGGCGAAGGGCGCGCCGAGGCGGCCGAAGCCGGTGATGACCTCGTCGAAGATCAGGAGGATGCCGTGCTGCGTGCAAATCTCGCGCAGCTTTTGCAGATAGCCCTTTGGCGGGATGAGAACGCCGGTTGAACCTGCCACCGGCTCGACGATGACGGCCGCGATGGTCGAGGCGTCATGCAGCGTCACGATGCGCTGGAGTTCGGATGCGATATCGCCGCCGTGCTCCGGCTCGCCGCGGGTGAAAGCGTTCCTGTCCGGAAAATGGGTGTGCGGCATGTGGTCGACGCCGGTCAGGAGCGTGCCGAACATCTTGCGGTTGGAGACGATGCCGCCGACGGAGATGCCGCCGAAATTGACGCCATGATAGCCGCGTTCGCGGCCGACGAGACGGAAGCGCGAGCCGTCGCCCTTGGCGCGGTGATAGGCGAGCGCGACCTTCAGCGCGGTCTCGACCGATTCGGAGCCGGAATTGGTGTAGAGCACATGGTTCATGCCCTCCGGTGCGATATCGACCAGCCGGTTGGCAAGTTCGAAGGCCTTCGGATGGCCGAGCTGGAAGGCGGGGGCGTAATCGAGTTCGCCGGCCTGCTCGCGGATCGCCTCGGTGATCTTCGGCCGGCAATGGCCGGCGTTGACGCACCAGAGGCCTGCGGTGCCGTCCAGCACCTGCCGCCCGTCATGGGTGGTGTAGTGCATGTCCTTCGCGCCGACGAAGAGCCGCGGCTCCTTCTTGAACTGGCGATTCGCGGTGAACGGCATCCAGAAGGCGCGCAGATCGTTCGGGGTGTTGAGGCGGTTGGACATGACGCTGATCTCCGCGGCCTTTGGCGTGTCGGGGGCCGGTCCCGGAAGGGGATTTTTACCTGGCGGTCAAAGTATCAAGGCGCCTTTGCGCGTCAAGCCTGATGCGGTGCGTTCGCGCGGTGCGCACCGCAAGTCATGGGCAAGTCCGGCGTGTCATGGTTTCCGTGCGACGGAGCCGCAGGGCAAAACAGCGGGCCGTCGCGGGCATGACCAAATGAAAACGGGCGGATGCACGGCATCCGCCCGTTTCTGATGGGTTCGAATCGCCCGGATCAGGCGATGCGCAGCTTCTTGTTGCCGGTCATCTCGACAGCCGTGCCGAAAATGTCGTCGAGCGCCTGCAGGATCGACAGCACTGCTTCCGACTGGCTGGAATAGTAGATCGTCTGCGCGTCGCGGCGTGTCGTCACCAGATTCTGCGCCCTGAGCTTCGACAGATGCTGCGACAGGGCGGACTGGCTGAGGCCGACTTTCGCAGCGAGCGCGCCCACTGCGATTTCGCCCTTCACGAGCACCTGCAGAATCAACAACCGCTTCGGATTCGCCATTGCCGAGAGAAAGGCGGACGCAACGTCCGCCTGTGCCTGTTCTGTGTCAGAAATCGTATCCATTCGAAACTCCGATACTGGCGTTTCAGCGTCAAATCATGAACGTTTCAGTCAATATGCGGTTTAGCATATAAACAAAATCGCACACAGCAAGAGCAAGAAATGGGGGTAGCGCTACACGCATGGCGCTAGTTGCGGCGACGCATTCGACCGGATCGAAAAGGTCCGGACCGCGCTATGCCTCGTTCTCTCTTGCCTGTTTCAGCAAACGCGCAAGCACGCCGCGCAGTTCCCCCGCTTCGGAGAGTTCCGCGGCGAAATCCAGGCGCCGCAGGCGGTCTCCGGCGGCAAGATCGATGCCGGCGGCGTCGATGCCGCAGATCGACCAGTCGCCGTCCCTTTCGCCGAGAAAATGCCGGGCGTAGATGCCGGCCGCCTCCGCATGGTCCGAGTTCATATGATCGACGGCGCCCTGTTCCATCGCGGCGAGGGCGGCGACGGCGGGCGAGCGAATCAGAAGATCGTCGGCCTCAAGCACATAGGCCCTGCCGAATCCGCCGTTGAGATGGGCCCGCTCAGGCACAAGCCGGAAGAAGGCGAAATCCGGGAAGTCGACATAGAGCTTCGCCTTCGGGTGGCGGCGCAGGAAGCGCTCGCGCAGATTCGCCCGGCCAGCGGCATCCCGGGCAACCTCCTCGGCCCGTGCGACGACGGTCAGGCGGGCATGGGCGAGCGGGTCGCCCTTGCCCGGCTCGCCGGCAAGCAGCGAGGCGCGCGGATCGTGCCGCAGCGCCCGGGTGTGGACCGAGAGGGAAGAGACGAGGATGACCGGCGTCCCGTCGACGTCGGTGCCGGTCAGCGCGCGGCTCGCGAAGGGGACGCCGCTTTCCGGTTCGATGACGGCGAGCGCGCAACTGCGTGCGGAACGCAGAAGCCGGCGAGCGAGCGCCCGCGCCTCGTCGTCGGTCTCGCGCAGCACCTGGGGCCTGTCCTTCGGGGCGTCCGTCATCGCTCGATCCTTCCGCAACAGAAAAGGCGGCGGATTGCGCCGCCGCCTGCTAGGTGCTGCCAAAGCGCCGGCATGTCAATCGCGGCGGCGGTGCCGCGTCAGGCTTTCCACGATGTCCTGGGCGTTGATGGTGCCGATCACCGCGCCGTTGTCGACGATGCCGACGCTGCCCGGCTGACGCGACATGGCGTCGAGGATGTCGACGAGCGGCGTGTGGGGCTGCGCGGTCGCCGTAACGCCGCCGCCCGATTCGCCGACGCCGTGCCGCATCACGTCCTTGGCGGTCAGCATGTTGATGGGGTTCATGTTCTGCACGAAATCCGCCACATACTGGTTCGCCGGATTCTTCACGATGTCCTGCGGCGTGCCGCACTGGATGATGCGGCCGCCCTCCATGATGGCGATGCGGTTGCCGATGCGGAACGCTTCGTCGAGGTCGTGGCTGACGAAGATGATCGTCTTTTTCAAACGCCGCTGGAACTCGAGCAGTTCGTCCTGCAGGCGGGTGCGGATCAGCGGGTCGAGGGCCGAGAAGGGCTCGTCCATCAACAGGATCGGCGCGCCGGTGGCGAAGGCCCGCGCCAGGCCGACGCGCTGCTGCATGCCGCCCGAAAGCTCGTTGACCTTTCGGTTCGCCCATTTCGTCAGATTGACGAGTTCGAGCTGTTCGGCGACGCGCTGCCGGCGTTCCTCATCCGGCACGCCGGCGAGTTCGAGGCCGAAGCCGACATTCTCCGCGACGGTGCGCCAGGGAAGCAGCGCGAACTGCTGGAACACCATCGAGACGGTGTGCATGCGGAAGTCGCGCAACGACTTCGGCGTCGTGGCGTAGGGGTTGAGGTGGCCGGTGCCGGTCTTGACGGCGACCTCGCCGCGCACCACCGGGGCAAGCCCGTTGACGGCGCGCAGCAGCGTCGACTTGCCCGACCCCGAAAGCCCCATCAGCACGAGGATCTCGCCCTCGGTGATCGTCAGGGTCGCGTCGGCGACGCCGACGACGAGCCCCGTCTGCGCGCCGATCTCGTCGCGCGTCTTGCCTGCATCTGCGAGCGCCAGCGCGTTTTGCGGATTGTCGCCGAAGACGATGCTGACATTCTTGAAATCGACCGCGACCGTCATGCGCCTTCTCCTTCGTCGGAAGAGCGGAACAGCCGATCGAGGACGATGGCGAGGATGACGATACAGAGGCCCGCTTCGAAGCCCATCGATATGTTGACCGTGTTGAGCGCGCGCACCACCGGTACGCCGAGGCCCTTGGCCCCGACCAGCGCGGCGATGACCACCATCGAGAGCGACAGCATGATCGTCTGCGTCAGGCCGGCCATGATCTGGGGCATGGCGAAGGGCAGTTCGACTTTGCGCAGCACCTGCCCGGGCGTCGCGCCGAAGGCCTGTGCGGCCTCGACGAGCGACGGCGGCGTCGAGATGATGCCGAGCCGCGTCAGGCGGATCGGCGCCGGAATGGCGAAGATCACAGTCGCGATCAGGCCCGGCACCATGCCGAGGCCGAAAAGGATCAGCGCCGGAATGAGATAGACGAAGGTCGGGATGGTCTGCATCAGGTCCAGCATCGGCCGGAGCACGGCGTAAAACCAGGGCCGGCGCGCCGCCGCGATGCCGAGCGGCACGCCCACCACCATGCTGACGCCGGTCGCGGCGAGCACGAGGGCGAGCGTTTCCGTCGTCTCTTCCCAATAGCCCTGGTTCACGATGAGCAGCAGGCCGAGGAAGGTGAAGACGGCAACGCCGATCGAGCGGCGGAAATACCAGGCGGCCCCCGTGATCAGGACGATCATGAAGAGGGCATAGCCGAATTCGGCCGCCTTGCCGGAAAACGGCCCCTGAAGGATGAACAGCACGGCATCGATACCGGCCTGGAGAAAGACCTTGAGGAAATCGAACAGCCACCGGCCGTTCGACGTCAGCCAGTCGACGCAGGCCTTGGCCCAAGGGCCGATCGGAATCTTGATACTGGTAAGCCAATCCACGTGAGACAACCCGGTGCAGAAGAGGACGAAGTGCGACTATTGCCAACGAGAAAGGGCGGGAAGATGCCTTCCCGCCCCTTGTGGCCGGTCAGAGACCGAGGGCCGACTTGACGGCGGGCAGGGCCTCGCCGCTGCCGTCAAGGGTCGTCACCCCGGCGAGCCAGGGCTCGATCGCCGAGGCATTGGCCTTGATCCAGTCGGTCGCGGCCGCTTCCGGGTCCTGGCCGTCGTTCAGGATCTTGCCCATGATCTCGTTCTCCATGGCGAGCGAGAACTTGAGGTTCTTGAGGAACTGGCCGACATTCGGGCATTCGGTCGTGTAGCCCTGGCGGACGTTAGTGTAGATCGTCGCGCCGCCGAGGTTCGGCCCGAAGATGTCGTCGCCGCCGGTCAGGTAGGTCAGCTTGAAGTTGGCGTTCATCGGGTGGGGTTCCCAGCCGAGGAAGACGATCGGCCCGCCCTCCTGCTCGGCGCGGGCGACCTCGGCCAGCATGCCCTGCTCCGAGGATTCGATCACCTCGAAGCCGGAGAGGCCGAACGTGTCCTTTTCAACCATGCCGAGGATCAGGCGGTTGCCGTCGTTGCCGGGCTCGATGCCGTAGATCTTGGCGCCCAGCGCGTCCTTCTGCGTCGCGATGTCCTTGAAGTCCTTGATGCCGAGTTCGGCACCCTTGGCGTTGGTGGCAAGCGTGTACTTGGCGCCCTCGAGGTTTTCACGCACGGTCTCGACCGAGCCGTCCTCGCGGAACGGCGCGATGTCGGCTTCCATCGTCGGCATCCAGTTGCCGAGGAAGACGTCGATGTCCTTGTTCTTGAGCGAGGTGTAGGTGACCGGCACGGAAAGCACCGTCACCTCGGTCTCGTAGCCGAGACCCTTCAGGACGACGCTGGCGGTCGCGGTCGTTGCGGTGATGTCCGTCCAGCCGACGTCGGAGAAACGGACCGTGCCACAGCTTTCCGGATCGGCGGCAAGGGCGGGTGTCGCCGCAAGCGCGGCCACCGAGACGGCAGCGGCCAGCAGACGCTTGAAGGGCGAAAGAGATGTCATGATTGTGCTCCCCATTTTTGTTTGGATTTCTAAGCCAAGCATCAAACCGATGATTATTCAAGCGGTTTGACCTCGGATTGGGGCCCGCGAGCCCCCTGTTTATTTCATGGCGATTCGCAAATTCGCTTGCGAATGTCGCATCGGACGGTGCCTTCGATTTTTTTGTGGTTTTCGTCGCAAACTACTGGAAATCGCGGCGGCCGGGCGCCAGAAACGGCGCCGGAGAAAATCATGGCAAAACTCTATTTCAGCTACGCGACGATGAACGCCGGGAAGTCCACCCTGCTGCTCCAGGCGTCCTACAACTATCAGGAGCGCGGCATGCGCACGGCGATCCTGATCGCTTCCTTCGACGACCGGGCCGGACGGGGTCGCATCTCGTCGCGCATCGGCCTTTCGAGCGACGCAATCGCCTTCGAGCGGTCGGACGACCTCTATGCGCTGATCGAGCGGATGAATGCGGACGGCTCGGGCGCGATCGCCTGCGTCTTCGTCGACGAGGCGCAATTCCTCGCCGAGAGCCAGGTCTGGCAGCTCGCCCGCGTCGCCGACCGGCTCGGCGTCCCGGTCATGGCCTATGGTCTTCGCACCGACTTCCAGGGCAAGCTCTTTCCGGGGTCGCAGGCGCTGCTCGCCATCGCCGACGAACTGCGCGAGGTCCGCACGATCTGTCATTGCGGCCGCAAGGCGACGATGGTCGTGAGGCTCGGCGCCGACGGCAGGGTGGCCAAGCAGGGCGCGCAGGTGGAAGTGGGCGGCAACGAACGCTACATATCCTATTGCCGGCGTCACTGGGATGACGTGATGAACGAGGCTTGATACCGATCAATGCCGCGTGCCTCGGTCCGTCCCACGGATGTTTGGCGCGGGCGCCATGATTCATGCGTGATGGAGAGGAATTTGCGATGCGACGTCTATTGGCGATGATTGTGGCTCTTGCGGCGGTCGCTGCGAGCTGTCCGGCGCGGGCCGACGGTGACGCGGCGGCGGGCAAGACGGTGTTCAAGAAATGCGCCGCGTGCCATACAACGGAGCCCACGAACCGGGTCGGGCCGACCTTGTCGGGCATTGTCGGCCGGCCGGTCGCCTCTGTCGCCGACTTCAAGTATTCGAAGGCCATGGTTGCCTTTTCCGACGGCGGCAAGGTGTGGAGCGAGGCGGAGCTTTCCGACTACCTCGTCGCGCCCCGCTCGCTGGTGAAAGGCACCAGCATGGCCTTCGCCGGTCTCAAGAAGCCGGAGGACATCGCCAATCTCATCGCCTTCCTGAAGGACCCGACCGCGGCGCCGTGACATCCGCCTATCGGCGGTTGCGCCATGGCGGCTTGTAAAAAATAGTGCGGCGCCCGGCTTGCAGGCCGCGGCGCCGATCCCACATCTACCTTCGCCGGTCGCCGCGATGGCTTCCTATCGACTTGAAATCGTATAGTGTCGTCGCTGCGCCGGACGAATAAACGAGGCAGCGGGCGCGTCTGCCGTGGAGAGATAGGGGAGACGGCATGGCCACACTTCAGAATTTCGACGCGGAGATCGAGAAGACCCGCAGCGTCGTCAACCAGATGCGCGGCAAGATGGAGCAGTCGACGGTCGTCCTGGAGCAGTTCGCCAAGGCGGACACCAAGCTCGGCGACGTCAATTTCGACATCGAGAACGCCCGCATCCAGGACGTCATCAACCAGCAGAAGGTGATGGAAGGCAACATCGCCGACCTCATCATCGGGCTCGAGGACGCGACGAACGTCTTCGGCGCCGAATTCGAGAGCATGAAGAGCTACACCGGCTACGAAAAGTTCATCGGCATCTTCTCCAAGCAAAGCGCGCAGCGCATGCGCACCGATCGCGTCCGCAACATGTCGCTCGCCGGCAACCTGCAGGAACTGCTCGCCAAGTCCGACACGATCGTCGGTATCCTGAAGGAACAGAAGAACATCCTCGACCAGCGTTACAAGACCTCCGAGGCAAGCCTCATCCAGGTGATCGAGCGGCGCAAGGGCACGATGGCGAACCTCGAGGCGACGCAGAAGCGCATCGAGGAGATCAATCCGCTGCTGCTGGATCTCGAAAACCGCATCGCCGCCTCGACGGACCAGAAGACGCGCACCGATCTCGAGGGTGAGCGCTCGGCGCTTGCCACCGAATACAACCAGATGCAGGCAAAGGAGCAGGAACTCCTTGCCGAAAGCCAGACGCTGGAACGCTATACCTCGATGTTCCAGACCTTCGTCGATTCGCTCAACAACCAGATCGCCGCGCAGAACACGCTGATCAACAAGCTGACGATCGATACCGAACAGCGCATCGTGCTCTACAAGGCGCTGGAGGACTCGCTGAAGACCGCCGCCCAGCAGGACGTGGCGCACAAGATCAACACGCTCGGCAGCCAGGTCGACACGGCGGCGGAAGAGACCATGGCCGGCATCGGCTCGGCGGCACAGCGCCATATCGGCGACCTCCTCGAAATGCACGAGAAGAACATGCTGGCGACGCAGGACATCCAGCGCCGCAAGAAGCTCGCCGATGACGCCTTCGCCCGCCGGTTCCAGACGGTGATGGACAAGCACAACGCCGCCAATTACGTGAAGTCGTGATGGTGGACGGACCTCCCTTGCGAGCGGGGTCTTCGGCCCCCTCATCCGCCTGCCGGCACCGTCTCCCCGCCGGGGAGAAGAAGCGTGTCGTCGGCGGCTCGGTCCCCCTCTCCCCGCGGGGAGAGGTCCGCCGAGCAAAGCGG
>NZ_JAKGBU010000008.1:0-20387 GCF_021555155.1 Rhizobium alarense
GCGCACACCTTCTTCTCCGCAATATGCATCGCCGCGACCGTCATCTTCTGGCTCTGATCAATGAGTCCTGAGCCTAGATGCTCGCACATCGGCGGACCGCCGGCCGGCAAGGCGGCACGCAATCCTGCCTGAAGGCTTATTGACGTTTACGTCAAGGTTATATACCGATTGTCCTTGATGACGCCCTTCAAAAGCATCATCCTGACGCAGTCGGACGGTGGAGGACCGAACCGGCGACGAACGGCAGGACGGTGACAGGCAGACCATGAGGAGGAAATTCCATGTCGGCAACAGTTGACGCCCCGTCGGGCCGCGCACCCGAGAAGTTCTGGCTCGCCTCCTACCCGACCGACCTTCCCTCCGAGATCGCACCGCTCGCCCATCATTCGGTCGGCGCGATGGTGGAATCCTGCTGCCGGCAATTCGCCGACCGTCCCGCCTTCACCTGCATGGGCAAGGCGCTGACCTTCCGGGAGTTCGGCGAGCAGACCGCCAAGGTCGCCGCATGGCTGCAGTCGCGCGGCCTGGAAAAGGGCGACCGCGTGGCGGTCATGATGCCCAACATCCTGCAGAACCCGGTCGTCATCTTCGGCATCCTCCGGGCCGGCCTTGTCGTCGTCAACGTCAACCCGCTCTATACGCCGCGCGAACTGGAGCACCAGCTCAAGGATGCCGGCGCGAAGGCGATCTTCGTGCTCGAGAATTTCGCCGGCACCGTCCAGCAGGTCGTCGCCCGCACCAGTGTCAAACATGTCTGCGTCACGACGATGGGCGACATGCTCGGCCTCAAGGGGCTGATCGTCAATCTTGTGGTGCGGAAAGTGAAGAAGCTGGTGCCCGCCTGGTCGCTGCCGGGCCACACGCCCTTCACGCGCGTTCTGGCCGAAGGCGCCGGCATGACGTTGGGCCCCGTCGCGGTCCGCCCGTCCGATATCGCCTTCCTGCAATATACCGGGGGCACGACCGGCGTCTCCAAGGGCGCAACGCTCACCCATGCCAATGTGCTCAGCAACATGGAACAGCTGAAACTGTGGATCGAGCCGATCTTCCGCACCAAGGCGCGGCCCCACCAGCTCCTCTTCGTCTGCGCCCTGCCGCTCTATCATATCTTCGCGCTGACGGTGAACGGCCTGATGGGGCTGGCGCTCGGCGCACACAACGTCCTCATTCCCAATCCGCGCGACATTCCGGGCTTCGTCAAGGAACTCGGCAAATACGAGGTGCATATCTTCCCGGGCCTCAACACGCTGTTCAACGCGCTGATGAACAATGCGGATTTCGCCAAGCTCGACTTCTCCCGCCTGGTGCTGACGCTCGGCGGCGGCATGGCCGTGCAGCGGCCGGTCGCAGAACGTTGGCAGAAGATGACCGGCTGCGGCATCACGGAAGGGTACGGCCTGTCGGAAACGTCGCCCGTCGCGACCGCCAACCGCCTCGACGCCAGCTATTTCACCGGCACGATCGGCCTGCCGCTGCCGTCGACCGACATCGACATCCGCGACGACGACGGCCATCCGCTGCCGCTCGGCGGGATCGGCGAGATCTGCATCCGCGGGCCGCAGGTGATGAGCGGCTACTGGCAGCGGCCGGACGAGACGGCGCGCGTCATGACCGTCGACGGCTATTTCCGCTCTGGCGACATCGGCTTGATGACGCCGGAAGGCTACACGAAGATCGTCGACCGCAAGAAGGACATGATCCTCGTTTCCGGCTTCAACGTCTTTCCGAACGAGATCGAGGAGGTGGCGATGAGCCACGGCGGAGTGCTCGAATGCGCCGCCATCGGCGTGCCGGACGAGCATTCCGGCGAGGCCGTCAAGCTCTTCGTCGTCCGCAAGGACGCAGCGCTCACCGAGGCCGACGTGAAGGCGCATTGCGCCGCCAACCTCACCAACTACAAGCGGCCGAAATACGTGGAGTTCCGCACCGAGCTGCCGAAGTCCAACGTCGGCAAGATCCTGCGCAAGGAGCTTCGCGGCTAAGCCCAGCCCGGATTTATAAATCGATTTAACTCCGCGGGGAAATCGGCACGGCCGAGGGTGAAATGCCGTGCGGCAGGCTTGATTTGCAGGGCGCAAAGCGACTAGCTATCGCAGCAACGCGTCACGCAGGGAGCCATCGATGAAAGCGCTTGTCGAAAAGCTGAAAGCCACCGCGCAGGAGACCGGAGCGACGGATATCAGGGCAGCCTTCGCGGCCGATCCGGACCGCTTCGCCCGATACAGCGCGACGCTCGACGATTTCCTCTTCGACTATTCCAAATGCGCGGTGAACGATGCGGTGCTCGGCGCCCTCGAGGCCCTCGCCGGGGAAGCCAGGGTCGAAGCGAAGCGCGACGCCATGTTCTCGGGCGCAATCATCAACATCACCGAGGAGCGCGCGGTGCTGCACACGGCGCTGCGCAACCGATCGAACACGCCGGTGCTCGTCGACGGCAGGGACGTGATGCCCGACGTCAACGCCGTGCTGTCGGCGATGGGCGCCTTTGCGGACGGCATCCGCTCCGGTGCCCTCAAGGGCGCGACGGGTAAGGCGATCACCGACGTCGTCAATATCGGCATCGGCGGCTCCGATCTCGGGCCGGTCATGGCGACGCTGGCGCTTGCGCCCTTCCACGACGGGCCGCGCCTGCACTTCGTCTCCAACATCGACGGCGCGCATATTGCCGACACGCTGACGCTGGTCAGGCCCGAGACGACGCTCTTCATCGTCGCCTCCAAGACCTTCACCACCATCGAAACCATGACCAATGCCGCCACGGCCCGGACATTCATCGCCGGCGCGCTCGGCGAGGCGGCGGTCGGCAACCACTTCTGCGCCGTCTCGACCGCCCTCGACAAGGTCGCCGCCTTCGGTATCGAGGCCGACCGGGTCTTCGGCTTCTGGGACTGGGTCGGCGGGCGCTACTCGATCTGGTCGGCAATCGGCCTGCCGCTGATGATCGCGATCGGCAAAGACAACTTTGCCGATTTCCTCGCCGGCGGCCATGCGATCGACAACCACTTCCGCACCGCGCCGTTCCGCAAGAATATCCCGATGCTGCTCGGCCTTCTCGGCTATTACCACCGCAACGTGCTCGGCTATCCGTCGCGCGCCATCCTGCCCTACGACCAGCGCCTGTCGCGTTTTCCCGCCTATCTGCAGCAACTCGACATGGAATCGAACGGCAAGTCGGTCACCCTGGACTCGACGCCGGTCGAAGGCCAGACCGGGCCCGTCGTCTGGGGCGAGCCGGGCACCAACGGCCAGCACGCCTTCTACCAGCTCATCCACCAGGGCACCACGATCATCCCGGCCGAGTTCATGATCGCGGCCAACGGCCACGAGAGGGATCTGCGCCACCAGCACCAGCTCCTCATCGCCAACTGCCTCGCGCAGTCCGAAGCGCTGATGAAGGGGCGCACGCTCGCCGAGGCCAAGGCGCAGCTGACCTCGAAGGGCATGGACGACGCAAAGGCGGACAGGATCGCGCCGCACCGGGTCTTCTCCGGCAACCGGCCGTCGATCACCATGGTCTATGACAGGCTGACGCCCTTCGTGCTTGGCCGGCTCATCGCGCTCTATGAACACCGCGTCTTCGTCGAGGGCGCGCTCTTCAACATCAACTCCTTCGACCAGTGGGGTGTCGAGCTCGGCAAGGAGCTTGCGACCGGGCTGCTCCCTGTCGTCGAAGGGAAAGAGAGCGCCACGGGACACGACTCCTCCACGGCGGGCCTCGTCGCGGCCCTGGCGAGCCTGGCCGCCGGATAGCCGCGAACCTCAGGCGTGGCCGCCGGGCGGCAGGCGAATCCAGGGGCCGAACGGCCCGGCGCACTTTTCCAGAAACGGCAGGCCCCGCTCGGCGACCAGCCGGAGGAGGAGCCGCCGCCGCTCGGTGTCGCCGTCGAGGTCGACATAGTGGTGGGCGTCGAAGGCGTTGCGTTCGCCGACTTCCGCCAGGAGCGCATTGAGCCGCCAGCGCTTCGGCTTCGAGCGTTGCAGCCGGCGGAACAGTGCGAACCGTCCATCCCGGCCGAGATTGACGTAGCAGGCAAAGCCGTACTTGTCCTTCTGCAGCTCCAGGAAGACGCTGTAGAACAGGCCCGCGCGGATCCAGCGATTCCCCCGCCGCAGGAACCCCTTCGGCACCAGCAACGCGTCGATTTCCCGCGTCAGGTCGGACTTGACGCGGGCCCTGATCGCAGGAAGACCCGCAGGCGCCCATCGAGGCATCGCCCCTCCTCACCGGCATACGGCCGTTCCACATCCGCCTGCCGCATCGGCCCCGGGCTCCGGAAGCCCGAGAGCCTGATCGTTACAGGCCGATTTCCTTCGCCCAGGGCGGGTTGGCGCCGGCGCGCGACACCGTCACGGCGGCGGCTTTTGCCCCGAGTGCGAGCGCCGCGGCGATCTGCGCCTCGGAAAGTCCCGCCACCTGGTCCTTCGTCAGCAGGTTCTGCATCTTGAGCGAGGCGAGAATGCCGGCATCGAACGTGTCGCCGGCGCCGACCGTATCGACCACCGTCACCCGCTCGCTCGGCACCGTCACCTTGTGCTTCGCCGTATAGCCGACCGCACCCTCGGCGCCGCGGGTGACGACGACGAGCTTCGCGCCATGATGCAACCAGTGGCGCGCCAGCGTTTCCTCGTCGCCTTCGAGGCCGAACCAGGCGAGATCCTCGTCGGAAAACTTGACGATGTCGGACATGGCCGCCATGCGGCGGATGCGGCCCATATGGGCCTCCTTGTCCTTGATGAAGCCCGGGCGGATGTTCGGATCGAGCGAGATGACGCGGTGCGCATGCTCGCGTTGCATCAGCGCCTCGTAGGTCGAGCCGCAGGGTTCCGGGATCAGGCTGATGGCACCGAAATGCAGGGCCTCGCAGGCGTCCCCGAGCGCCGGCAGGTCGCTGTCCACGATCATGCGGCCGGCCGTGTTCTCGTCATAGAAGGCATAGGTCGCGTGGCCGTCGACGAGCTTGACGAAGGCGATGGTGGTCGGCCGCGACAGCGTCGCGCAATAGCTGTAGTCGACCCGGCTGTCCCGCAGCGTGTCGCGCAGGATGTCGCCCATCATGTCGTCGGACAGGCCGGTGAAGAACCCGGCCGGCACGCCGAGACGGCCGAGCGCGATCGCGGTGTTGAAGATCGCGCCGCCGGCATAGGGCGCATAGGCCTCCTCGCCGAGCGTGGACTTGCGCGGCAGCATGTCGATCAGCGCTTCACCGCAACACAGGATCATCTGACGGTCCTCCCAGTAAGATTTTCAATCGATTTAAACGATCTTGCGGCGAACATCCAGCGCCGTTTTCAGGCGGTCGGCAGTTCGGTGACGCCGCCGTGATTTCCCGACCAGACAAGCGGTGCATCGAGGAAGGCTTCGACGGAGGCAAGCGTCGCCTCGTCGAAGAGCCGGTCGGCCCGTGCCACCGCCAGGACGTCACGCCACGTCGCGATGTGGTGCAGCCGGACACCGCCATTGGCGAAGCGGGTCTCCGCCTCCGGGAAGATGCCGTAGTAGAAGAGCGCCATACCGTGGTCGACCGTACCGCCGGCCGCCCGGATCGCGTCGATGAAGGTGAACATCGAGCCGCCGGCCGTCGTCAGGTCCTCGATGACCAGCACGCGCGCGCCCTCGGGCATGTGCCCCTCGATCTGGGCGTTGCGGCCATGGCCCTTCGGCTTCTTGCGCACGTAGATCATCGGCAGGCCGAGGCGATCGGCCAAAAGGGCCGCGAAGGGAATGCCGGCGGTCTCACCGCCGGCGATCGCGTCGAACTGCTCGAAGCCGGCGCCACGCAGGACGGTGGCGGCGGCGAAATCCATGACGGCGGAGCGGATGCGCGGATAGGAGATGAGTTTGCGGCAGTCGATATAGACGGGGCTCGCCATGCCGGATGCGAGCTTGTACGGGTCGTCTGCGCGGAAATGCACCGCCTTGATCTCCCACAACATGCGGGCGACCAGACCCGCCATCACGTCTCGATCCGGAAAGGAATTGGAAAACATCGGCATCTCCCACGCACTGAATACCAGAGCGCATAGCAGCTAGCGGCCGGCGTTTCCAGATGATGCGCGCGAGGACGGCGAAGGCCCGGGCAAACGAAACCCTCCCTGCAGGGTAACAGGGAGGGTTCGGGGAGGACCGGGAAGTCTTCAGGCGTCAGGCGGTGACGGCCTTGCCCGTGCCGACGCGGGCGTCGAGCGACAGTGCACCCGGACCGAAGGCGGCGAGCACGAGGAAGCCGCCGGCGATCGTGATGTTCTTCCACATCATCAGGCTGTTGAAGAGGGTCAGCAGGCCGTTTGCGGCCTCCGGGAAATCCGGAACAGCGATCGCGCCGCTGTGGAAGACGAGGGCCGTGAAGACACAGAAGGCGGCAAGCAGGTAAGCGGTGACCTTCGTCTGGAAGCCGACCAGGATGAAGAGGCCGGACACGAGCTCGAAAATGCCCGCCAGATAGGCGAGCGCGGTTGCGGCCGGCAGGCCGGCGCCGGCGATCATGCCGGCGGTGCCGGACGGATCGATCAGCTTGGGATAGCCGGCGGTGACGAACATCAGGGCGAGGAGGATACGTCCGACGAGGACGACTGCGTTTTGCTGGGACATGGAACTTGGCTCCGGTTGCGTTGAGCGAGGTTTACCAGAACCACGGCGTTTCACTAGCCGGTCACTTGTGCAACAGATTGTTCAGTTTTTGAGAACAATGGAACTGTTCCGGCGGGAACAGCGGGCGGTTCGCGGATCGCGCATGGTCACGACCACACACCGACTGTTTCGAGGAAATCCATGCGCCACTACGTAGCCGCCCTGCTGATCGCCGCCGCTTCCCTGCCCTTCGCAACCCCGAGCGCGGCCGGCGGCTATGCCGAAGATGGATCGAGCTACTACGGCTCCTACCAGCAGCAGTGCATCACGAAACGCGTCAGGACGCAGGACCATTCCGGCCGGTGGATCGTCAAGCGAGTCCGCGTCTGTTCCTGACGGGCGGCGTTCTGCCCGCATAAGGGCTTGCCGTCCCAAGTTTTTCCCGCTTTCCTGTTGCAACCCGCCCGCCGGCGGGTGAAGTATGGGGCGCCGTGCCGGTCTCGTCCGGCTTCGTGCGGTCGCGGGGACATCGGGCATGAACGAGATCAACAAAAGTGCTGCGTTCTGGCGTTCCTTTCCGATATTCGAGGGCTTTGCCAAGGAAACCATCGCCGAGATCGTCGAGATCGCGAGCCACCGCAAATGGACCGCCGGCACGGTGATCTTCCAGCGGGGCGACGAAGGCACCTACCTCATCGTCGTCGTCTCCGGCCGCATCAAGCTCTCGCTCATCACGCCGCAGGGCAAGGAGCTCTCGCTCCGGCAACTCGAGGCAGGCTCGATCTTCGGCGAGATGGCGATCCTCGACGGCGCGCCGCGCTCCGCCGATGCCACAGCGGTGACGGCGACGGAAGGCTACGTGATCGGCAAGCGGGACTTCCTCGACCTGCTCGGCCGCAATCCTTCCGCCTCGCAGGCGATCATTCACTACCTCTGCACCAAGCTCAGGGAGACGACGGAGCAACTGGAGACGATCGCGCTCTATGACCTCGATTCCCGCGTCGCCCGGTTCTTCCTCGCAACGCTGCGGCAGATCCACGGCGACGAATTGCCGGACAGCGCGAACCTGCAGATCGCGCTGAGCCAGACGGAGATCGCGAGCATCGTCGGCGCCAGCCGCCCCAAAATCAACCGCTCGATCCTGGCCCTGGAGGAGGCGGGTGCCATCCGCCGGAACGGCGGCATCATCAACTGCCACATCGGCCGGCTGCTTTCCGTGGCCGAGCCGGCCGACGAGTAGCCCGTTGGCGCGCGCGCTCCGCCTCCGACGGGCACGGCCGCTGCTGGCCGGTCTGCTGACGGGCCTTGTCGGCGCGGCCCTGCTGCTTGCCTTCGGCGACACGGCACTCGAGCGGCAGCGCGAGCTCTATTTCGATGCGCTGACGCGATGGGCCACCGTCCCGCAGAGCGACCGGCTGCTGGTCGTCGACATCGACCGCAAATCCTTCGCCGCCGCACCGGAGCGCGACTGGAGCCGGGCGCAGACGGCCGAGCTTGTCGAGGCCCTGGCCGCGGCAAAGCCGGCCGCCGTCGCCTTCGACTTCGTCTTCAGCACGGATTGCGAGCCGACGGACCCGGCCAACACGGCGCTCGCCCTCGGCATTTCCAAGGTTCCGACGGTGCTCGGCTTCCTGATCGGCGAGGACGGCGGGGAGACGCCGCGTCCCGTGCCGGCGCTGGCAATCCAGAGGCCGGTCGCCATTTCCGACCTCTGGTTCCTCGAGGGCACGGAAAATTCATGCCCCTTTCTGCAGGACAAGGCTGCCTCGACGGCCGCAGCCTTCCTCGTCGGCGACGAGGATTCGCTCGTCCGGCGCGTCCAGGCCTATTCCATCGTCGGCAAGGCCGCCTATCCGGCGCTCGGCGTCGAGGCGGCACGGCTCGCCGCCCGGGCCCGCACGCCGATCCTCGGCGGTGAGCCCGCCTGGATCCGCCACGACGCGCGCATCATCGACCTCGACGAGGATGGAAACCTGCGCTTCGTGGCGAGCGATGCCGAGGAGATCACGGCGCGTACCGTCTCGGCGATCGACGTGATCGAGGGCAAGGTCGCGGCCGAGCGCATCACCGACCGGATGGTGCTGATCGGCAGCAGCCTGCCCAATCTCGGCGGCCTGCGCGCCAGCGCGTCGATGCCGCTCGAGCCATCGGTCCAGATTCATGCCGATGTCGCAAACGGCATCCTGTCCGGCTTCCTGCCCTATCGCATCCAGGCCGCCATCCCATGGGAGGCCCTGGCGGCCTTCCTTGCCGGTGCCGTGCTCGCTTTCGCCGGCATATGGCTGCGACCGATCAACGCCGCGCTGGTGGGCACGGCGGTGCTGCTCGCGATCGCGGGCGTCTCGGCATTCGTCTTCCTGCAGACCGCCCACCTCATCGATGCGCCCGGCATTGCAGCCGTCGCGCTCGTCGCGCTCGTCGTCACGAGCGTGCTGCAATTCGCCGAAACGCGCCGTGCCGAGGCCACGGCCCGCCGGCGTTTCGCCCAGTATCTGCCGCAGGCGGTCGTCTCCCGCTATATCGACGAACCGGACTCCGGCCGCGTCGCCGGCGAGGAACGGCAGGTGACGGCGCTCTTCACCGACATCGAGAGCTTCTCGACGCTCGCCAACCAGATCGGTCCGCAGGAGCTCGTGCGCCTGCTCGACATCTATTTCACGGAAGTCAACGGGCTGGTGGCGCGGCATGGCGGCATGGTGGACAAGGTCGTCGGCGACGCCGTCCATGCCTTCTTCAATGCACCGGAAGACCTCGACCGGCACGTCGACAAGGCGATAGACTGCGCGGTCGCCATCCACGAGCTGACGGAGGAGATGCGCCGGCGGCCGCAGTTCGCCGCGCATGACTTCGGACGAACCCGCATCGGCATCGAGACGGGCATGGCCGTGCTCGGCGAGGTGGGCGGTTTCGGCGGCAAGCTCGACTACACGGCCCATGGCGAGGCGATCAACCTTGCCGCACGCCTCCAGGAGGCGAACAAGTTCCTCGGAACCGCGATCTGCATCGGCCCGCAGGCAGCTTCCGAGACGGCGCACGCCATGCGGCCGCTCGGTGTTCACGAAATTCGCGGGTTTGGCACCATGGAGCTTTTCACGCCCGCATGACCGGTCGGCGGTTCACATCGCGCCGGCACTGCGATAGGCTTCCTCGATGCGGGCGGCACCCCACGCCAGCACTTCCCCAGGCGCTGCACCCGGCGAGGCGATCTCGACACCCTGGCCGCGGCCGACTTCGCGCGTGACGCCGCCGCCCGATACCTCGACGAGACCATGCTCGACGAAGACCGCGAAGACGCCGCGGTTGGGTCCGGCGAAGAACTTCGTGCCGCGCACGCCGATCATGCCGAAGGTGGTCCGGAGCGCGAGATCGATCTTCGGAAGACCTTCCGGCCGGTCGAAGATCATCTGGCCGGTGCCGAGCTCGATCGTGCCGCCCTGACCGGCAATGAACTCGTCGATCAGGAGCTCCGTCTGGCTGCCGAGCATCAGCTTCGTGTCGGAGCCGAGCTCCAGCGTGGCAAAGCTTTCCGCGCCCGTCTGGATGAGGTCGCGGTCCATGACGTTGCCGCCGGAGGCGAGTGCTTCCAACTGTCCCGCCTGCTTGCGGTTGACGGAGCCGCGAACCTCGACGGCCGTGCCGATCACCGTGTTGGCCTGCGTCGTGCGCACGCCATAAAAGGACAATGCGGCCGCACTTCCGGCCAGGAAAACTCGACGGCTCATCGGATAACGGCTACCCAAACCCATCTGTCGCATCTTTCACCTCTCGCGCGTCACACGCGCAGCTTTGGGATGTGGACATGTCGTCCGGCCGCATCTCGGCGATCTGCCATGCGCGGACGAACGCATCCCTATAAGACATCCGCCGCCCGTCTTGCGATGTTTCCGCGGGAACAGCCGCCCCGTCTCCGGATCAATACTGTCACCCGCATGAAACAAGGGAGACGGATCATGTTCAAGAGATCCAGTAAAAAGAAGACGGTTGGCCGCGCCTTTTTCTTCGCGGCGCTCGTCGCGCTTCCCGCGGGTTTCGCGGGAGCGACGGACCTTTCCATCGAAGCGCAGTGCGATGCCGCCGCCGGCAGCCGCTACGATGCGACGCGGAACGCGGCCTTTGCGCCGGTCGAGGCCGATGACATCAAGCTCGGCGTCGCGCTCTCCGCCTGCCGCGAGGCCTACAATTCCGGCGGTGGAGCCCGCATGGCCTTCCAGCTCGGCCGCGGCCTGCAGAAGGCCGGACAGGACCTCGAGGCTCTGAAGCTTTACGGCGAGGCGGCCAAGCTCGGCCATACGACGGCCATGGCGAACTATGGCGGCATGCTCGGCGCGCGCGGTGACCAGGTCAGCGAATTCGGCCTCTACAGGAAGGCGGCAGAAGCCGGCGACCTGCTCGGGGCCTACAACCTCGGCGTCGCCTATCGCGACGGCATCGGCACGGCGGTCGACGGCGCCGAGGCGATGAAATGGTTCGAGAAGGCATCCGCCGCCGGCGACGAGACGGCGGCCTTCAACATCGGCGTGCTGCTCGACGACGGCAGCCTCGTCGAGGAGGACAATGCGAAGGCCGCGGCCTACTACCGGATCGCCGCCGAACGCGGCAATGTCGATGCAATGATCAATCTCGGCCTGATGCTGGAGGCCGGCGAAGGCATCGGCAAGGATCTCGGCTCGGCTGCCGGCCTGTTCCGGATGGCCGCCGAACGCGGCGACAGCTACGGCACCTTCAAGCTCGGCCTGATGCAGCAGAACGGCGCCGGCATCGTGAAGAACATCGAGGAGGCCGTTTCCCGCCTCGTCGCCGCCTTCGAGCTCAAGGATGTCGATCTCGAAATCCTGCTGCGGGACCGGCCGGCCGAGCTCAGCGCCGAGGCGCGGCTTGCCATCAAGCAGGTGCTCGCCGAGCGCAAGCTGATCGCCGTGGCCGACAATGCCGAGATCGACCCGATCACGCTCGGCGCGATCGAGAAGCACTACCAGACCTCGAGCCGGCAGTAGGGCACGGGATCGGCTCAGCCGATCTCGCCCGCCTGCGGCCCCCACGTGTCGGTCATGGCAAAGCCCTTCGCCAGCGGGTCGAACGGATCAAGCGCCACCTGATGCAGGCCGAAGGTCCAGCCGCGGCCGGTGATCGTCGGGATGATCGCTTTGCGCCCCGCGACCTCGGTCGCCGCTTCCAGCCCCACCTCGAACTCGGAGCCGATGATCGAGCGGGACTTGAAGCTATCCCCGACCTTCGCCCTGCCGCGCGCGTAAAGCGTCGCAAGATTGGCCGAATTGCCCGTACCGCAGGGCGAACGGTCGATGCGGCCGGGCCACATGGTGGTCGCCGTGCGCACGGTCCCGTCCGGATCCCGGTCCCGGAACATCACATAGGCAATGCCCCGAATCTCGGGGATCTCCGGATGCACGACCGGCATCGCGCCATTGATGAGATCCTTGAGGGCCATGCCGGCATCGACAAGCGTGCGCGCATTCGCCTTCTCGATCGTCGTGCCGATCTGCTGGACGTCGACGAGCGCGTAGAACACACCGCCATAGCTGATGTCGAAGCGTACGCGGCCCCAATGCGGCGTGTCGATCCCGGCGTCGAGTTCGAGCGCGAAGGACGGCACCATCGTCAGCTTCACCTTCTCGCAGCGGCCGTCGCGGCAGGTCGCGGTCGCCTTGACGAGGCCGGCCGCCGTGTCGAGCATGACGACCGTCTCTGGCTCCTTCATCTCGACGATGCCCGATTCCAGAAGCGCCGTCGCGACACAGATGGAGTTCGAACCCGAGGAGGCATGCGCCTGGTCGGCCTGCAGGATGATGAAGCCCGCATCCGCCTCCGGCCGCTTCGGCGGCAGCAGCAGGTTGACCGAGCCGAGCGCGGAGGCGCGCGGTTCGAGGCAGAGGAAGCGGCGCAGGCTGTCGTCCACCGTGTTGATGTGGTTCAGCTGCTCGGCGATCGTATTGCCGGGGATCTTCGGCACGCCGCCGATCGCCACCTTGCCGATTTCACCCTCGCAGTGGACGTCCAGAAGCTGGATCGTGCGCTTCCATCTCATGTGGCAATGTCTCCGAAATCAAACGTGGCGGGTGATGCCGCCATCGACCCTGATGTTCTGGCCCGTGATGTAGCCCGCGCCGTCCGACAGCAGGAAGGCCGCGGTCTTGGCGATTTCCTCCATCGTGCCGATCCGCTTCATCGGCACCTTGTCGGCCGTGTCGGGCTTGTGCGCGAGACTGTCGATATAGCCGGGCAGCAGGCAGTTCATGCGGATATTGTCGGCGGCGTAGCGATCGGAATAGAGCTTGGTGAAGGCGCCCGCCGCCGCACGGTAGGTGCAGGAAACCGGGAAGATCAGCGTGGGTTCGTAGGCGGCGAAGGTCGTGACGTTGAGAAAAGCGCCCTTGCCCTGCTTCAGCATGACCGGCGTGACGAGGCGCGCCATGCGCACGAGGCTGAGAACCATCATATCCGACCCCAGCGTCCACTTGTCGTCGGAAATGTCGAGCAGATCGCCCTTCGGCGGATGGCCCGCATAGTTCACGACGGCGTCGATCCGCCCGTAGGTCCGCATCGCGAGATCGACGAGGGCCTCGATGTCCTCCGCCTTCTCCGTGACGCCGCGCAGCGCGACGCCGCCAAGCTCGGCAGCAAGCGTCTCGCAGCTCTCGGACGGCGACATGAGCGCCACCCTGTAGCCGTTTGCCGCAAGCTCCCGGGCGATCGCTCCGCCCATGCCGCGCCCGCCGCCGGTGACGATGGCGACCCGATTTTCAGCATTGTCACTCATGAAGATCTCCCAAATGCCCGTGCGCCGCAAATGCAGCTACGGTTGCCCTGCCCGCCGGCCGATCCGGCGCCTGTCATACGCCCGTCATGTCAGCTGTCAAACATGGCCATGCGGACACGCCGGAAGAACGAAGGCCACAGCGATACATCAGGCGGCCGCCCCTTGCCAGCCGTTTCGCGACCGACCCGCCTCCGGCCCTTCTCCCCCGCTTGACCGGCCACGCGGCCCGGAGAGAATGACGCCACCCCTCGTTTCGGACACACGGAATCCATGACCAAGCTCATCGTCTTCACCGACCTCCACATGACGCCCGAAGGCACCCGGATCATCGGCCTCGATCCGCACCAGCGCCTGAAGGCCGGACTGGACCACGTCAATCTCCACCATGCCGATGCGGATTCCGTGATCTTCACCGGCGACCTGACGCACCGGGCCGATGCACCGTCCTATGTTCGTCTGAAAGGCCTCATCGACACCCTCCTGCCGCCGAGCGCGATTACCATCGGCAACCACGACAGCCGCGAGCTTTTCCGTCAGCACTTTCCGGATGTTGCCGCAGACGAAGAGGGCTTCGTGCAGCGGGCCATCGACTTCGCCGACTGCCGGGTGCTGCTTCTCGACACGCTGTTCGCGCCGCCATATGACTATCCCGACAGCCATTCGGGCCATCTGTGCGAGCGCCGGCTCTCCTGGCTGGACAGGCGGCTTGGCGAGGCGGCCGGCCGGCCGGTCCTGATCTTCATGCACCACCCGCCACACGACACGGGTTTTGCCGGCATGGACGGGATCAGACTGCGGAACGGCGACGACTTCTACGACATCGTGCTGCGGCACGGCAATGTCCGCCACATCTTCGCGGGGCACGTCCACCGCACCATCGGCGGATCGCACCGCGGCATCCCCTTCTCCGTTTTCAAGAGCCCGGTCCACCAGCAGCCGATGCCCTTCGACACGCCCGATCCGTCGCTCGCCGTCGACGAGCCGGGAGCCTACGGGATCGTCGTCGTGACCGAGCACGGGCTGCAGGTCCACACGGAAGATTACGAAATCGCACGGCGCGACGGTCACATCGCGTAACAGAACGTGACCGGCGGCAGCGGCACTGACGGAACAGGATGCGGATACGCACGTTTGGTCGCCGAAGGGGAAGTAACAACCTCTAAGGAGAACGACATGCGTAAGATTCTTCTCGCCGGCGTTGCGCTGGCCCTCATCGGCGCGACGGCGGCAAAGGCTGACGACAGCGATCAGGAAGCGATCGGCGGCATTGCCGGCGGCGCTACGGGCGCTGCAGCCGGCGCCGTGATCGGCGGTCCGGTCGGCGCCATCGTCGGCGGCGTCGCCGGTGCCACTTTCGGTGCCGCGGCCACCGTTCCGAAGGAAGTCCAGGTCTACGTGATGGAGAACCCGACGCAGTCCGTCGTGGTTCAGGAGCCGATCACCGAGGAATACCGCTTCGCCGAAGGCGTGCCCCTGACGCCGGTTCCGGAACATCCGGACCTTGCCTACGTCTATGTCGACAACCGCCCGGTCGTCGTGGAAGCGGAAAGCCGCCGCGTCGTCTATGCGCCGGCGGTCGAGGCGACCACGACGGGCAGCATCGCGACGCCCGTGCCGGAGACCACGATCACCTATATCGAGAGCAACCCGGTCGAACCGGTCATGCTCGAAGGTCCGGTCGCGACCGGCACCGTGATCCCCGAAGCCGTGCAGATCGTCGATGTGCCCGAAAGCCCGAGCTACGGCTATATCTACGTTGACGACCGTCCGGTGCTGGTCGACCGTGGCACCCGCCAGGTCATCTGGGTCCGCTAACGGCTGGCGCGCCTCTCGCGCGTGCGAAGCCCGCCCTCCGGCGGGCTTCGTCTCGGGAGCTGCCGTATTCAGCTTCGGATCAATCGCCGTGCGCGCCGGAGCAACCGTTGCCCGGCGCGCTTCCATGGCGGCTTGCCGGCGGGCCTCGGCGCAAGGGAAAACGCCGCGCCGTAGCCGTCTTCCGCCGCAGACCGCGCGATCCGCTCTCGAACGGCATGCAGCAGATCGGCGTCGGTATCCGCCCCGGCGGCCAGCCGACCTTCGATGATCGCTAGGAACCGGGCCTGCCATGCCGTCTTGATCGGCATCGCGGACACCTGCCCGGCCGAAAGCGGCTGCGGGAACGGCCATGGTCGTTCAATGCCGGCGATCTTGAAATTGAGCTTGGTCAGGACGCATTTCGGGCAGGTGCCGCAGTTCTCGCCGGTGCGCGGCCCGGCCCAGCAGACCGAAAGATTTTCCAGGATGGCCGGCCGCGCCGCAAGTGCCGCGATGCGGTCGATCCGGTCGTAGGCGCCGCCGTCCGATTCGATCCGGAAATCGCCACGCGAGAAGAAGCGCCCGTTCCAGAAACTGTTGCCCCAGACGGTGAAGGCGTTCTCATAGCTTTCCTCGCTCGCGACGAGCCCGATGCCGTGCCGGCCCGAGAACTGATGCAGGACCGCCGCCAGGCCGGCGCCGAAGCTCATCTGCCAGTTCGGCGCCGTCTCCCGCCAGTTGGTCCGCATCACGAAGAAATCCACCCCCAGGTCGCGGGCGATCGCCGCGCCGTGACCCTGCAGCCGCGCAAAACCTTCCGTCGCGGCGAGCGGCATGTCGAACCCGTGCACCATGACGGCCGATGCGAGAGCACGGCGGCCGGGCCAATCCGGCCCGCCGGCGTGGCGCAGCAGCGTGAAGCTGCTGTCGACGCCCGCCGAGAAAGCCGCGACCGCCCTTTCCGGCGTCTCACGTCGCTGTTGCCGGCGATCGACCGCCTCGGCATGGATCCTGACGCGATGGGCGAAGACATCGGGGCGCCAGCGGTGCCAGACCTCCTGGAAATGCTCAAGCCCCTCGAGAAGCAGGCGATCGACGGGAAACGGCACGTCGAGATCGAACCCGGCATTCATCGCCTGGGGCAGGATCGCCGGCAGGGCGAAATCGGGTGCGACGGAAAGCGCCGCGGCCGCGGCCGGCACGGAAAGCTCGAACCACACGGACGGCGCAAGGGCACCCGAACGAATCTCCCGCCGCAGCCCGTCGGCGGACGTCCTGACATCTATCCTGCATCTGGCGCGTCGGCTCGGCATGCGGCCACGCTAATACATCGACGGCAGCGGCGGAAAGACTTTGTCTGCGCCCGCCGTCTGCTCCTTGGCCAAATTGTGGATGACCGTCGAAGGTCCGCGCCGTCAGGCCCGCGGTCGTTACGCGTTTCTTCGAAATGTAGTAATCATGCAGAGACTCATGGCCGGGGGAGCAGCAGGTGTGGCCCGTCTACTTTATCAATCTCGATCACGCCTCCGAACGCAGGAACCGCAGCACGGCACTCTTCCGCGATGCCGGCCTTGAATTCCGTCGTATCGCTGCCTGCGACTGGCGTTCGCTGAGCGCCACCGATCTCAGCAGTTCGGTGGCGCGTGCGACGCCGCGCTTCGCCAAGGGCCGGATCACGCCGCCGGAAGTGGCGTGTTTCCTCAGCCACATGCGGGCCTGGGAGACGATTGCGGCCGGCACGGCGCCGGCCGCCTTCGTTTTCGAGGACGACTTCGCGCTGCAGCCGGACGCGGCGCGGCTGATGGCGGACCTTTCAGGGCAGCCGCCGACATGGGACATGCTGAAGCTCTTCACCAACAAGCCGCGCACCATGGGCGATGCAGTCCTGCTGGATGCCGTGCATTGCCTCGGCACGCCGGACATCCTGCCGCCCACCACCCTCGCCTATGCGATCACCCGGCCTGCCGCCGCAGCGCTCGCCCGCCGCAGCATGCCCTTCAGCCGCCCGATCGACCTCTACCTCAAGCACTGGTGGGAACACGGCGCGGCGATCAAGCTGGTGCAGCCGTCCATCGTCGTGCCACGGGACGAACATCTCGCCTCGAGTGCCATAGAACGGGCACGCCGGAACGCGACGGACGCCAATCCGGTGGCGCGCTTCCTGCGCAATGCGGCCTATCAGCTATCCTTCCGCGTCAGCAGCAGCCTCTACGCCTCCTCCCGGGCGACGGAGGCACGCTGGGTGGACGACAGTCCTCGCATTGTCGATGTGTGCCCGCCGGCCGTGACGCAAGAGCCGCGGCCTTGAACGATGCGCTCCGGAGCCGGATACGCTCGGCGCTCCTGCCGGTGGCGACGTCCGGACCCTACGCGCTCCTCGACTATCCGAACTATCTCAACCCGGGCGACGCCGCGATCTGGCTCGGCGCACGACGCGTCCTCGAAGAGCTGAACGGCCGTCCGCCGGCCTACAGCCAGACGCTGCGCCATTTCTCGGCACGCCGCTGCCGTGCCGCGATCGGCTCCGGCACCATCTACCTTCTCGGCGGCGGCAATTTCGGCGATCTCTACGAGCGGCACCAGCGCATGCGGCTCGCGGCGCTCAGGGCGATGCCGGACAATCCGGTCGTGCAGCTGCCGACGAGCTGTGCCTGGAGCGGCGGGGAGGAAACAGCCCTCGTCGCCGAGACGGCCGCTCTCTGCCGCGGCCGCGGCCGGCTCACGTTCTATGCGCGGGATGCAAAGGCGATGGCCGAACTCACAGGCCGCTGCGGCATCGCCAGCACGCTCTGCCCGGACCTCTGCCACGTCCTCGACCTCGCCGCGCCGCCGCCGGAAAGGGATGATCTGGTTCTCTGGCGAAGGGACCCCGAGGCGCAGCAACTGGAGGGCGGAGCGCCCGATGCGCCGGCCATGGACTGGCGCGACAGCCGCGCGCAGCGCCTGACGAACCGGATCGGCAAGCTGATGCTCGCGCTTTCACCGCCGGCGACGCGCCTGGGGATGCAGGACCGGATCGCCGGCCGGAAGCTGCGTCTCGCGCTTGAAACGCTTTCAATCGGCAGGACAGTCACCACCGACCGCCTGCACGCGGCCCTGCTCGCCGCCGCGACCGGCCGCACGGTGAGACTTCGCGACAACAGCACCGGCAAGCTCTCCGCCTATTGCGAAACCTGGCGCGACCTGCTGCCGGAAACCATGCAGATCATCAAGGACTGAGACGCAGTGGAGGGGAATGGCGCACCCGAAGAGATTCGAACTCCTGACCCCCAGATTCGTAGTCTGGTGCTCTATCCAGCTGAGCTACGGGTGCGCATTTGGCGGCGGGCTGGTGTGCCCGGCTGCGAGGCGATCTCCTAAATCGTCGGCAGCGTTATTGCAAGCGAATTTGCGCAGAAAAAGTGAGTTTTGCGCGAACTGAGGCGCAACCGTTTGAAAATAGTGTAAAAAGCGTCACGCGCGGTTGCGGAAGGCATCCAGCGGCACGGGGCGGTCGGGCAGTTCGATGCGGAACTGCGTGCCCGGGGCGGCCTTTTCGACGAGTGCGATCGTGCCCCCATGCGCATGCACCAGCTCGCGGGCGATCGCGAGACCGAGGCCCGTTCCTCCGGCGCGCACGGAGCCGCGGAAGGCGGTGAAGAGGTTCTCTCGCGCCTTCGCCGGCATGCCGGGTCCGGTATCGTCGATGGTGATCGACACAACGCTGCCGGTGCGCAGCGCCTGGACGAGGACCCGGCGGCGCGCGCCGGCCGGCTGCAGCGCAAGCGCCTCGACCGCGTTGCGGCAGATGTTGTGGATCACCCGGAAGAGCTGCTCGCCGTCGGCATCCACCTCAAGGCGATGGTCGACCTGGATCGAAAATTCGATGCCGGAGCGCGGCTCGATCCCCAGCATGTCGGATACGTCCTGGATGAGCGGGCGCAGCGGAATGAACCGGCGATGCGGTTCCGGCTCCCGCATCCGCCCGTAGGACAGCACGTCCTTCGTGTAGCTGACAGCCCTGTCGATCGAGCGGACGAGCTTCGGCGCGAAGCGCTTGACGACGGGATCGTCGACATCGGCGAGACGGTCGGACATCAATTGCGCCGAGGACAATATGTTGCGCATGTCGTGGTTGATCTTCGAGACCGCGAGGCCGAGGTCGGCGAGATTCTTCTGCTCCTTCAGCGTCCTCTGCAGCGCGTGCTGCATCTGCGCGAGATGGGTACCCGCAGCGGCGAGTTCGTCGCGGCCGCTCGATGGCACCAGCACGCGCTTCGGATCGGACGGGTCGGCCGCGAAGTCCCGCATGTTCTCCGTCATGCGGCGGATCGGCCGGATCAGCATCCGGTTGATCGACAGGAAGATGAGCGCGGCGGTGAAGAGCGATATGCCGATCGACAGGAAGAAGACGTTGCGGGCATAGACGAGCATCGCCCGGCGCAGCGCCTTGTCCTCGAGAACCACTTCGATCGTCAGGTCGCTGTCGGCGACGGGACCGTAGACGCGGATCACGTCGTCGCCGCCGAAAGCCAGCGTATCGAAAGCATCGCGGATCGCCGAGAGCGGCGCCATGTCGGAGAGGTCGAACTTGGCGTCCACGCTCGGCGGCATGTCCGCGACGGCGATCATGCGCGAGGCGTCCTTGCGGCGCAGCACGATCGCCTTGGTGCCGGTCGCCATCAGCGTCTCGTCCTGCAACGGACGCGGCAGCACGCGGTCCGGCAGACCGTCGACGACGACGGCGGCGGCAGCGGCCGTGTTGAGGCGGTCATTCAACCAGCGAAGCCGCATATTGGCGACGGAGGGCACGAAGATCAGCACCTCCGCGAGCATGACGAAAAGCACCGTGAGCACCAGCAGCCTGCCGGACAGGCCCGAGAGCCGGCCGCCCATCTCGACGTCGCCAAGCGCCGGAGTGCCGTCCTTTTCCGCCATACCCTGCTCCAAGATCGCGTGCGCCGGCGTCAGCCGAACCGGCGCAGAAAACGAACCAGCGCGCGAATCCAGCGGTTCCGCGCCATCGGGGCATAATAGGAGATTGCGGCCCGCTTTCCAATCTCAGAGCGCACGGGATAAGGCGGGACGAAACCGGCGAGATGCTTGAGGCGCATCCGGCGCTCGACGACGAGGGCCCAGAGGGTGATCATCTCGCCCGCGTCGGCACCGGCGATGGCGACACCGAGTACGCGGCCGCGTGCGCCGGCGACCAGCTTGACGAAGCCCGTCGTCTCGCCCTCGATCTGCGCCCGGTCGTTCTCGGCGAAGGGC
>NZ_JAKGBU010000008.1:20487-91955 GCF_021555155.1 Rhizobium alarense
CGCGTGCGCCGGCGACCAGCTTGACGAAGCCCGTCGTCTCGCCCTCGATCTGCGCCCGGTCGTTCTCGGCGAAGGGCCAGCGAACGATCTGCACGCGGCGATGCCGCCGACGTGCCTCCGCCTCGGAAAGGCCGACAAAGGCGATTTCCGGATCGCAATAGGTGACGGCGGGGACGATCTCCGGCCGGAATCGCGCCCATGCGCGAAACAGGATTCCTTTCAAGACGAGGGAGGCCTGGTGGCCAGCGACATGGGTGAATTGCGGGCCACCGGCGACGTCGCCGACCGCGTAGATCCGTCGGTTGGACGATCGCTGGCCGCCATTGACGACGATGCCTCCGGGGCCGTGACGAACGCCGGCGCTCTCCAGCCCGAGACCATCCACGACGGGCCTGCGGCCCGCTGCGACGAGCAGCCGCACGCCCGCGACCGCCGTTTGCCTGCCGTCGCTCGCCAGGAGGTGCGCCGTGACGCCGCCGGCACGGTTTTCGACCGCCTCGACCCGAACGCCTTCCAAGAGCGTCACACCCTCCGCGCGCAGCCGGTCGACGACGATGCGGCGCAAGTCCGGATCCGCCCGGCCCAGAATCTCGCGATTTTCGAGCACCGTCACCCGGCTGCCGAGGCGGCAGAAGGCCTGCGCCATCTCGATGCCGACCGGACCGCCGCCGAGGACGAGCAAACTTTCCGGCAGCTGTTCCAGGTCGAACAGGCTCTCGTTCGTCAGGTAGTCGACCGATTCGAGACCCGGAATGTCCGGCGCCGCCGGCGCGGACCCCGTGGCGATGACGAAGCGGCGGGCACGGATCGTCTGCCCGCCGGCAACAAGCGTACGGCGATCGACGAAACGGGCATCGGCACGGAGAACCGTCACACCGAGGGCCGTAAACCGTTCCACCGAATCATTCGGCGCGATGGCGGCGATCGCCGCCCGGATCTCCTGGCGGATTTTCGGGAAATCGAGCTGTGGCGGCTGCGCGGTACCGAGATAGGGCCCGGCGCGGCGCAGGAGATGCACCCTCCTGGCGGCGGCGATGAGAGCCTTCGACGGCACACAGCCGTAATTAAGGCAATCCCCGCCCATCCGGCCGCGCTCGACGAGGACGACGGAGACCCCGAAGGCCGCGGCGCCCGCAGCGACCGACAGGCCGCCGGAACCTGCACCGATCACACAGATGTCGGGTCGCACGACGCCAGCCATTCACTCCGCCCCTTCCGCGCCCCGCCCGCCGCCGGCCGTGTTCCGGCGCAGCCAGTACCGGTACACAAGGGGAAGCGCAGCAAAGACGGCAAGGGCAGCGAGCGTCAAAGTCAAGCCCGGCGTCACGAAATCTTCGGGCTTGAGCGACCGCCCGGCCTGCGCCGCACGGTCCAGCACGCTCTCGAGCCCGCTCCCCAGGAAGGCGAAGGCGAAGGTTCCCGGCAGAATGCCGAGGAACGTGGCGGTCACGTAGGTCCGCGTGCGCATGTCGAAGAAGGCCGGCGCCACGTTGACAAGGAAGAACGGGAAGGCGGGGACAAGCCGAAGAATGAGCAGGTAGCTGAAGCCGTCCGCCCGGAAACCCGCGGCGAACCGGCTGACGAGCGGCCCCGCTCTTTCGCTGATAGCGGTGCCGAACGCCGTTTTCGCAGCAAGAAAGAGCAGCGTGGCGCCGATGGTTGCCGCGACCGCGACGAGCAATCCGCCGACAATGGCGCCGAAGAGAAACCCCGCCGCGATCGTCAGGACGAACGCGGCCGGAAAGGAGACCGCGACGGCCGCGACATAGGTGACGAAGAACAGCACGCCGTAGAGGGCGGGCTTTTCGGCGACCATGATCTTCAGGTCCTGGTGATGCCTGCCGAGCGAGGCGACGGAAAGGTAGCGATCGAGCCCCGCGGCATAGGCGACGACCAGGCCAACCACGATCAGGCCGAGGGGCAGGAAACGGCGCAGAAGGGCATGCCGTCCACGTCGCGGCCGGGCACCGTCTCCGGCTGTGGTTCCCTTCGTCTCGGTTCCTGGCATCGGCGGTCCTGCCTCCTTCTCTGAGGCTGCCATATCCGCTTGCCGGGCGAACCGCCAATAAACTCTTCTCGCGGGCACAAACGACAGCGTGATGGCGGCGTGCGGACCCGACCGGGCGCCGCTGCCGGCCATCAAATGCCGAAGGGCGCGGCAGTCTCCCGCCACGCCCTTGCCAATTGCGTCGGCCGGGAAGGTCAGAACTCCTCCCAGGCCTCCCGGGTGGATGCCTGTGCCGCCGCGGCATTGCCGGCGAACGCGCGCTTCACGGTCCCGATCATCCGACGGGCCGGCGATTCGACGGAGGCGTGCTGGGCGACTGCGGCGACCGCGCGCACATGGTCCGATCCGGTGCGGAAGCGGGAGACGAGCTGCGCCAGGCTGTCGGCCTCGCCCTTCAGCTTGTGGGTCGCAGCCGAGGTTTCCTCGACCATCGCCGCATTGTGCTGCGTCACATGGTCCATCTGGTTGATAGCCGTGCTGACTTCCTGGAGGCCGGTCGACTGCTCCTGCGCCGCCGTCGCGATCGAATGGATGTAGTCGTTGATCTTGAGGACCCGATTCTCGATATCGCTCAGCGACGAGCCCGTGGCCTGGACATATTTCACACCGACCGCCACCTCGCCGCTCGACTTGGTGATGAGCCCCTTGATGTCCTTGGCGGCGCTGGCGGCGCGCTGGGCGAGTTCACGCACCTCCTGAGCAACAACGGCGAAGCCCTTGCCGGCATCGCCGGCGCGTGCCGCTTCGACGCCGGCGTTCAGGGCGAGCAGATTGGTCTGGAAGGCGATCTCGTCGATCACGCCGATGATCTGGCTGATCTCGCTCGACGCCTGCTCGATCCGGCCCATCGCATCGATGGCATTGCGCACGACGTCGCCGGACTGCTTGGCGCTTTCCTTCGCCTCGCCGACCATCATCGTCGCTTCCTGGGCACGTTCCGTCGAGTTCTTGACGGCGGCCGTGATCTCCTCCAGCGCGGCAGAGGTTTCCTCCAGGGCGGCGGCCTGCTGCTCGGTGCGCTTGGAAAGATCGTCGGATGCGGTGCGAAGCTCGCCCGAATTCGCATTGATCGAATCGGTCGACGCCCGGACCTCGCGCATCGTCTTCTGAAGCGTCTCGAGCGTGTTGTTGACGTTGCGCTGCAGCTCGGCGAAGGCGCCCTGGAACGTGCCGCTCATGGCGCAGGTCAGATCGCCCTCCGCGAGGGCGGCGATCACGCGTCGCGTCTCATTGACGCCCGTGTCGACGCCCGACACGAGCTCGTTGACGCCCCCGGCAAAGCGGTTGAGGTCGTCGTTGCCGTAGTCCTTCGTGATGCGGCAGGTAAAGTCGCCTGCAGCCGCGGCATGCACGACGGTCGCGATGCTCGACTGGAGATCGGCGCTCTTGACGCGCAGCACTTCCTCCTGGGCGTTGAGATCGCGCACCGCAATGGCATTCTGCCGGAAAACGGCAACCGCAGCCGCCATCTGGCCGATCTCGTCCTTGCGGCCGGCAAAGGGCACTTCCGCGTCGAGATTGCCGCCGGCAAGCGCATTCATCGTTTCGGTGACTTTCCGGATCGGACGGCTCAGCTGGTTGGTCGCCATGTAGAAGGCGGCGCCTCCGCCAGCCAGAAGACCCACGCCGACGGTTCCTGCCACCAGCACCAGCATGAAGCTTTCGAACGCAGAGATGTCCGCTTTGATCGCAGCGAGGTTTTCCCGGTCGGTCTGCACGACGGCGTCGATCTCGCCCTGGAACGCCTTGCGGTTGGCGCGGTTGCCTTCGTTGTTGCCTTGCTCGTTCGCCGCGGCGATCGACACTTCCGTACCGAGGCGCGCCGTTTCCGTGCGGAAGGTGCGGAATTCGGCGGCGCGGGCGACGACGGCGTCGAAGGCGGCAACCTGACTCTCCGGCACGAGAGGACGCCACGTGGCGAGGGTCGCGTCGATTCCGTCGAGTTCCTTGAGAATCCCGTCCGCGAACTTCCTGGCGCCGTCGGTGTCCTTCGAAGCGTAGACCCCGCGGGCTTCCATGACGACAGCCGTCACCTGGCGATTGAGGTGCTCGCCGAGGAATGCGCGATCCGAGGCGTTCTCGAATTGGCGCAGCTTCACATTATACTCGTCGACCACCATGAGCGCCATGGCGCCGATCAAGACCGAGATCAGCCCCATCGCGCCGACGATCAGGTAGATTTTACCTCGAATGTTCACTGCGGTCTCCACATTGGTTCGGCCAGCGATCCGCCGTCACACGACGGCACGCATTTCAGGATGCGCTTAAGTTAATCATTAAAAGTTAATGAGAGTTTTAATGATCGCCCAATTTCCAGGCACCTCCGAACGCCGGCCTTCGACCCTGAAAATGACGCAGAAGGAAAATCAAATACTTCATCTAACGTTAGGGAAGCTTGAAATGCTTACTTTATAAGCCGATGCAATTTATGGCTGCATCGCCGTTAACTTTTGCGACAATCGCAGCCGCGTCGAGCGGAATTGACTTTTGCGCCGGTTTGCCCCTATAAGCCGCGCACGTCCGGACAAGCCCGCCTTTTCCAGGAGAGGATTGGTGTGTCCCGGCACGTAACGCTCCTTGCTTGAACGCAAACCTAAGAAGGGCCGCACACCGCGGTATTAAATAAATGTCGAAGCGTACCTACCAACCCTCCAAGCTTGTCCGCAAGCGCCGGCACGGTTTCCGCGCCCGTATGGCAACCAAAGGCGGCCGCGACGTTCTGTCCGCTCGTCGTGCCCGCGGCCGCAAGCGTCTTTCGGCCTAAGGCCGTGCTTGCCCGAACGGAGACGACGGGCAATGACAAAGACTGTTAGACAATCCGCTGTCGGACGGCTGAAAAGCCGTCCGCAGTTTCTTTTCGTGCGCGAAGGCGAAAGACGCAAGGGTCCTCTGTTCCTCCTTGAGGTGCGCGACCGGCACTGTCCGGACGAGCCCCCGCGTGTCGGCTTCACCGTCACCAAGAAACATGGCAACGCCGTCGAGCGCAATCGAATGCGGCGCCGGCTCAAAGAAGCAGTGCGTCTATCTGCCGGGTTTGCAATGGAGCCCGGACACGACTATGTGGTGGTTGCCAGACGGGAGGTGCTCACTGCCTCCTTCGACGCGCTCCAGGCCGGCCTCCGAGACCGAATAGCGACCAGGCAGAAACACAAGCAGCAGGGCCGCACTGCTCCCGGGAAGACATGATGGAAAACAACCGCAATTATTTCGTGGCGATCGCCCTGTCCGTGCTGATTCTCGTCGCCTGGCAGTTCCTGTACGTCAATCCGAAGCTTGAGCGGGAACGGGCGAATATCGAGGCGCAACAGAGCGAACTTCAGAAGACTGCGCCACAGACCCAGTCCACCGGCATCGGCGAGAAGACGGTCCTGCCGGACGGCTCCGTTCCGGGTGCCGCCGCGGAGAACCGCGACCAGGCGGTCGCAAAATCGGCGCGCGTCGAAATCGACACGCCGGCACTCGCGGGCTCGATCAACCTGACCGGCGCGCGTTTCGACGACCTTCGGCTGAAAGAGTTCCGCGAGACCGTCGACAAATCGAGCCCGATCATCACGCTTCTGAGCCCCGCCGACACCAATCACGGCTACTTTGGCGAGGTCGGCTATGTCGGCAGCGATGCGACCGGCCAGGTGCCGGGACCGCAGACCGCCTGGACGCAGGAGGGCGACGGCAAGCTGACGCCGGCGACGCCGGTGACGCTCACCTTCACCAACGACAAGGGCCTCGTCTTCACCCGGACGATCTCCGTCGACGATCACTACATGTTCCGGGTGAAGGACAGCATCCGCAACGGCGGCGCGGCGGACGTGACGCTGTCGCCCTACGGCCGCGTGACGCGGTTCTTCAAACCTGCCGAACCGGGTATCTACGTCCTGCACGAAGGCTTCATCGGCGTGCTCGGCGACATCGGCCTGCAGGAGGTCGACTATGCCGACACCGAGGAAGATACGACGGTCGCGCCCGGCAAGGCGACGGGCGGCTGGCTCGGCATCACCGACAAGTACTGGGCGACGGCGCTCGTGCCGCCGCAGTCGGCGGCCTACGAAACGCGCTTCTCCTATTTTTCCGACGGCCGGCCACGCTACCAGGCGGACTACCGCCAGGATCCGCTGACGATCGCCGCGGGCCAGTCGACGGACGTCACGAACCTCTTCTTCGGCGGCGCCAAGGAAGTGCCGACCATCGACCAGTACGAGGCGCAGTATTCCATTCCGCGCTTCGACCTGATGATCGACTGGGGCTGGTTCTGGTTCTTCACCAAGCCGATGTTCCAGATGATGGACTTCTTCTTCCGCTATTTCGGCAATTTCGGCATCGCCATCCTCATCACCACCATCGTCGTCAAGGCGATCTTCTACCCGCTCGCCAGCAAGCAATATGCCTCCATGGCGAACATGAAGAAGGTCCAGCCGAAGATGGAGGAGCTGAAGGCGAAATTCGGCGACGACCGGATGGGCTTGCAGCAGGCGATGATGCAGCTCTACAAGGAAGAGAAGATCAATCCGATCGCCGGCTGCTGGCCGATCCTGCTGCAGATCCCGGTGTTCTTCGCGCTCTACAAGGTGATCTACGTCACCATCGAGATGCGGCACGCGCCGTTCTTCGGCTGGATCCAGGACCTTTCCGCCCCCGACCCGACGTCGCTTTTCAACCTCTTCGGCCTGCTGCCCTTTGACGTGCCGCCTTTCATGATGATCGGCGTCTGGCCGCTCATCATGGGTGTCACCATGTTCCTGCAGATGCGCATGAACCCGACGCCGCCGGATCCGACGCAGGCGATGATCTTCACGTGGATGCCGGTGATGTTCACCTTCATGCTGGCGACCTTCCCCGCCGGGCTGGTGATCTACTGGGCGTGGAACAACACGCTGTCGATCATCCAGCAGGCAGCCATCATGAAGCGCCACGGCGTGAAGATCGAACTGTTCGAGAATCTGAAGTCGCTGTTCAGAAAGAAGAGCAGCGATCCGGCGAAATAGCCGGCATAGCGCCAGAAGCCCTCCGAACCCCGGCATCGTCCGGGGTTCTTTTTTCACCCCGATCTTTCCAGGACTGCCGTCGTTGCGACGGCGGCGCGTCGCTGCTGCGGACGCGGGCGCGGTCATCATCAGGCATGATCCGCTCGGTTTCCATCCCTTGCGAGGCGTCGATGTCCGCTCCCGTCATGCCCGCAGCTTCCGCCGACAGCCGCGGCCAGGCCTATGGCGCAGCGCTTGTCTTCCTCTCGGCGCTCATCTGGAGCTTCGGCGGCATGCTCGCCCGTTTCCTCGATATCGCGGACGGCTGGACGACCGTCTTCTGGCGGTCGGTCTTCGCGGCGCTCTTCCTCTACGGTTTCATGCTCCTGCGCGACGGCGCCGCATCGACCCGGACCCTGATCCGCGGCATGGGCTGGCCCGGCATCGCCGTCGGCCTCTGCTTCGCCATCGCTTCCACCGCCTTCATCCTCGCGCTCTCCTACACCACGGTCGCCAATGTCGTGCTGATCCAGGCCTGCGTGCCGCTGATCGCGGCGCTGCTCTCCTGGCTGCTTTTCCGGGAACGCATCGCCTTCCACACCTGGATCGCCATTGCCGTCGTGATCGGCGGCGTCGCGATCATGGTGTCCGGCTCGGTCACCGGACAGGTCTCGCCGATCGGCGACGCTCTGGCGCTGCTGATCGCCTTTGTCTTCGCCACCGCAACGATCATCACCCGGCGCTACGCCCATGTCCGCATGACACCGGCCGCCTTCCTGGGAACGGTCATCGCCGGCAGCGTCGCGGCGAGCCAGGCAGGCGGCCTCGCGGTCAGCGCCTACGAACTCATGATCCTCATCGCCTTCGGTGCCCTGAACTTCGGCCTCGGCCTCGCCTTCTTTGTGACCGGCGCCCGGCTCATCCCGTCGGCGCTCGCAGCCCTGCTCGGCACGATGGAGACAGTGCTGGGGCCACTCTGGGTCGCCGTCGTGCACGGAGAGATCCCGGATGCGCGTACGCTGGTCGGCGGTACCATCGTGCTTGTTGCCCTGCTCAGCTATCTCGGCGTCGAGATGTGGCGGCAAAGGCCGCGTGCCGCGCAGCCCGTGGCGTAGCGGATCGCAAGGCACGCACGGCCTTTGGCTTGACTTTGGCCGGCAAAAGCTCGAAGCCGGGCGCACGACATGCAGAAAGCCGCTCGATGACCGACCGCCGCGCAAAAGACGACAAACCGCTTTTCGGCCGACCGTGGATCTTCATCCGCGGCGTGCCCGCCATGAAATTCCTGCCGCCGGAGGGTCCGCCGGAGATCGCTTTTGCCGGCCGCTCGAATGTCGGCAAGTCGTCGCTCATCAATGCGCTGGTCGGCCACAAGGGGCTCGCCCGTACGTCGAACACGCCGGGGCGAACACAGGAGCTGAACTATTTCGTGCCCGACGGCTATTCGGGTGCCGAGGACGACTTGCCGCCGATGGCGCTCGTCGACATGCCCGGCTACGGTTACGCCCAGGCCCCGAAGGAACATGTGGACGCCTGGACGAAGCTCGTCTTCGACTACCTGCGCGGACGCTCGACCCTGAAGCGCGTCTACGTGCTGATCGACAGCCGGCACGGCATCAAGCCGAACGACGAGGATGTGCTCGACCTGCTCGACAAGGCCGCCGTCTCCTACCAGGTCGTGCTGACCAAGACGGATAAGATCAAGGAGGCGGGCGTGCCCCGCCTCGTCTCCGAAACGGCAGAGAAAATCCGCAAGCGGCCGGCGGCCTTCCCGGAAGTGCTTGCGACCTCGTCCGAGAAGGGCCGCGGCCTTGATGTGCTTCGCGAGGCGATCGGCTGCACCATCACGCGCTGACCGGTGTCAGGCGCCCGCTGCAGCGAAGGTCAGCGCAAAGCCGTTGATGCAGTGACGCTTTCCGGTCGGCGGCGGTCCGTCGTCGAAGATATGGCCGAAATGCCCGCCGCACCGTCGGCAATGGCATTCCGTGCGGGTCATGAACAGCGAACTGTCCTCGCGCATGCCGACGGCATCCGGCAGCGATTGCCAGAAGCTCGGCCAGCCCGTGCCGCTGTCATATTTCGCGTCGGACGAATAGACCGGCAGGCCGCAGCCTGCGCAATGGAAGAGGCCCTTGCGCTTTTCCGTGTTGAGCGCGCTGGTAAACGGCCTTTCCGTGCTGTGGGCGCGAAGGATCGCATATTGCTCTTTCGTAAGGATCGACTTCCATTCGGCATCCGAATGCGCGATTTCGAATTCCTCGCCCGCCCGCGCGCCGCGCGCGCCGCCGAAGAGCGCCGAGAGGAAGGTAGCTGCCGACGTCATGATCATCTCTCTCCGCAACATCGCGTTCTCCAATGTGCCACCGTTGCCGGAAGCATAGGCCGCAAGCCGCCGCAAACCAAAGCAACTCGCCTCAAACAGCCGTGATCGAAAAAGGGCGGCGGCGGGCGGCCAAGGGCTGCCGGAAATCCGACGCCGGGGAGTTGCGCCGCCCGTGACCCCGGGCGGCGCCGTCGCGTCAGGCCTTCGGCAGCAGAACCTTGTCGATGACGTGAATCACGCCGTTCGACTGCTTGACGTCGGCAATCGTGACAGTGGCGACGCCGCCATTCTCGTCGGTCAGGGTGATCGTGTCGCCGTCCATCTTGGCCGACAGCATGCAGCCGCCGACCGTCTTCACCGGATGATTGCCGCCGTCGGCGGCGATCATCTTGCCGATCGCATCGGACATGGCATTGGCGGAGACAACGTGGCAGGTCAGCACCGCGGTGAGCCGGTCCTTGTTTTCCGGCTTGAGCAGCGTGTCGACCGTGCCGGCGGGCAGCGCCTCGAAGGCCGAATTGACCGGCGCGAAGACGGTGAACGGTCCATCCCCCTGCAGCGTCTCGGCGAGGCCTGCAGCCTTGACGGCGGCCACGAGCGTGGTGTGGTCCTTGGAGTTCACGGCATTCTCGACGATGTTCCTGTCTTCATACATCGCCGCGCCGCCGACCATCGGATTTTCGGCATGGGCAGCGACGGCGCCTGCGAGGACGATCGAGACTGCGGCGGCGGTGCGGATCGTGGACTTCAACATCTTGTTTCCTTCCTGTTGCTCTGCCCGGAACCGGGCTTCTTCCTGGCTGGATGGCTTTCCCCGCATGGGGAACATTGCGAGCAACGGAGGGTTTTCGGGAAGAGTTTCAGCCGAACGCAGAATTCCAATAAAATATTGATCTGGTTTTTAATTTTCTACATTTCCGGCAATCAGCGCGCGCGCACGGCACCCGACGCGATGACCGGACCGGTCGCGGCGCCGGTCGGCGATCCGCCAAAGGGTTCGACGCTGACGGCAAGAACGGCGCCGGCCGCGATCCTGCGATGCGCATCCTGGCTTATTGCAAGAGCAGCCTCGCCCGATTCCGGCAACACGCCGAGCGAGACGGGAGGCTTGTCGCCCTCGGCGAGCCAGAGCTCAAGCGACTTCGCTTCGGCGGCGCCGGCGGCAACGGGCGTGAAGCGCAGAACGCCCGCCCGCTCATCGTAGCGCGCCACGAGCGAAATCGCGCTGTCGTCGCCCGAAAGCTCGGCGACCAGTGCGGACGTTCCGATCCGCTGCGAAAACAGACCGCTGCCGGCCATGGCGAAGACGGCAGCGGCCGCAATCGAGACGGCCGAGACCGATCGCCAGAAGACGACGGAGTTCCAGAACCCGCCCGCGAGCGAACCGGACATGACCGCATCGCCGACACCGGCGCTCGTGATGCGCCGTTCGACGGCCGCATAGATCTGCGACGGCGGCGCGATCGTCTCGTAATCGTCGTTGAAGGAGGACAGGTTCTCCTCCCACCGATTGACCCGCGCCGCAAACCGCCTGTCGCTTGCAAGGCGCGCCTCGACGCGGCGGCGATCCTCGGCCGACAGGATGCCCAGGACATATTCGCCGGCGATGACCTCGTCGCGATGGGAGTCGTGCTCTTCCTTGTCCTGCGGCGTCGTCATCGATCCATGCACTCTCTCAGCTTCAGCAGGCTCCGCCGGAGCCAGGTTCTCATCGTGTTCAGAGGTAGCTGGTAAAGCGCGGCCAGTTCCTCATAGCTCAGTCCTTCGACATAGGCCCGCCTGACAGCGGATGCGCGATCGGGATGGAGCTCTCCCATGCACGTATCGATCCGCCGCCCCTCAGAGCGCAACAGCGCCGCCTCCTCGGGATTGGCCTGCGGGTCAAATATATCATAAGCCTCATCCAGTTCGCTTGCCACTGGTCTTCGCCGTCTCAACACATCGATCGCGTGATTTCGCGCGATCGCCGCGAGCCAGGCCATGGGGCTTGCGTCCACCGATGCATAGCGCACCGCCTTTTCCCAAACCTTCACATAGATCTCCTGAAGCGCCTCTTCCGCATCGGCTCTGTCTTTCAGGATACGCAGGCAGATGCCGAAAAGTTTCGAACTGCTCACGGCGTAGAGGCGGGCGAAGCTTTTCGTATCGCGCAGCGACACGCGGCCGATGAGATAGGACAGATCGTCGTTGGCCACGGGCACACCTCATTCCTTCGCCGCGGGCGCGCCAATCAGGCCCGGCTGGCCCGCGGCTGCCCGCGTTTGCTCGCTCCCGATACGGCCATATCTTTTTCGCGGATCATTTCCTCGTCATGAAACTTCGGTTAAACAAGCGACCGTCCAAATCACGAGGCCGCCATGACGACGAATGAAAGCGAAACCCAGGCACGTCTTCTCGCGCAGGCGCTGCCCTTCATGCAGCGCTACGAGAACAAGACCATCGTCGTGAAATACGGTGGCCACGCCATGGGCAACGCGGAACTCGGCAAGGCCTTCGCAAGCGACATCGCGCTGCTGAAGCAGTCCGGCGTCAATCCGATCGTCGTGCACGGCGGCGGCCCGCAGATCGGCGCCATGCTGACCAAGATGGGCATTGAATCGAAGTTCGAGGGTGGCCTGCGCGTGACGGACGCCAAGACGGTCGAGATCGTCGAGATGGTGCTCGCCGGCTCGATCAACAAGGAAATCGTCGCGCTGATCAACCAGACGGGCGAATGGGCGATCGGGCTCTGCGGCAAGGACGGCAACATGGTCTTCGCCGAAAAGGCGAAAAAGACGGTGATCGACCCCGACAGCAACATCGAGCGCATCCTCGATCTCGGTTTCGTCGGCGAAGTGGTCGAGGTCGACCGCACGCTGATTGACCTGCTCGCCAAGTCGGAGATGATCCCGGTCATTGCCCCGGTCGCCCCCGGCCGCGACGGCCATACCTACAACATCAACGCCGACACCTTTGCCGGGGCGATCGCCGGGGCGCTGAACGCCACGCGCCTGCTCTTCCTCACCGACGTGCCGGGCGTGCTCGACAAGAACGGCCGGCTCATCAAGGAGCTTTCCGTCGCGCAGGCCCGCGCGCTCATCAGCGACGGCACGATCTCCGGCGGCATGATCCCGAAGGTCGAGACCTGCATCACGGCGATCCAGGCCGGCGTGCAGGGCGTCGTGATCCTCAACGGCAAGACGGCCCATTCCGTACTGCTCGAAATCTTTACGGAGCGCGGCGCCGGCACGCTGATCGTGCCGTAACCTCGCATTTTGCCCTTTCGGTTAAGTTTTTCTCCAAGGCTCGATCCTAAAATCCCGGCGGTTGCATTCGCCGGGATTTTTCATGATTACCAAGCTGCTCGCACTCCTCCTGCTGCCGCTCGCGGCGCTCTCCATGACCGCGGCGAGTGCTGTCGCAAAGACCCTCCGCTTCTCCGGGTATGACTTCGTCGTCAGGGCCGCCGGCAAGGGCGGGCCAGGGCCGAACAACTGGGATCCCGCCAACGCCTGGCTCGACAAGCAGGGCCGGCTTCATTTGAAGCTCGACAAGCGCGGAGGCCGATGGTTCGCCGCCGAGGTCTACACGAAGAAGCGCCTCGGATTCGGCACATACGAATTCAAGGTGTCGGGGCGTGTCGACAAGTTCGACCGCAATGTCGTGCTCGGCCTCTTCAACTACCCGCCGGCCGACGTGGGCGAAGACACGACGAACGAGATCGACATCGAATTTGCACGCTGGGGCAGGAAGACCAACGCGATCGGCAACTATTCGATCTGGCCGGCGGAAAGCGGCGTCGACTACACGACGAAGAGCTTCGACTTCACGCTCAACAGCGGCGCGGCGTCCACCCATAGCTTCGACTGGCGCAGCAGGGCGATCGACTTCCTGTCCCGGGAAGGCCATCGGACGGACAAGGGGCGCGTGATCCACCGCTGGACCTTCGCGCCGAAACAGTACCGCAAGCGCATACCCCAGGATCCGATGCCGCTGCACATCAACCTCTGGGCCTTCCAGGGCACGCCGCCGAGCGACGGCAAGCCGGTTGAGATCGTGATCGACAGCTTCCGTTTCACGCCGAACTGACGGAGACCAACCGGTCAGAGCGCGAAGAGCCCGACGGGGCGCATCCGCCCCTCGTGCCGCAACAGCCAGCGCTTACGCCAAAGGCCGCCGCCATAGCCGGTGAGCGAGCCGTCCGAGCCGATGCAGCGGTGGCAGGGGATGACGATGGCGATCGGATTGGCGCCGTTCGCCTGGGCGACGGCTCTCACCGCCTCCATCGTCGCGACGGTGCGGGCTATGTCGCCGTAGGATACCGTCTCGGCGAGCCGAATCTTCAGCAGCTCGGCCCAGACGGCCTTTTCGAAATCCGAGCCCAGGGGTTCGAGCGGCGTGCGGAAGTCACCGCTGGCACCTGAAAAATAGGCATCGAGTTCCGCCGCGATCTGCCGGGTCACGGCATTGTCGCCTTCCGCGACCGCGGCGCCGGCCCGCTGCTCGATGCTGCGCATCTCCTTGTCGAGGATCGCACGGTCGTGAAATTCGAGGAGATGCAGATGGGTCCCGCTCGCCACGGCGATCATCTCCCCGAGCGGCGTTTCCAGCCAGCGGGCGACGAGCGTATCGACCATGGCGTTTCCTCCTTCGGGCCCGATTCGAACCGTCAGCAGTCAACCTCCGTCCGGTCAGACAAGCAAGAGCAGAAGCACCCCGAGCACGATCAGCGCGCAGCCGAGGATCTCCAATCGGTTGATGTGCTCGCGGAAGACGAAGACGGTGGAGGCGAAGGTGAAGAGCATCTCCACCTGCGCCAGCGCCTTCACCACGGCGGCCTGCTGCAGCGTCATCGCCATGAACCAGCCGAAGGACGCCGTCGCGCCGACGAAGCCGACGACGAGCGACGGCCGCCAGGCGTGGATGACGCGGCCGATCTCGGCCGGCGCGCGCCACAGCATCCAGCCGAACATCAGCACAGTCTGCAGCAGGATTACGAAGACGAGCGTGTAGCTCGCCTGCATCATGTAGTCCGGAGACGGCAGGCTCGGCGCGAGCGCCAGGGACGCGGAGCGGTATGACACGCCGGAAAGGCCGAAGAACAGGCCGGAAAGCAGGCCGACCGCCGCCGTGCGGCTGAAGATCGATGTCAGCAGGGCACGGGGCGACGCGACACTGCGGGCGACCGAGATGATCATGACGCCCGCCACCGAGATGGCGATCGCCAGCAGCGTGCCCATCGAGGCCCGTTCTCCAAAGAAGACCAGTGCGAAGAGTGCCGCCTGTGCCGGCTCGGTGCGCGAATAGGCCGTGCCGACCGCGAAGTTCCTGAACGCAAACAGATGGACGAGCAGGAAGGTCGCCGCGATCTGCGCGCCGCCGCCGACGGTCGCCCAGAGAAGGAAGCCGGCATTCGGCACCGGCAGCGGCCGGTCGAGCACTGCCACGAGCGCGCCCAGGTAGAGCAACGCGAAAGGCACGCCGAAACCGAAGCGCACGAAAGTGGCGCCGGTCGTGCCCATGACGCCCTTCAGGTGTTTCTGCATGGCGGAACGCACATTCTGCAGGAATGCGGCCGCGACGGTGATGATGACCCAGATTTCCATGACCGGCCGCTAGCACGCACCGGCCGCCGAATCCACAAGCGGCGCGGACCGGACCGCAAATTTCCTTCACCGCCGTCCTCCGCCGTGCCATAAGGCGGCCATGAGCCAGCTTCCCGACAAGTCCGACTTCGCGCATGTGCGCGACTGGGTGTTCGACCTCGACAACACCCTCTATCCGCACCACGTCGATCTCTTCGCCCAGATCGACCGAAACATGACCGCCTATGTGTCGGAACTGCTCGGCCTGTCCCGCGAGGATGCGCGAACGCTGCAGAAGCGCTACTATCACGACCATGGCACGACGCTGCAGGGCCTGATGCTGCATCACGGCGTCGAGCCGGGCGACTTCCTCGACAAGGCCCATGCGATCGACTACGCCGTGCTCAAGCCGGACCTCGCGCTCGGCGAGGCGATCAAGGCCCTGCCCGGCCGCAAGTTCATCTTCACCAACGGCAGCGTCCGCCATGCGGAAATGGCGGCCCGCGCCCTCGGCATCCTCGACCATTTCGACGACATCTTCGACATCGTGGCGGCCGAATACGTGCCGAAGCCGGCGGGCAGCACCTATGACAAGTTCATGGCGCTGCATCGGGTCGACACGGTGCATGCGGCGATGTTCGAGGATTTGCCGCGCAATCTGGTGGTGCCGAAGGCACTCGGCATGAAGACCGTCCTGCTCCTGCCGCGCGACGACGGCCATGTCTTCACCGACGCCTGGGAGAAATACGCCGAAACCGACGAGCACGTGGATTACACCACCTCGGATCTCGCCGGCTTCCTGGAGCGGCTCGCCGAACGCTGACGATCGCGGGCTGCGGCTATTCCGCAGCCCGGCCCTGCTCAGCCTCGAGCTTCTCGTAGAACTTCACGATAAGGTCCCAGGCCTCGTCGGCCGTCTCGACGAACTGCATGATCTCGACGTCGCCGGGGGCGATCGTGCCAAAGTCGGCGAGCGCCTGGAAGTCGATGATCTTCTGCCAGAAAGCCTTGCCGAACAGGATGAGCGGCACGAGCGCCATGCGCCCGGTCTGCATCAGCGTCACCGTTTCGAACAGTTCGTCCAGCGTGCCGAAACCGCCCGGAAAAACCGTAACCGCCTTGGCGCGCAGGAGGAAATGCATCTTGCGGATCGCGAAATAATGGAAGTTGAAGCTCAGGTCCGGCGTCACATAGGCGTTCGGCGCCTGCTCGTGCGGCAGCACGATGTTGAGGCCGATCGAGGGAGCGCCGACGTCGGCCGCGCCGCGATTGCCGGCCTCCATCACGCCCGGCCCGCCGCCCGTGACGATGACATATTCCTTGTAGCCGAGCTCGGCCGAGCGCTCGGAGCAGAGGCGCGCGAACTTGCGCGCCTCGTCGTAATACACCGAGGCCGCCTCGAGGCTCGCCCGCTGCGTCTCGTTGCGCGCCGCCCAGGCGTCGGTTCCCGGCGCCGGGATGCGGGCGCCGCCGAACATCACCACCGTCGACGTGATGCCGCGCTCGGCGAGCATCATCTCCACTTTCAGGAGCTCGAGCTGCAGGCGGACCGGGCGCAGTTCCTCGCGGCAGAGGAAGTCTTCGTCGACATAGGCAAGGCGATAGGCCGGCGACATGGACTGCGGGGTGCTCGGCACGGCCGAGGCGCGGTGCCTGTCGAACGCGCTGTCTGCGAGGGGATCCCAGACGCCATCCTTGCGGCGCAGATTCTGCTTCTTCAGTTTTGCCATTTCCAGTTCCGTTGCCGTGCCTCATCCCTAACGGATGAGCCTTTCATTTCGATCGGAGCCCGCCATTCGGCGCGTTCCTTCCCTCTGCGCGAAGCCCCGCGCGGACGCGACAGCATCCGCCGGAAAAGGACTTCAACTTTTCCGGTTCATGCTCTAGGACTCGCTGCCTGAAACCATCGCCCTTCCGGTATCCCGGTTCAAGGATAGTGACCGAAGTTTAAGGAAATCCCATGAACAACTCCGCCACCGCCCTCTCCGCGACCATCGAACGCGCCTTCGACGAGCGCGATGCGATCAACACCGCCACGCGGGGCGAGGTGCGCGACGCGGTGGAGGCCGCGCTCAACCTTCTCGACAGCGGCAGGGCCCGCGTCGCGGAACGCGGCGAGGACGGCACCTGGACCGTGAACCAGTGGCTGAAGAAGGCCGTGCTGCTTTCCTTCCGCCTCAACCCGATGGAAATCGTCAAGGGCGGACCGGGCGAATCGGTCTGGTGGGACAAGGTGCCCTCGAAGTTCGAGGGCTGGAGCGTCAACGAGTTCGAGAAGGCGGGCTTCCGTGCCGTGCCGAACTGCGTCGTGCGCCGCTCCGCCTATATCGCGCCGAACGCCATCCTGATGCCCTCCTTCGTCAATCTCGGCGCCTATGTCGGCGAGGGCACGATGGTCGACACCTGGGCGACGGTCGGCTCCTGCGCACAGATCGGCAGAAATGTGCACCTTTCGGGCGGTGTCGGCATCGGCGGCGTGCTGGAGCCGATGCAGGCCGGCCCGACGATCATCGAGGACAACTGCTTCATCGGCGCCCGTTCGGAAGTTGTCGAGGGCTGCATCGTACGCGAGGGCTCCGTGCTCGGCATGGGCGTCTTCATCGGCAAGTCGACCAAGATCGTCGACCGCGCGACCGGCGAGGTGATGTATGGCGAAGTGCCGCCCTATTCGGTCGTCGTCGCCGGCTCGATGGGCTCGGGGGCCACGATGGCCAATGGCCAGCCGGCCCCCAATCTCTATTGCGCCGTCATCGTCAAGCGGGTCGACGAGAAGACCCGCTCGAAAACCGGCATCAACGAGCTTCTCAGGGATTGACCCCGATGACAGCCGGAGAAGACAGGACGCCAAACCTGACCTGGCTCTTCTTCGGCTGGTCGGGCCGCGTCGGCCGCAGCCTCTACGCGCTCGCCTGGCTGTTCTGGCTGATGCTGGTCTCCGCCTTTCTGACGCAGCTCGTCGCGACGCCGGAGGGAGCACCCGGCTTCGTCTGGTGGTCGCTCGGCTTTTTCGCCACTGCAGCCCTTTCGACGGTCTCCTCCGTCATGCTGACCGTCAAGCGATTGCACGACATGAACCTGCCGGCGGCGCTCGTGCTTTGCCTCTTCGTGCCGGCCGTCTCCTTCTTCGCGCTCCTGGCCTTCCTGGTCTGGCCGGGTTCGGTCGGGCCGAACGACCACGGCGCCTTCACCAACCGTCCGAAAGACTGGCCATGACGCGCTACAGGCGGCTTGATCCGGAGAAGATCGAACGGACCTGCCGCCAGCTGACCCTGCGCATCGAGGAGCGGTTTTCCGCGTCGAGCCTGCTCGGCGTCGCCCGCGAGGTGGCGGGCATGTCGGCGGACATCGGCCGGCAGACGCGCGAACTTGCCCGCCCCATCGTCTGGCTCCGCGTGCTCATCCTCGCCGTCATCGCGGCAGCCGGCCTCGTCTTCCTGTTCGTCGGCACCTTCCTCTCCTTCGACCGCCTCTCGACCAACGCCTTCGACCTGGTGGAGACGTTCGAAGCCGGAATCAACACGCTGATCATCGCGGGGCTCGGCCTCGTAACGCTCGTGCGGCTGGAGGAGCGTATCAAGCGCCGGCGCGTGCTCGATGGGCTGCACGACCTGCGTTCGATCATCCATGTCATCGACATGCACCAACTGACGAAGGATCCGGCCGTGCTCGATCCGGATTTTCGGCCGACCGAGCATTCGCCTGCCCGAATCACGGATCGCAACGACCTCGCCCGCTATCTCGACTACTGCTCCGAGCTCCTGTCGATCACCGGAAAGCTGGCGGCACTCTATGCCCAGGAGATCAATGACGAGGTGGTGGTCGATGCCGTGAACGACATCGAGGAACTCGCCAGCAGTCTCTCCGGCCGCGTCTGGCAGAAGATCGTGCTGATCGACACGCTGCCACTGGTACCTGTCAGAAAGCAGGACAATCGGCGCCCGTGACAGGCTCCGCGGGATCGGATAAGTCTGCGATGGGCGGCGCGTGAACGCCCGACTGACGATATCTGACACCGGTCGTGTTTCGCATGAATTCTGCCAATCCCGTCGACAATCTCGCAACGCTCATCCGATGCCCGTCCGTGACGCCCGCCGAAGGCGGGGCGCTCGGCGCGCTGGAGGCCATGCTTGCGCCGCTCGGTTTCCGGACCGAGCGCATGACGGCGCGCGACGCAGGCACACCGGACGTCGAAAACCTCTATGCCCGGCTCGGCTCGGCGGGGCCGCACCTGATGTTTGCGGGGCACACGGACGTGGTCCCGGCAGGTGACGAGGCGGCCTGGACGCATCCCCCATTTGCCGCCGCGGTCGTCGACGGCAAGATGTACGGCCGCGGCGCGGTCGACATGAAGGGCGGCATCGCCTGCTTCCTCGCCGCCGTCGCACGTCACGTCGAAAAGCACGGTCCGCCGGCGGGCTCGATCTCGTTCCTCATCACCGGCGACGAAGAGGGTCCGTCCGTCAACGGCACGGTCAAGCTCCTGCAATGGGCCGCAGAACGCGGCGAACGGTGGGATGCCTGCCTCGTCGGCGAACCGACCAATCCCGATCAACTGGGAGACATGATCAAGATCGGCCGACGCGGTTCGGTCTCGGGAACGATCACCGTCCGCGGCGTGCAGGGCCACGCAGCCTATCCGCATCTCGCCGACAATCCGGTGCGCGGCGTGCTTGCGCTTGCCGACGCGCTGATGTGGCCGCCCTTCGACGCCGGCACGGAAAACTTCCAACCGTCCAATCTGGAAGTAACGACCATCGACGTCGGCAATCCGGCGACCAATGTCATTCCGGCCCGGGCAACGGCCCGGTTCAACATCCGCTTCAACGACACCTGGAGTGCCGAGACCGTGCAGGCGGAGATCGTACGCCGGCTGGACGAGGCTGCGGCGCGCGAAAGGCTCCGGCCGGGACGGGCGCCGGTTTCCTACGAAATCGCCTGGGCGGAGCGGCCGAGCCACGTTTTCCTCACCCGCGACGAGAAGCTGATCGCGTCGCTCTCGGAGGCGGTCCGCGCCGTCACCGGCCGCGAACCGAAGCTGTCCACCACCGGCGGCACGTCGGACGCGCGATTCATCAAGGACTATTGCCCCGTCGTCGAATTCGGCCTGGTGGGGCAGACGATGCATATGGTCGACGAGCGTGTCGCCCTTGCCGACCTCGAAACCCTGACCCAGATCTACGAGACCTTCCTGGAGCGTTGGTTCGTCGATGCCCGGTCTTGACGAGGTCCTGCACTACCTGACCGGCATCTGGCTGCTGATCCGACATCAGCAGGACGGCTTTCGCTGGCTGGATCTCAGCTGGCGCGGCCTCCGGCGTTCGTTCTGGGCCTTTGTCTGGTGCCTACCGGCGCTGGCCGTCATCTGGGCCTCCTGGCGACTCTATTTCCTCGGCAACATGCCGGAAGGCACCACGGCCGGACCGGGCTTCTTCGCCAAGATGCTGGCGATCGACATCATCGGATGGCTGTTTCCGCTCGTCCTGATCGCGGCCCTCGCCGGGCCGCTCGGCTATGCACGCCATCTGACGACGATCGTGACGGCAAGCAACTGGATGGCCGTCCCGCTGGCCTATCTGACGGCCGTGCCTTTCGCGGTGACGCTGATTGCCCCCTCGGCGGGCGCGTTTGCCGGACTGCTGCTCTATGCGGTCTTCGGGGCGAGCATCATCCTGCAATACCGGATCGTCTGGATGTGCACGGCCAAACAGGGACTGCTGGCGGCGGCGATCACCGCGCTCTTCGTCATGCCGCCGCTGCTCGTCGGCCAGAGCCTGCAGAAGTTCTTCGGCACGCTGCCCGTCGCGCTCTGACGCTTCAGTAGTCGACCTGCATGAAATAGAGGCCGTCGGGCGGCGCCACGGGGCCGCAGGCCTTGCGGTCGCGCGCCTCCAGCGCAGCGCGCACGTCATCGACGTCCCACTTGCCCTCGCCCGCGAGCTTCAGCGTGCCCGCGAAGGAACGGATCTGATTGTGCAGGAAGCTCTGGGCGGTGGCCCTGATCTCGATCAGGTCGCCGCTGCGCGTGACGTCCAGGCGGTCGATGGTGCGCACCGGACTGTTCGCCTGGCATTGCGCCGCGCGAAAGGTGGTGAAATCGTGCTTGCCGACCAGCACCTGCGCCGCCGCGTGCATCGCTTCATGGTCGAGCGCCCTGGCGACGAACCAGGCGCGGCCGGCCTCCAGGGCGAGAGGCGCGGGGCGCGAAACGATGCGATAGAGATAGTGCCGGCGCAGGGCGGAGAAGCGCGCATCGAAGGCGTCGTCGACCGTGGCGGCGGCGAGAATGGCAATGCGCTCGCCGGCAAGCCCGAGATGGGCGTTGAGTGCGTTGCGCAGCGTATGCTCCTTCCATGATCGCGACAGGTCGGCATGGGCGACCTGACCCATGGCGTGCACGCCGGAATCGGTGCGCCCGGCGCCGCGGATGCTGACAGTCTCTCCGGTCAGCGACAGGATCGCCGCCTCCACCGCACCCTGCACCGACGGGCCATTGTCCTGCCGCTGCCAGCCGACATAGGGACCGCCGTGATATTCGATGGTGAGGCGATAGCGCGGCATCAGCGAAGCACCGTGCCGGCCAGCACCGGCGTGCCGCGCAGGAAGTCGTCGGCGGCGAGCGGCTTTCCGCCGGCCCTCTGGAGGCGGACGAGCCGGACGGCGCCGTCGCCGCACGCGACGACAAGGCCGTCCGACGGCAGCACCTCGCCGGGCCGGCCGCGGCCCTCGGCCTTCTGCGACAAAAGCACCTTCACGCGCTCGGGACGGCCCGCGACGTCGAGCTCGAACCAGGCTCCGGGGAACGGCGAGAGGCCGCGGATATGGTTGTGGACGTCCGCCGCCGGACGCGTGAAATCGATGCGCGTTTCACCCTTGTCGATCTTCGCGGCATAGAGCACACCGTCTTCAAGCTGCGGCGTCAGCGGCAGGTCGCCCGCTTCCAGCCTGTCCATCGCCTCGACCATCAGCCGCCCGCCGACCTGCATCAGCCGGTCGTGCAGCTCGCCCGCCGTCATGTCGTCGCCGATCGCCACGGTCTGCGTCAGCGCGACGGGACCGGTATCGAGGCCCTTGTCCATCTTCATGACCATCATGCCGGTCTCGCCGTCGCCGGCCATGATTGCCCGCTGAATGGGTGCCGCGCCGCGCCAGCGCGGCAGCAGCGAGGCATGGCCGTTGTAGCAGCCGAGCCGGGTGCCCGACAGGATCGCCTCCGGCAGCAGCAGGCCATAGGCGACGACGACCGCCACATCGGCGTCAAGCGCACGGAAAGCCGCGCGGTCCGCCTCGTCCCTGAAGTTCACCGGCGTGAAGACCGGCACGCCGAGCAGGTCCGCGGCGGCATGGACCGGCGACGCCTGCAGCTCGAGACCGCGCCGCCCGGCGGGACGCGGTGGTTGCGAATAGACCGCAACGATCCGGTGTCCCGCCTCCGCGAGCGCCGTGAGCGTCGGAACCGAGAAGTCGGGCGTGCCCATGAAAACGATGCGTAGCGCCATGCTGGCCCCCGTTGTGGCATAAGCGGCGGGAACGGCGGCACGGACGCACCGCGCGGGCACTGTCCTCAGAGCGCCTTCGCGCCGCGCAGTTTCGCCGCCTTGGTGAACTTCCGGATGACCATCTCGCGTTTCAGCTTCGAAATGTAGTCGATGAAGAGGACGCCGTTCAGATGATCGATCTCGTGCTGCAGACAGGTCGCGAGAAGCCCATCGGCCTCGATCGTCAGCCGCCTGCCGTCGCGATCGACATAGTCCACCGTAATGGCCGCCGGCCGCTCGACCTCGGCGTAATAGTCCGGAATCGACAGGCAGCCTTCCTCGTAGACGGAGCGCTCCTCCGAGGAGGCCACGACCGTGGGATTGATGAAGACGAGCGGGCTCTTCTCCTCGCCGTCCTTCGAGACGTCGAGCACAAGCAGGCGGCGCGGGACGCCGATCTGGATCGCGGCAAGGCCGATCCCCGGGGCGTCATACATGGTTTCGAGCATGTCGTCGGCCAGGCGGCGCACGTCGGCATCGACGGTTTCGATCGGCGCCGACGACTGGCGCAGGAGCGGATCGGGAAGGATTATCAGCGGCTTGATGGTCATTTGCCTCCCATAGCCTGTTGCTCGCGCGCTTTCAATCGTCGCGACCGCGCCACGGGGCCGGGCCTCACCCGTTTGTTCACGTTATGATCTGGTCATGCCGTAAATCGGTGCTATGCTGCGCCGATGAATCAAGAGGTTCCCTTCCTTTCGCGCCTTGCCGACGCCGCCGACACGCTTGCGCGCCAGCCGATGTTCGCCCTCCTTGCCGTCTTCGGCTTTCTGGTCGTGGTTGCGACGATGCTTCTCGCACGCCGCCGGGCGACCCGGCAGCACGCCGCGATCGAAGAATCGAACGCCCGATTCGCCGAATTGCTGAAAGCACAAACCGAATTGCAGGGGCGGGTCGCGGCCATGACGGACGTGTTCGGTGCGCGGCAGGCGGAGACCAACCAGGCGATCAACCAGCGGCTCGACGGGCTGACGCGGCAGCTCGGCAGTTCCATCAGCGAGCAGACGCGGGCGACGCACGAGAACCTGCGCCGGCTGCAGGAGCGCCTCGCCGTGATCGACACGGCGCAAACGAACATCCAGTCGCTGGCAAAAGACGTCGTCGGGCTGCAGGCCATTCTCTCCAACAAGCAGACGCGCGGCGCCTTCGGCCAGTCGCGCATGGAGACGATCGTCGCCGACGGGCTGCCGATCGGCGCCTACCAGTTCCAGCCACAGCTTACCAATGGGGCACGTCCGGACTGCACGATCCGCATGCCGAACGGCCAGCCGCCGCTGGTGATCGATGCGAAGTTCCCGCTGGAGGCCTGGAACGCGATGGGCACGGCCGAGGCGCCGGAAGCGGCCAAGGCGGCGGCACAGCAGTTCCGCCGCGACATGGAGGTGCATATCCGGGACATCGCGGAGAAGTACCTGCTGCCGGGCGAGACCCAGGATACCGCGTTCCTCTTCGTGCCGTCCGAATCGATCTTCGCCAGCGTTCACGAGAATTTCGAAGGCATCGTGCAGCGGGCGCATCGCGCGCGGGTCGTCATCGTCTCCCCGTCCCTGCTGCTTCTGTCGATCCAGGTGCTCCAGGCACTCCTGAAGGACCAGCGCATGCGCGAGCAGGCGCATGTCATCCAGGGCGAGGTGACGCGCCTGATGGACGACCTGACGCGGCTCGACGATCGGGTGCGCAAGCTGCACGGGCATTTCACCGCCGCACAGAAGGACGTGGACCAGATCCTGACCTCGACGGAGAAGCTCGCACGGCGGGGTGCGCGGATCGGCGAGCTCGAGCTGGAGCAGGCCGTTGCAGACCCGGCGCCGTCCGGCTCCCCCGAACGATCGGCGGAGAGCCGGACCGGCCAGCTTCGTCTGCGGGTGGTTGACGAGGACTGATCCGCTCGGGCACTGTCCGGCCAACGACAAGGGACGGAACGCCTTCACATGATCACTGTCTTCGGCTCCATCAACATGGACCTCATCGCCACGACCGAGCGCCTGCCGCGCCCGGGCGAAACCGTGGCCGGCCGCAGCTTCCAGACAGCGGCGGGCGGAAAGGGTGCCAACCAGGCGCTGGCCGCCCGCCGCGCCGGGGCGCCCGTCCGCATGGCAGGCTGCGTCGGTGGCGACGCCTTCGCGGACGAGGCGCTGGCGCTGCTGCGCCATGCCGGCACCGACCTGTCGCAGATACGCGAGACGGCATCACCGACCGGAACCGCGCACATCCTCGTCGGCGGCGACGGGGAAAATGTCATCGTCGTCGTGCCGGGCGCCAACGGCGAGGTGACCGCCAGCGACGCCCTTACGGCGATCGGAAGCATGCGGCCGCGGGACACGGTCATGCTGCAGCTCGAAGTACCGGCCGCGGCCGTGGAGACAGCGCTCGACGAGTCACGGAAGCGCGGCGTGCGTTCCGTCATCAACCTCGCGCCGCTGACGCCCGAGGCGCGGCGGCTCGGCGCCAAGGCCGACATCCTCGTCGCCAACGAGACGGAATTCGAGCTGTTCGCCGGCGAGAACGCTCTCTCTCCCGAGGCCCGCGAGGCGGCCATGCGCAGACTGCACGCCGCATCCGGCCAGACGATCATCGTGACGCTCGGTGCTGATGGCGTCGTTGCCATCCGCGACGGCAACATGCACAGGGCCAAGGGTCTGGTGATCGAGCCGGTCGACACGGTCGCCGCCGGCGACACGTTCTGCGGCTACCTGGCCGCCTCGCTGGACCAGGGCCTCGATTTCGACCGCGCCCTGCGGCGCGCCGCCGTCGCGGGCTCGCTTGCCTGCCTGAAACGCGGCGCGCAGCCGTCGATCCCGATGGCAGAGGAGGTCGAGGCACACTTGCAAACTGGCTGATCATCCAGCCTTGACGGCAAGCGGGCATCGCGGTCGATCCTGAAGCAAGGGAGTTGCACAGCCGGAGACGCGCGCCCGGGCACGCGGCAGAATGACGCAGATATTTCGACCAGTATCCACGACGTTCATTTCGCGTTTTATTAATATTCTCTAGGTTAATCAAAGGATGACGGTCGGACTTCCGCAGGATCAGGATCTCCCGCCTTCGATGCCGGTCGGCATCGCCTCCTCCATGACGGAGCTTCCCTTCAAGTTTGACTTCACCGCTTCGCCACCACCACGGTGAGCGATTTGCCCAGTTCGTGAGGATACTTCATGTTCAGTTTCAAGGCCAAGTCGCTCGCGACGAAGCTCATGGCCGTGACAGGCGGAACGATCGCGATCGTCATGCTCGCCTCCAACTTCGTTCTGATCTCCGAAACGCAGGACCGCGTGGCGAAGCTTGTCTATGCCGATGCCGATGCCCAGGCCAAGGCGATCGCGTCGGACATCGGGAGCAATATCGCCGAGCTGGCGGGCGCCGCGCGCTCCATGGCCGGCGTCGTCGGCAACGGCCACCAGGCCGGCCTTCTCGACCGGAAGATGACCATCGAGTTCCTCAAGACCAATGTCGAAAAGAACGCCTTCGCCTTCGGAAGCTGGTTTGCGGAAGAGCCGGCGGCCTTCGACGGCAAGGCGACTGAGCTTGCCGGCCAGACCGAACTCGGCGCGGCCAAGGACGGAACCTTCAATCCCTACTGGACCAAGGGCAAGGACGGTATCTCCTTCTCAACCTTCGATTCCGATTACAAGGCCGAATGGTATTCGCTCGCAGCCAAGAGTGGCAAGGGCGCGATGACGCAGCCCTATACCGAGACCTCCACCGGCTCCAACACGGCGATGGCTTCGATCGCCTATCCGGTGGTCTCCAACGGCAAGCTCATCGGCGTCAGCGGCGTCGACGTTTCGCTCAAGACCCTGTCGGACAAGCTTTCGGCGCTGCGCCCCTTCGGTTCGGGCCGCGTGACGCTGCTCTCCCAGAGCGGCAAATGGCTCGTCTCGCCGATCCCCGACCTGCTCATGAAGGAATACGAGGGCCAGGGCGCGGACATCGTCAAGGAAGCGCTCGCGTCCGGCAAGGTCGGCCGTATCGAGAACCTGACCTTCGATGAGTTCGAATCCTTCGATCGCGTCGTCTATCCCTTTGCCCTGCCGGACGTGAACACGAGCTGGATCGTGCTCGTTGACGTTCCGCGGTCCGCGATCAACGCGCCGGTCATGGACCAGACCTACATGATGATCGCCGGCGGGCTGATCGTCCTCGCGGCCGTGCTGCTCGGTCTCTACGCCGCGGTGCGCCGTTTCGTCCAGAAGCCGCTTGCCGGCCTCGTCCATGACGTGACGCAGCTCAGCGGCGGACAGTACGGCAATGCGGTCTCCGGCCAGGACCGCGACGACGAAACCGGCGCCGTCGCGAAAGCGCTGGAGGGCTTCCGCCACCAGCTTGCCGACACGAAGCGGCTCGAGGCCGATGCAGCGGCGCAGCGCCAACTGACGGAAGAGGAGCGCCTGCGTTCCGAAGCCGAACGCAGTGCCTCCGGCGTCCTGCAGCGGGACATCGTCGCCCGCCTCGGCGACGGGCTTTCCCATCTCTCGTCCGGCGACCTCGCCTTCCGTCTCTCCGGTGAATTCCCGGGCGAATACGCGAAGCTCAAGACCGACTTCAACTCGGCGATGGCAAGCCTCGAGGAGACCATCCAGACCGTCAATGCGTCCGTCGGCAACATCGGCAACGGGACGAGCGAAATCTCGAACGGTGCAGCTGACCTTTCGCACCGCACGGAACAGCAGGCGGCAAGCCTCGAGGAGACGGCGGCGGCACTCGACGAGCTGACGTCGCAGGTCAATTCGAGCGCCGACAATGCCCGCGTCGCGGCGCAGTCCGTCGAGGTCGCGAGCGCCGATGCGGCGAAATCCGGCGAGGTGGTGCAGAAGGCAATCACCGCGATGCACGGGATCGAGAAGTCTTCCGGCGAGATCTCCAACATCATCGGCGTGATCGACGAGATCGCCTTCCAGACGAACCTGCTGGCGCTGAACGCCGGCGTCGAGGCGGCACGCGCCGGCGAGGCCGGCAAGGGTTTCGCGGTTGTGGCCCAGGAGGTGCGCGAGCTGGCACAGCGTTCCGCCAACGCCGCCAAGGAAATCAAGGCGTTGATCAACGCTTCGGAAGTCCAGGTGCGCGAAGGCGTCGACCTCGTCGGCCGGACGGGCGACGCGCTGAAGACGATCGCCGCGCAGGTCCTGCAGATCAACGGGCTCATCCGGCAGATCTCAGGCTCCGCCTCGGAACAGGCCGTCGGCCTCCGTGAGATCAACTCTGCGGTCAACCAGATGGACCAGGTGACCCAGCAGAATGCGGCAATGGTGGAAGAGACCACCGCCGCGAGCATGGCGCTGAACGAGGAAGCACAGACGCTGAAGTCGCTCGTCGCACGCTTCCGTGCAGGCTCGGCGGTCGCGGCGCCGGCGACGCGATCGGCCCCCGCCTATGCACCGGCGCTCCAGCGCGCCACCCCGGTCCGCCCCGTTCCGCAGGTTTCGGGCAATACGGCGCTGGCGCAGGATGCCTGGGAGGAGTTCTGAGACCTCGTCCATGTCAATCTGACGACGGCGCCTTCGGGCGCCGTTCGTTTCCGGGCGGAGGTCAACCGCGCAGCGGTCATAAACGCCAGCATCCCGGCATGGAGCCGCATCTCCGCGGTTCGGCCGCCCTTCCCGCCCACCGGGTGCCGGATCGCATGCCGCGTTGCCGCTCAGAGCCGTGCAAGTCGCTCGGTCAGCAACTCGAAGAACCCTTCGGCGTCGATGTCCCGCATCACCCTTGCATTGCGTTTGCGGTCCGTCACATGCCACCAGTCGACGACGGTCATGCCGACAGTCAGCGACGACGCCACCTCGATCTCGACGTTGCAGTCGCGCCCGCTGAAGAGTTCCGGCTTGAGCAGGTAGGCGACGACGGTCGGATCGTGCAGCGGGCCGCCGTCCGAGCCGTATTTTTCGATGTCGAAGCGTTCGAAGAACTCCAGCATCTCGGCCATCGCCACTGCCGCCCGGCTGCCGATGGCCTTGATCCGCTCGACGCGCCGCCTGAGCGTCAGGACCTTGTGCGTGACGTCCAGCGGCATCATGACGATCGGCACGCCCGCGCGCAACACGCGGTCGGCGGCTTCCGGATCGACAAAGATATTGAACTCGGCAGCGGGCGTGATGTTGCCACCCTCGAAGAAGCCGCCGCCCATCATGACGATCTCGTGCAGACGGGCAACGATCCGCGGCTCCTTCTCGAAGGCGAGCGCGATATTCGTGAGCGGTCCGAGCGTGCAAAGCGTCACCTCGCCCGGTTCGTGCGTCATGACGCACTCGACGATGAAATCGACGGCATGCTGGGCCTGCAGCGCCATGCGCGGCTCCTCCAGCACAGGACCGTCAAGACCCGTCTTGCCGTGCACGTGCTCCGCGGTCACCAGCGGCCGGGCGACGGGACGGTCCGCACCGGCGAAGACCTTCACGTCCGGCCGGTTCGACAGTTCGCAGACGATCCGCGCGTTGCGCTGCGTCAGTTGCAGCGGCACGTTGCCGGCGACCGTGGTGATCCCGAGAAGGTCGAGCTCCTCCGGGCTCCCGAGCGCCAGCATGATGGCGGCTGCGTCGTCCTGTCCCGGATCGGTGTCGATGATGATTTTGCGTGGCTGCGGCATCTGTTCCCCTGTGGTGGCGCTGCGGAATCGCGCTGCGGCGCGCCCGGACTGGCGGCGACTATATTTGCAGACGCGCCGACCGCAAGCGCCTTGCGCCGAACACGCCCAGTCCCCATATTGCTGAATATCAAGGCGCCGGTTTCGGGCCTTGGGATGGTCGCTTGAAGGCAAGGACTAGCGCATGTCGAGAATGACTCCCTTCACAAGCCCGCTTCTGCTGGGCTTCGATGCCATGGAAAAGACCCTTGAGCGTATTGCCAAGGGCAACGATGGCTACCCTCCCTACAATATCGAACGCCTTCGCGCCGACGACGGCGCCGGCCTGCCGGAACGGCTTCGCATCACGCTTGCCGTCGCCGGCTTCTCCGAGGAGGAGCTGGATGTGACGACCGAGGAGAACCAGCTTGTCGTGCGCGGTCGCCAGAACGACGCCGGCGAGCGGGACTATCTCTACCGCGGGATTGCAGCCCGGCAGTTCCAGCGCATGTTCGTCCTCGCCGACGGAATGCGCGTGCTCGGCGCCGAATTGCGCAACGGCCTGCTCTCCATCGACCTCATGCGGCCGGAGCCGGAACGCATGGTAAAGAAAATTAACATTTCCGTACCAGACTAGATCATGCGCCGTTCCCTGCGGAACATTCGCGGGAGCGACATGCGACTAGACTGAGTATGCCGGACGCACCGCCGGATCGTCGTGACCGCGGGCGTGCGGACAGCCGGACCTTCCGGCTCCCAGCCACGGAGGCGATCATGGGACTGAAGTCACTTACCCCCCAGGTTTCGAAGGCGGACCTCGCGCATCTCGGCGCAGGCGAAGTCGGCTATATCCGCAAGATGCGCGCCGACGAGGTATCGCGCTGCTTCCCGGAAGCGCCGGAAATCGATCCGGATCTCGATCTGTGGGCTCTTTTCGGGGCGGACGGCACGCCGATCCTCCTGACCGACAACCGCTCCAGCACCTTCTACAAGGCGGCCGAAGACGAGCTGCGCACCGTCAGCCTGCACTGACCGTCCGGCGGCTCAGAGCCGCTGGAAGGTGAGATAAGCCGAGCTGCGCCCCTCGCGCCGTGCCTTGGCTTCGTAACGGGTACCCGGCCAGCCCGCAAAGGGTGTGAGCCAGTCCGCGGCATTGTCCGCCGTCCAAACGAACGCGGGATGCGCCGCGCAGTGCTGCAGCGTCCAGTTGACATAGGTATCGATGTCGGACGCGAAACAGAAGAGACCGCCCGGCTTCAGCACGCGGGCGAATCGATCCAGATTGACCTTCGAGACGAAACGCCGTTTCCAGTGCTTTTTCTTCGGCCAGGGATCCGGGTAGAGAAGATCGATCTGGTCCAGGGAATGCGATGGCAGCCAGTCGAGGAGTTCGGTCGCGTCATCGTCATAGAGCCGGATGTTGCGCGCGCCGCTCTGCTCCACACGTCCAAGCAGTTTCGCCATGGAATTGACGAAGGGTTCGACGCCGATGAAAGCGGTGTTCGGCGCCTCCAGCGCGCGATGCATCAGGTGCTCGCCGCCGCCGAAACCGATTTCGAGGCGGACGCGGTCCGCAACGAAGCCGAAGAGCTCGGCAACGTCACCCGGTGCAGGCCCGGCGGGATCGAGGCGCAGTCGCGGCAGCAGCGCCGTCAACTGACTCGCCTGCCGCTCCCGCAGCGGCTTGCCCTTGCGGCGACCGAAAAACGCTTCGGTCGCCCGTTGGCGGCGCTCGCCTTCGCTCATCGGCGGCTCAGTTCCTTATTGCATCCTTGAGCGGCTTGACGAGGTCGAGACGCTCCCACGAGAAGGAACCGTCGCGGCCTGCCTTGCGGCCGAAATGACCATAGGCGGACGTCTTCGCGTAGATCGGCTTGTTGAGGTCGAGATGACGGCGGATGCCCGACGGCGAGAGGTCGATGACCTTGCGGATGGCCGCCTCGACCTGGTCTTCCGTCACTGCTCCCGTGCCATGAAGATCGACATAGACAGACAGAGGCTGCGCGACGCCGATCGCGTAGGAAAGCTGGATCGTGCAGCGCTCGGAAAGACCGGCCGCCACGACGTTCTTCGCGAGATAGCGCGCGACATAGGCGGCGGAGCGGTCGACCTTCGTCGTGTCCTTGCCGGAGAAGGCTCCGCCGCCGTGCGGCGCAGCGCCGCCATAGGTGTCCACGATGATCTTGCGGCCGGTCAGGCCCGCGTCGCCGTCAGGCCCACCGATCACGAACTTTCCGGTCGGATTGATGTACCAGACGCAATCGTCGGCGATCTTGATGTCGGACAGAGCCTCGCGGATGTAGGGCTCCACGACCTGGCGGACCTTCGCGGAGTCCCAGTCCTCGTCGAGGTGCTGCGTCGACAGCACGATCGAGGCCACATCGGCGGGTTTGCCGTCAACGTAGCGGACCGTCACCTGGCTCTTGGCGTCCGGCCCGAGCCTGGCGGCGTCGCCCTCGCCCTTCTTGCGGGCGGCTGCGAGGAGCTGGAGAATGCGGTGTGAGTAATAGAGCGGCGCCGGCATGAGCTCGGCGGTCTCCTTGCAGGCGTAACCGAACATGATGCCCTGGTCGCCGGCACCCTCGTCACCCTGCTGATCGGCGGCGCTGTCGACACCCTGCGCGATGTCGGCGGACTGGGAGTGCAGCAGCACGTCGATCTTGGCCGTCTTCCAGTGGAACCCGTCCTGTTCGTAGCCGATGTCGCGGATCGCCTTGCGTGCCGCAGACTTGAACTTCGACGGATTGATGACGTCCCGGCCGTCCTTGTCCTTCTTCATCAGGCTCGCGGGAAGGCGTACCTCGCCGGCGATGACGACACGGTTGGTGGTCGCCAGCGTCTCGCAGGCAATGCGGACGGACCACGGATCGACCTTCGTCTTGGCTGCCTCGCGGTAGACCAGATCTACGATTTCGTCCGAAATCCGGTCGCACACCTTGTCAGGATGCCCTTCCGCCACGGATTCGCTGGTGAAGAGATAGCTGCTGCGCATCGGGAATTCCCCTCAAAGAAGATGACGTGAATCTGTTAGTCAGTTCACACACGAAAAACAAGCACACAACGACATAAATATATCTTTATATCTAAAAAGAGATGCGCCGGACACGCCAGGGCGGGCGAACCGGAGGTCGCCCGCCCTGGCGTGTCCGTTTGAACAGGAATCAGTCGTTGTCGACGTTCTCGGCGGCCAGCGCTTTGACCAGATCGACGATCCGGCGCCGGACCTTCGGATCGGTAAGCTTGACGAAGGCGCGGTTGAGCTGCAGCCCCTCGGCGGAGGAGAGGAAGTCCACGACGTAATTCGAGCTTGTTGCCTCGGACAGGCCGCTCGCCACGCCGACCCCCTCGCCGGGAGCGTCCTCGAAGAAGAAGGAGACGGGGACATTGAGGATGCTGGAAATGTTCTGCAGGCGGCTTGCCCCGACGCGGTTGGTGCCCTTCTCGTATTTCTGGATCTGCTGGAAGGTGATGCCGAGACTTTCCCCCAGCTTCTCCTGGCTCATTCCGAGCATGGTGCGACGCAAGCGAATCCGGCTGCCAACGTGAATGTCAATCGGATTCGGCTTTTTCTTGTTCTCGCTCATGTGTGTTTCCTAACGCGAAATGCCCCAGTTCCCCACCGCAAGCCTCGCCGGCTCCGCGTACGTAACGTAACGTTGTATTGAAGAATTTCAACCGCGCCATTCTAGTCGCGCCGCAACGTTCCAGGCCACTATGCAATTTTAGGGGTTTCCGGTCAATTCTTCGCTCTAATGAAACCAAAGCGCGAAACAAGAGCTGTTAAAAGTGCCATTGCCAGCAGAATATAAAACCTTAGGTTTTGTTTAGCGATGTCCTGATATGAAACGGAACTTCCCGACAAAGTTGAATCTATATAACCACCTATATTATAAGAAAGCCCTAATACGACTCGCCCCTTCGAATCGACAAACGCAGAAATGCCGCTGTTGGCCGCCCGCACCAGCGGCACACCTGTCTGTACCGCGCGCACCTGCGCCTGCCGGAAATGCTGGTAGGGGCCCGGCGTATTGCCGAACCAGGCATCGTTCGTGAGATTGAGAAGCGCGTCGGACTGCGCGGCATCCGCGGTGATCTCCTGCGGAAAAATCGCCTCATAGCAGATGAGGGGATAGAAGCTCCGCCCGCCGGCCGTACGCAGCAACGGATGTTCCCGCGCCGCCGAGAACCCGCCCGGCATGGCCGCGACCGCATTGATACCCCAGGACTCCAGAAGCGGGCCGAACGGCATATATTCCCCGAACGGCACGAGATGCACCTTGTCGGCCGCGCCGATGATCTGGCCCTTGCCATCGATCGCATAGATCGAATTGTAGTAGCGCGGCGGCTTGCCCGCGCCGGCAGCTTCCATCCGGACCGCGCCGGCAATCAGGGTCTGGTCGTCGTCGAGAACCTCGGCAATCCGCACGAGCGCGTCCGGATTGTCGGTCAGGATGAAGGGGATCGAGGTTTCCGGCCAGATCACGATCTCCGGCTTGCGCCCGCCGTTTCCGGGAGGAGCCGCCGTCAGGGCGAGATGGCGCTCGAAGATCTCCGCCCGCACGGTGTCGTCAAGCTTCATCGCCTGGTCGATGACCGGCTGGACGATGCGCACGCCCGTCCCCGTCGCGGCGGGGTCGGGCGAAAACCGCAATTCGTAAACGCCATAACCGAGATGGGCGACCAGCGCGACGCCCGCAAGCGCGAGACCGCGCCGCGCGCCGCGGCGCGTGCCGAGCAATGCCGGCGATGCGAAGACGAAGACGGCCATGAGGTTCATGGCGTCCATGCCGGCGAGCTTCACCGACTGCATCATCAGCGGCACCGGCATCAGGCCGTATCCGACGGCATTCCACGGAAAACCGGTGAAGAGCGTCCCGCGCAGCCATTCGGCGGCGGCGAATGCGACGGCAAGGGCGGCAAGTCGGCCGGCGCCGTCAGACCACAACAGGCGGGCGGCGGCTGTCGCCAGCCCGTAGTAGAGGGCGAGGAACGCGGGCAGGCCGAGGACGGCGAGCGGCAGCGCCCAGGCATAATCCTCCGCCTCAACGAGGAGCGCGTTGCCAAGCCACCAGAGCCCGCCCAGGAAATAGCCGAAGCCGAAGAACCAGCCGATCCAGAACGCCGGAAGCAGGCGGCGCACCCACCCCGATCCGGCCTCGCCGGTCGCCCCGTCAACGAGCCATACCAGGATCGTGAAGGACAGGAAGAGGGCCGCGAAAAAGCCGAAGGGCGGCAGGGCGACGACGCCGATGAGTCCTGCCGAGAACGCCATCAGTGCCCGCCGCCAGCCCGACAACAACATGACCCCGCCCGCGAGACGCTCCATGGAATCCCCTCTCCACCAGGCCAACCGAATCAGCCGGTCCAGAGTCTTCCAAAAAAAGGGGGACTTGTCCTGCTCGTGGACCTGCGCACCGCCCGGAAAAGCCCGGCGAGGCGCAGGTCCACGGCGTCAGGCGGCGGGCTCGCGCTCTGTCTCGCCCGTTCCGGAGGGTGCCGCATCCGGGGCGCCGGCCTCGGTTCTCGGCTGACGCCGCCGCGTGGCGGCCCGCTTGCGCGTGATGCGCACCCGTTTCACACGCCGCGGATCGGCGTCGAGGACGTGAAATTCGAAGCCCGGCAGAGCCTGAACCACCTCGCCGCGCGCCGGGATTCGCCCGAGCGCCGAGAAGATCAGGCCGCCCAGCGTGTCGGAGTCCTCAAGCTGCTCACGGATGTCGAAGTCGTTTCCGATCGTCTCGGCAAGCTCCTCAAGCTCGACGCGCGCGTCGGCGATGAAGACGTCGTCCGACGTGCGCGAGATCATGGCCTCGTCGTCGTCATGCTCGTCCTCGATGTCGCCGACGACCATTTCGACAATGTCTTCCAGCGAGGCCAGGCCATCCGTGCCGCCATACTCGTCGATGACCAGCGCCATCTGCGTGCGGGCCGCCTGCATGCGGGCCATGAGATCCGAGGCGAGCATGGACGGCGGAACGAAGAGAACCGGGCGGATGATGCCGGCCTCGGCGACCGTCTTGCCGAGCTCGACGCGGGCCAGGTCGAATTCCGCCTTCGGCGCCCGTGACGGCGGCTTCTCGCCGCTTGCCGCCCCGTTGCCGTTGCGGCTGCCGGCGCGGCGCTTGTTGCGCGCCTGCTTGGTGACATAGGCGAGCAGGTCACGGATATGAACCATACCGCGCGGGTCGTCGAGGCTCTCGCTGTAGACCGGCATGCGCGAGCGGCCGGACTCCTCGAATATGACCATCAGTTCGCCGATCGTCACGGACTCGTCCACCGCCTCGATGTCGGCGCGCGGCACCATGACATCCTCCACGCGCACCTCGCGGAAACGCAGGATGTTGTGAAGCATCGCCCGCTCTTCGGGCGAAAAGGCCGTATCGCCAGCCCCGCTGGTCAGCAGTGCTTCGGCGAGGTCGTTGCGGAGGCTCGAGCCGTCGCCGCTTCGCCAGATGCGCATGGCGCGCGCCCAGAAGGATGTTGCCGGTCTTCCTCCAGTTTCCGGCCTTCGGGGACTGCCTGCGTCGTCCTGGTCGGAGGCGTCGGCCTCCATCTTGTCAGCCCCAGGCGGCTGCGTGCTAAAGTCGCTCATTGTTCCAAACTGTCAAACCGGATCGTACCCGTAGGGGTCAGATAGGCCAAGCTCCGCCAAAATGCGAGTCTCGAGCCCTTCCATTCTTTCCGCGTCTCTAATTTCGATATGATCATACCCGAAGAGATGCAGAAATCCATGGACGAGAAGATGTGTGAGGTGGTCGTCGAAGGTTTTGCCCATCTCTTCGGCCTCACGCGCGAGGGTCTCCTGTGCCAGAATGATATCGCCGAGCATCGGCCCGGGCACCTTTCCCGGCGTCACGGGAAAGGCCGGGAAGGAAAGGACATTGGTCGGCTTGTCCTGCCGGCGCCACTCGGCGTTGATCGTACGGATCGAGGCATCATCCGTGAAAAGAAGCGACAGTTCCGTGGAAACGTCGGGAAAGGGCTGCTTTTCAACATGCGACAGATGGCGTGCCGCTGCTTCCAGCACCCTTTCGCTCAGGGTCTCGAGCACATCCTCGGACGGCCAGATGCCGCCTTCCACGCTGATCTGTATGTCGAGTTTGCCCATGGTCCCGCGGCCCGCCTCAGCGGTCCAGTTGTTCGCTTTCGTCCTGCACCGCGGTCTGTGCCTCGTAGGCCTTGACGATGCGTGCCACCATCGGGTGACGGACGACGTCCGTGTCCTTGAAGCGGACGACGGAGACGCCTTCCACGCCCTTGAGGATCTGCAGCGCCTCCACCAGGCCCGATTTCACGCCGCGCGGCAGGTCGACCTGGCTCGGGTCGCCGGTGACGATCATCCGGCCATTCTCGCCGAGGCGGGTCAGGAACATCTTCATCTGCATCGATGTCGTGTTCTGCGCTTCGTCGAGGATGACCGCGGCGTTGGCGAGGGTGCGGCCGCGCATGAAGGCGAGCGGCGCGATCTCGATGACACCCGCCGTGATCGCCCGCTCCACCTTGTCGCCGGGCATCATGTCGTAGAGCGCGTCGTAGAGCGGACGGAGATAGGGATCGACCTTCTCCTTCATGTCGCCGGGCAGGAAGCCGAGCCGCTCGCCCGCCTCGACGGCCGGCCGCGACAGCACGATGCGGTCGACGGCGCCGCGCTCGAGAAGCTGCGCCGCATAGGCAACGGCGAGATAGGTCTTGCCCGTGCCGGCCGGGCCGACGCCGAAGACGAGTTCGGACCGCTCGAGCGCGCGGATATAGGCATCCTGCGTCGGCGTGCGGGCGGCGATCGTCTTCTTGCGGGTGGAAATCTGCGCCATGGTGAGCTTCGCCTTGCGTTCCATGGTCGGCAACGAGAGCTGGTCATCCGCCGCGATCGCCATGCGGATTGCGCCCTCGACGTCGGACGTCTCGACGGATCCGCCGTTCTGAAGCCGGTCATAGAGATAGTCGAGGGCCCGGCGCGCCTGATTGGTCGCGACCACGTCGCCGGAGATGGCGACGGAATTGCCCCGCGCCCGCGCATCGACGTTCAGCCGCTGTTCGATGAGCTTGAGATTCTGATCGAACTGTCCGAAGAGCTCGCTGGCGTAGCGGTTGTTCTCGAACGTGAGCACGAAGTGATTGGCGTCTGACGCTGTCTGTTTCGACTGGCGCGGCGATGTCGTCATCAGTTCATGTCCGTTCAAGCAGGCATGCTCCCTTGCTTTCGACCTTCAGCCTATGGCTTCCGCAAAGAGGCTGTTCGGGCCGGCATCGGTGATTCGTACCTTGATAATGTCACCGATTTCCGACCCATTTGCACCAACATTCACAGGTTGCAGCCAGGGAGAGCGCCCGACGAGCTGGTCAGGCATGCGGCCCGGCTTCTCAAGCAGGAGATCAATCGTCTTGCCGACGCAGCGAGCGGCGAAGTCGCGCTGCTGGGTAAACAGCAAGGATTGAAGTCTTTCAAGACGTTCCGCCTTCACGGCCTCCTCGACATGGTTCTGCATGTCGGCGCCAGGCGTGCCGGGGCGGACGGAATATTTGAAGGAGAATGCCTGTGCATAACCCACCGTCCCGACCAGGCGCATCGTCGCTTCGAAGTCTTCGTCGCTCTCGCCGGGGAAGCCGACGATGAAATCACCGGAGATCGCCAGATCCGGCTGGACGGCGCGGACGCGTTCGATCAGCGCGATATATTCGGCGGCCGTGTGACGACGGTTCATGGCCTTGAGAATGCGGTCGGACCCGGACTGCACCGGCAGATGCAGATAGGGCATCAGTTTCGGCAGATCCCGATGCGCGGCGATCAGACTGTCATCCATGTCGCGGGGATGGCTGGTCGTGTAGCGCAGCCGGGCAAGGCCCTCGACCTCCGAAAGGCGCCGCAACAGGTCGCCGAGCCCCCAGGGACGGCCGTCAGGACCTTCCCCGTGCCACGCATTGACGTTCTGGCCGAGCAGGGTGACCTCGCGCACGCCGCCCTCGACGAGCTTCTCCGCCTCGGCAAGGATCTGCGAGACGGGACGGGAGACCTCGGCGCCACGGGTATAGGGCACCACACAGAATGTACAGAACTTGTCGCATCCCTCCTGCACCGTGAGGAAGGCGGTGACGCCGCGCTGGCGGGTCCTCGCCTTGTCGGGTGCCGGAAGATGCTCGAACTTGTCCTCGATCGCATAGTCCGTCTCGATGACGCGTTCTCCGCCCTTGGCGCGGCGAAGCGCGTCCGGCAGCCGATGATAGGTCTGGGGGCCGATCACGAGATCGACAGCCGGCGCGCGACGCAGGATCTCCTTGCCCTCGGCCTGCGCGACACAGCCGGTGACGCCGATCACCATCTCGCGGCCGTCGCGTGCACGGGCCTTCTTCATCTCGCGCAGGCGGCCGAGTTCGGAATAGACTTTTTCCGCCGCTTTCTCGCGGATATGGCAGGTGTTGAGCAGCACGAGATCCGCGTCCTCGACCCGGTCGGTCGCCTCGTAGCCGTCTTTCGACAGCGCATCCGTCATGCGGTCGCTGTCATAGACGTTCATCTGGCAGCCGTAGGTCTTGACGAAGACCTTGCGGGCGCGCACAGGCGCGGCCACGTCGTCGAGAAATACTGTCTGTTCGCTCATGCGGGCACCCATAGTGCAAAAAGCCCGGAAAATGAAGCCCCGTCACCGGCCACGCAGGCGGGCGGAGAGCATGGCGCGGATGCGGGTCTCGATCTGGCGGCTGACGACCTTCCGGTTGCTGTCGCCGCCATAGTCCAACCGCTCGCCAAAATCCACGTCGACGTCGACCGCCCCTTCCCGCATGATGCCGATGAGATGCGGGGCAAGCGCAATGTCGCCCGGCCAGGCAGCGATCGGGCGATGAAAGCGGCCCATCGCCATGCCGTGGACACCGGTATAGGCGATCGAGACCGGCTGGATGTGAACCACGCCACCCGGCGCGTGCGGAACGGCAGACGCGGCCGCGCCGAAAAGCGACGACTTGATCTCGAGCAGCCGGTTGCCGTCCGAGGTCGTGCCTTCGGGAAACAGCACCACGACCTCGCCATCCGCCAGCCGCCGCCCGATCTCGTTCACCTGATCGCCAGCCTTGCGCTTCTCCTCACGCACCACGAAGATCGTCGCCTGCAGGCGCGCCAGGATGCCGAAGACGGGCCAGGCGCGCACTTCCGACTTTGCGATATAGACGACATCCGCGATGGCGCCGAGGACGAGGATATCCTGCCAGGCGACGTGGTTGGAAACGAGAAGAAGCGGGCGGCTCTCCTCGAGCGCGCCGTGAACCCGGACATGGATGCCGACCGCAAGGCAGGCGGCCTTGTGCCAGAGGCGCGGAAGGCGGCGGCGGAGCGACCAGTCGAACCGCAGCGCGACCAGTTGGAACGGCAGAAGGCAGAGCGTGACGAGCGCGAGGAACAGCACCGCAAGCGCCAGCCGGATCCAGGAGATCAACCTCCACCTCCGGCGCGACGCGAAATCCGCGACCTGATCATTTTTCGTCCCGGGTCAACGGCACGCCGTAGAGCTCGAGACGGTGATCGACCAGCCTGAACCCGTGTTCCCGGGCAATGCGCTCCTGCAGCGCTTCGATCTCGGGGGAATGGAACTCGACGACCTTTCCCGTCTTCAGATCGATCAGGTGGTCGTGGTGCTCCTCGGGCACGGTCTCGTAACGCGACCGGCCGTCCCGGAAATCGTGTCGCTCGATAATGCCCGCATCCTCGAAAAGCTTGACCGTGCGATAGACAGTCGAGATGGAGATGCGTGGATCGACCTCGACGGAACGGCGGTAGAGCTCTTCCACGTCCGGATGGTCGGCAGAACCTTCGAGCACGCGCGCGATCACGCGGCGCTGCTCCGTCATACGCATGCCGCGCTCGACGCACAGTTCCTCGAGCGTTTTTTCGAGATCGGTCATGTCGCTCCGGTCCCCGTCGTCTGCAACCCTATCCAAGGGGGAACTATCGAAGATCGAGCCGCATGACAAGCGCCGTGGATCGTCGCCCCGCGGCATCCGCATAATAGGCCTTGCGCTCGCCGACCTTGGCAAAGCCGAGCTTGGCATAGAGCCTGCGGGCTGGTGCGTTGTCCTCGTCGACCTCCAGAAACAGGGCTTCCGCGTCGCGCATGCGCGCCTCGCGGATCGCACCCTGCATGAGCCGCCAGCCGAGGCCGGCACTTTCGACACGACGGTCAACGCCGATCGTCAGGATTTCCGCCTCACCCGCCGCCGCCCGCGCCATCACGAAGCCGCCGGCGGCCCGCGCCATGGTGTTCGACTGCCAGGCGATGAAGCCGAAGACGGGCTCCTGCGCGAGAAGGGAATGGAATTCACCGTCGTTCCACGGTTTCGCAAAACGCGACCGGTGGATGGCCGCCGCGGCTGCGACGTCTGCTTTCTCCAGCGGGAAGATTTCGAATTCTGGCCGGCGCGTGAAAAAGTCCGTGAGCGCCATCGATCAGACCCGCGCGATCGCGAAACCCGCCTGCGGCTTCGCGTCCGGCCCGCGCAGATAAAGCGGCTTCGGTGCGGCGGATCGAGGGTCGGCAAGCGCCCCGAGCCGCGCAACGGCCACGATGTCGACCGGGCTGTCCGACCGCGGGGCCGGCTGCTCGACGAGCAGCGCCGCGCCCGAACCGGTAACCGCCGCGAAACGTGCGGCAGACGCGCGGGCATCGCCGAGCGCGAGGATCGCCGCATCGTCGAGCGCCGCGCCGTCGGTGGCAAAGGCCTGGATATAGACCTCGTCCCGCCTGGCATCGATCGCCACGAGGAACGACGCCGTCGCGCCTTGGTCGGCATGGGCGAGCGCAAGGGCGGCCAACGTGCTGATCCCGACGACCGGAACTGCCAGCGCCAGCCCCAGGCCGCGCGCTGCCGCCACGCCGACACGAACCCCGGTGAAGGATCCCGGGCCGATCGTGACCGCAATGCGGTCAACGTCGCAAAGTTCGATGCGCGCCGCAAGCAAAGCCGCGTCGATGACGTCCATCAACCGCTCCGCATGGCCGCGGCCGATCTCTTCGCCTGCCGTCGATAGAACCAGTTGCTTGCCGCTGTCGAAGACACAGGCGAAGCAGCCGCTTGCGGCCGTGTCGATCGCAAGCACGATCATCGGCATGCTCCGCCGGCGGCGGTCTCACATGACGGCTTCAACTTCCTGCACTTCCGGTACGAAATGGCGGAGCAGGTTCTGCACGCCATGTTTCAGTGTCGCTGTGGACGACGGGCAGCCCGAGCAGGCTCCCTTCATGTTCAGATAGACCTTGCCGTCGCGGAATCCCTTGAAGGTGATATCGCCGCCGTCCTGGGCAACTGCCGGCCGCACGCGGGTTTCGAGCAGTTCCTTGATCGTCGCGACGATCGTCTCGTCCCCTTCGTCGAAGAATTCGCCTTCCGGCTCATCGCTTGCAGACATCGCGCCGCTTGCGAGCGTCGGCTGGCCCGACATGAAATGCTCCATGATCGAGCCGAGGATCGCCGGCTTGAGGTGCTGCCAGTCGGCACTGTCCTTCGTCACCGTGATGAAATCGTAGCCGAAGAACACGCCAGTCACGCCGGGGATACCGAACAGCCGTGCGGCAAGCGGCGAGGCGGCTGCCGCTTCCGTCTCGTCACGGAATTCGGCCGTGCCCTGCTCCAGCACGATCTTGCCCGGCAGGAACTTGAGCGTTGCCGGATTGGGCGTCGATTCTGTCTGGATGAACATCGCTATCTCCATGCGGTCGGCGAGCCGTGCCGCGGTTTTTAGAATGGTTCAAAAATAGTGCGTTCCGACCGATCATTCAAGCGCACAGTCGACCGGCCATCGACGCGAAACCGAAAGATTTTTCTAGCTGAGCGCGTCGATCTCGTCGTCGGTTAGCGATTCGGGAATGACGGTGACGGGAATGGGGAAGGCCGCCCCGCGTCCCGCGAGCGAGGACACGAGCGGGCCAGGTCCTTCCTTCGCAGAACCCGCCGCCAGCACGAGAATGGCGATGTCGCGATCCTCCTCGATCAGCGCGTTGATCTGCTCCGTCGCAATACCTTCCCGGATCACGCTCTCCGGCTCGATTCCAAGCGTCTCGCGCAACGACTGGGCCGCCTTCGCGAGCACGGCTTCGGCCGCCTCGTGCGCCTCGGCCCGCATGATTTCCTCGACGCCGAGCCATTGCTGGAAATCGCCGTTGGCGATCACGTAGAGCAGGACGACGCCGCCGTTCGAATTCCTCGCGCGCGCCGCGGCATAGTGGGCGGCACGCTGGCATTCCGGCGTATCATCGATCACCGCCAGGAATTTGCGGCGATGGCCCTCCTGCCTGGAAAGTCGTCGAGAAACCATGAGGCCCCCTCGTTCTCACGTCGATTCCGGGTGACCTTATAGGAATTTCCGGCAATGGGAATTGGCCCTAGCGGAGAAATCCGACGATGTCGCGAACCTCGTTCATGGTCACCTCGGCCCGCGCCCGCGCCCGCTCGCCGCCGTCGCGCAGGATGGCATCGATGTGCGACGTGTCGCCGAGAAGCCGCCGCATCTCGGCGCCGACCGGGGCCAGAACCTCGACCGCAAGCTCGACGAGCGCCGGCTTGAACACCGAGAACTGCCGGCCGCCGAAATCGGCGAGCACGTCCGCCTTGGTCTTGTCGGCGAGTGCCGCATAGATGCCGACGAGGTTGTCCGCTTCCGGCCGTCCTTTCAGTCCCTCGACCTCGCTCGGCAAGGCATCGGGGTCGGTCTTGGCCTTGCGGATCTTTTTCGCAACCGTATCCGCGTCGTCGAGCAGGTTGATGCGCGACAGGTCCGACGCATCCGACTTCGACATTTTCTTCGTTCCGTCGCGCAGCGACATGACGCGCGGCGCCGGGCCGCCGATCAGCGGCTCGATCATCGGGAAATAGGCATGCACCGGCTCCTCGCCGACGACGATGTCGATACCCTTGCCGGTCGCCCGGATGTGTTCCTTGAAGTCGATGTTGAACTTCTGGGCAATGTCGCGGGCAAGCTCCAGATGCTGCTTCTGGTCGTCGCCGACCGGCACGTGGGTGGCGCGGTAGACGAGGATGTCGGCAGCCATGAGGCTCGGATAGGCGAGCAGCCCGAGCGATACCTGCTCGGCATTCCTGCCGCCTGCCTTGTCCTTGAACTGGGTCATGCGTTCCATCCAGCCGATGCGGGCGACGCAGTTGAAGACCCAGGCGAGCTCCGCATGCTGCGGCACAGCCGACTGGTTGAAGACGATGTGTTTGCGGGGGTCGATGCCGGAGGCGATGAAGGCGGCCGCGATGGAGCGGATCTGACTGCGCATGTCGTCGTGCACAAGCTGGGCGGTGATCGCATGCAGATCGACCACGCAATAGATACAGTCGTTGTCCTGTTGCAGCGCCACGAACTTGCGGATCGCACCGAGATAGTTGCCGAGATGGAGATTGCCGGTCGGCTGAACGCCGGAAAAGACGAGTGGCTTGAAGGTCCCTGTCATTGCTTGTTCCTGCAGGCTGGTGGAGGGCCCGGGCCCTTCTATCGGACGCGCTTATGCACGGCACAGGGTCGGCGATCAAGAGGCCCGCTACGCCGCTTCGGAAGCCGACCGATCGAGGAACCCCAAATCGCCGTGCATGCAAAACTCCTTATAATTGACATCTTCCGGTTCTCTGCTCCCGGCGGGGAGACGGCCAGGCGGGCCTTGATCGGCCGCGTTTGACGCAGGGGCGCAAACAGGAGCGTGCCATGCGGAGAAACTGCTCAACCCTCCTCACCTGGGTCGTTGCCCTGACATCGATCTTCGCAACCGAAACCATGGCCGGCGACAGTCGCAATGCGGCGAAAAGCGAGAAGGCAAACGACGCCAGAATCTACGCCGTCCAGACCTCGCGCGTGCGGCATCGATGTTTCCCGGGCAGGCTGCGGGCCGTGCTCGCCCATATAACACGGCAGGTCGGGCGCCGCCCCCTCGTTACGTCGGGTTATCGGTCGTCCGGCCGCAGCGGCTCGCTGCACCGCAAGTGCCTTGCAGCCGACATCCGTGTTCCCGGCGTATCCGTCAAGCGGATCGTGGCGGCCGCCAGGTCCGCACCCGCCATCGGCGGCATCGGCACCTATTGCAACGGCATCGTCCATGTCGATGTCGGTACGAAACGGCGCTGGCACCATTGCGGCGGCCGCAAGCGCGGCCTGGCCGAACTGACCCGCTCGACGGCTGAGACCGTGGCGATGCGCTGAGACGATCAGCGGGCCGGCTGCAGCAGGTCCCACTTGTTGCCGAAGGCATCCTCAAAGACGGCGACCGTGCCGTAGGCCTCCCTGCGTGGTGGCTCGTGGAAACGTACGCCCGCCGCGGCGAAGGCGGTGAAGTCGCGTTCGAAGTCGTCGGTGTGGAGAAAGAAGCCGACGCGGCCGCCGGTCTGGTTGCCGACGACCGCCTGCTGTGACGCATCAGCCGCTTCGGCCAGGAGCAGCCCCGTGCCTTCGCCTCCTTTCGGGCGAACCACCACCCAACGCTTTCCGTCGGGCAGTTTCGTATCCTCGACGAGAGCGAAGCCCAGTGCGCCGCAATAGAAGGCGATCGCCCGATCGTAGTCGGGCACGACAAGCGTCACCAGCGCGATCAGGCCGCTCACTCGCCACCATCCGCAGGATCGGGCTTCACCGCCGCCTTGCGCCTGATGTTGCGGCGGATCATGCCGAGATCGGCACCACCGATGAGGAAGGCCACGCCGAAATAGATCCCCATGGCGAGCACCACCAGAGCCGCAAGTGCACTCACCTGGTCGAGCAAGGGCGATGTCGGTGCGAGCCGGTCGGCGAGTGCTCCGGAGGCATAGTGGAGACTGACCGCCATGATGATCGTCGCGGTCACAAGCCGCGCCACGCGCCAGGCCAGCGCCTTTTCCAGCGGCCAGTGACCGCGCCGGACGAGAGTTGCGAACAGGAAGATCGCCGTCAGCCAGCCGGAGACCGCTTCGGCGGTCGCAATGCCGCGCTCGTGAAAGAGCGGGAAGAGCGAGACGGCAAGGATGCAGTTGACGACCACCGACAGCAGCGTGATGCGCATCGGCGTCTTCGTATCCTCGCGGGCGAAAAAGCCGGGATTGAGCGCCTTGATCATGACGAAGCCGGGCAGGCCGAGACCGTAGATGGCGAGAGTGCCGGCAACCACCGCCGTCGTCTCGGTGCCGAAGGCGCCGCGCTCGTAGAGCACGCGGACAATCTCGTCGGAGATGACCCAGAGCGCGCCGGCGGACGGCAGTGTCAGGAAGAGCACGAATTCCAGCGAGCGGTTCTGCAGATTGCCGGCCTCCCGCTCGTGGCCGCCCTTCAGGGCACGCGCGAGCTCGGGCAGGAGCACGACACCGACCGCGATGCCGACGACACCAAGCGGCAACTGGTAGACGCGGTCGGCATATTGCAGCGCCGAGATGGCGCCGTCCTTCGTGGAAGCGATCATCTGGCCGATCAATTGATTGATCTGCGTGATGCCGCCTGTCACCGCGGCCGGCAGGGCGAGCCACAAGAGGCGCTTCACGTTCGGCGTCATGCGCGGCCGGCGGAAGCCGATCTTCATGCCGGCATGACGCACACCGGCATAGAGTACGGCCATCTGCAGAAGCCCCGCTGCAAGCACGCCCCACGACAGGTACCAGGCCGTATCGAGCGGCGAGGCCCCCGCATGGAGCGCATAGCCGAGCGCCCCGATCAGCACCACGTTCAGGAAGACCGGCGCAACGGCGGCGGCGAAATAGTGGTGCAGCGAATTGAGCATGCCGGAGAGCATCGCCGTCAGCGACATGCACATGAGATAGGGGAACATCACGATCGCAAGCTCTACCGTGATGTCGAACTTCTCCGCGTCGCCGACAAAGCCCGGCGCGATGATCCAGGCGACGATCAGCGGCATGGAAAGTTCCATGACGATGGTGATCAGCAGCAGGACCGTGAAAAGAACGCCGAACACCTCCTCCGAGAACCGCTTGGCGCCGTCCGGCCCGTTCGCCTCGATCTCCTTCGCGAAGAGCGGAACGAAGGCTGCGTTGAAGGCACCCTCGGCAAAAAGCCGCCGGAAGAGGTTCGGGAAGCGGAAGGCCGCATAGAAGGCATCCGCCATCGGCCCGGTGCCGAGTGCTGCCGCCATCAGGGTCTCGCGCGCGAAGCCGAGCACGCGGCTGCCGAGCGTCGCGCCGCCAACGGTCGCGAATTTGCTGACCAGACTCATTGTTCCGCCCTGGCCCTCTTCTGCCCCGGCGGGGTCGATGGGGCGATCATGCCCGACGGCATGCGGTCGCGCAGTTCGTCCGCCTCGTCGGCCATCACGGCCTTGAGACGTGCGGCGATGTTGCCGTGGCGGTTCTCGTTGGTGATCTTCTGGCCGAGAAGATCGGTCACGTAGAACGTATCGATCACCTTCTCGCCGAACGTGGTGATGTGGGCCGAGGCGATGTCGAGCGACAGGTCCGAGAGCACCGAGGCGACCTCGGAGAGCAGGCCGGGCCGGTCGAGGCACTCGATCTCGATGACGGTAAACTTGTTGGAGAGTGTGTTCGAGATCGTGACGGCCGGCGGCACGGTGAAGGTCTTCGTGCGCTTGCGGCCCTTCGTCCGCGTCGCGATCACCTCCGGCAGCCGTTTGCGGCCGGCAAGCACGTCCTCGATCATCTTGCCAATCGTCCCGGCCCGGCGCGTCTCGTCCGCATCGTCCGGAAATTCGCGATTGACCAGAATCGTGTCGAGCGCCCGCCCGTCCGATGTCGTGAAGATCTGCGCATCGACGATATTGGCGCCCGCCGCCGCGCAAGCGCCGGCGATCACCGAAAGCAGGCGCGGATGGTCCGGCGAAAGCACCGTAATCTCGGTGATTGCATGAAAGGAATCCGTGCGCACCATCGTGGCGAGTGCCTGGCCGGCCTTGTCCGACGACCAGATGAAATTCGCATGCCGGACCTGGTCCTCGAGCGGGACGCTCAGAAGATAGGGCTCGTAGTGCAGCTTCGAATAGGCCTTGCGGTCCCTCTGGCTCCAGTCTACGAGCGCGCCGGAAAGCGTTTCGCGAGCGTGTTTCGCCCGCTCCCGGCGCGAGACCTGCGAAAAGCCGCCGGAGATCAACAGCTCGGTCTCGTAGTAGAGCGTGCGCAAGAGCTGACCCTTCCACCCGTTCCAAACGCCGGGGCCAACGGCACGGATGTCGCAGACCGTCAGCACAAGAAGCATTTTCAGCCGCTCCATCGACTGGACGCGGTCGGCGAAATCCATGATCGTCTTGCGGTCGTTGAGGTCGCGCGTCTGCGCCACCATCGACATGGTGAGATGTTCCTCGACGAGCCAGACGACGAGTTCGGTCTGCTTCGGCGACAGCCCGAAGCGCGGGCAGAGCTTGCGGGCCACCCGCGCACCGGCCGCCGAATGGTCTTCCGGCCGGCCCTTGGCGATGTCGTGCAACAGAACCGCGACATAGAGCGACACGCGGTCTTCGACGCCCGGCAGGATCTCCGCGGCCAGCGGATGCGCCTCGCGCTCGCGGCCCTGGTCGATGTCGGCGAGCACGCCGACGGCGCGGATCAGATGCTCGTCCACCGTATAGTGATGATACATGTTGAACTGCATCATCGCGACGATCTTGCCGAATTCGGGGATGAAGCGGCCGAGCACGCCCGCTTCGTTCATGCGGCGGAGCATGAGTGCCGGATCGCGCGGGGACGTCAGGATGGACAGGAAGAGGCGGTTCGCCTCGTCATTGTCCCGAAGCGCGTTGTTGATCAGCTTCAATGACCGCGTCACCTGCTTCAGCGCATCCGGATGGAATTCGAGATCGTTGATGTCGGCAATGTGAAACAGGCGGATCAGGTTGACGGGATCACGGCGGAACACGTCCGGGTCGGCAAGGGTGATGCGACCGCGATCCTCGAGGAAATCCAGCGTGCCCGGAATCTTGCGGTGCCGCCGGGTGAAGCGGCTGATGACGGCGCTGATGCCGGGTGCTTCCTTGGCCTGCTGGTCCTCCAGCGTCGCACACAGGATGCGGGTCAGGTCACCGACATCCTTGGCGACGAGGAAATAATGCTTCATGAAGCGCTCGACGGCCGAGAGGCCGGGATGTGGCTGGTAGCCGAGCGCCTCGGCGATGTCGCGCTGGATGTCGAAGGACAACCGCTCCTCCGCCTTGCCCGTCAGGAAATGCATGTGGCAACGCACCGCCCAGAGGAAATCCTCGGCCTTCTGGAAAAGCTTGTATTCGCGCCGCGACAGCACGCCGAGCTTCACGAGCTCGGCCGGGTCGCGCACCTGGTAGAAATATTTGGCGATCCAGAACAGCGTATGCAGGTCGCGCAGCCCCCCCTTGCCCTCCTTCACGTTGGGCTCGACGAGATAGCGGGTGTCGCCGGCCTTGCGATGGCGCTCATCGCGTTCGGCAAGCTTCGCGGCGATGAACTCGGGGCCCGTGCCGCGCACGACGTCGCGCTCGAAGCGCAGCGAGAGCTCGTCGAAAAGCGGTCGTGATCCGCAAAGGAAACGCGCCTCGAGGATCGCGGTGCGGATCGTCATGTCGCTCTTCGAAAGCCGGATGCTCTCCTCGATGTTGCGCGTCGCGTGCCCGACTTTGAAGCCGAGGTCCCACAGGACATAGAGCATGAACTCGATAGCCGGTTCGCTCCAGGGTGCCGGCTTGGCGGGCAGCAGGAACAGGAGATCGATGTCCGAGCCCGGCGCCAGCGTGCCGCGGCCGTAACCGCCCACGGCGGTCACGGTGATGCGCGAGGCGGGCGGCGCATGTGCCGCGCTGAAGACATGGTTCAACGCGAAATCGTGCAGCACGGAGATGATCTGGTCCTGCAGCCAGGAAATCCGTGCCGCGCAGGCAAGACCTCCGCCGTCGACGGAGAGAAGCGCGCGCGCCCGGGCGCGCCCGCCTGCATTCGCCTGCTTCAGCGCGGCGACCAGCGCCTGCCGCATCTGGTCGCGGTAGTCCGCATGGGCGCTCGCGATGAACTCGCATTTCTGACGCAATGCCGTAACGTCGAGCAGCCCCATCTCTTCGGGCGCCGGTATGTGTCTATTCATCGAATGCCGGCCCGAATCGTGCCCCTGTACCTCATTCGCCCTTTCGGTGCGCATGCGCTATACCCTTTTCGAGCCCGTAAAGACAGTGATCCTAAGCGTCAGGCATTGCCAAGTTGTTTCTTGAGCGCATAGAGCGCCTCCAGAGCGTCTCTCGGCGTCATGTCGTCCGGGTTCAGGGCCTTCAGCGCCTCCTCGACCCTGGATGCGCCCTGGCGGCCCTTCGCCTCTTCCCGCCGTACCGCCACCTGGAAGAGCGGCAGGTCATCGATGAGCTGGCTTGCCGGATTCTTCCGGTCGGCGTCCTCGAGTTTCGCCAGCACGTCCCTGGCGCGGGCAACCACGGAGGCGGGAAGGCCGGCAAGGCGGGCGACCTGGATGCCGTAGGAACGATCCGCCGCACCGGGGCCGACCTCGTGCAGGAAGATCACGTCGCCGTCCCACTCCTTGACGCGCATCGTGGCGTTTGAAAGACGCGCGAGCTTCTCCGACAGCACCGTCAATTCGTGGAAATGCGTTGCGAAGAGGCCACGGCAGCGGTTGGCCTCATGCAGGTGCTCGACGGCCGCCCAGGCGATCGACAGGCCGTCGAAGGTGGCCGTGCCGCGGCCGATCTCGTCGAGGATCACGAGCGAGCGCTCGGTCGCCTGGTTGAGGATCGCCGCCGTCTCGACCATTTCGACCATGAAGGTCGAGCGGCCGCGCGCCAGGTCGTCCGACGCACCGACGCGGGAGAAGAGCCGGTCGACGACGCCGAGATGCACCTCGTCCGCAGGCACATAGGCGCCCATCTGCGCAAGGATTGCGATCAGCGCGTTCTGGCGCAGGAATGTCGACTTGCCGCCCATGTTCGGACCGGTGAGCAGCCAGATCGCGCCAAAGGCGCCGCCGTCCCGCGGCGAGAGATCGCAGGAATTGGCGACGAAGGCGCCGCCGCCCTGCCGCCGCAACGCCTGTTCCACCACAGGATGACGGCCGCCGACAATCTCGAACATCGTCGAGGAATCGACGACGGGCCGGCAATAGGCCTGTTCCTCGGCAAGGGCCGCAAGGCCCGCCGTCACGTCGAGCACGGCGAGCGCGCGCGCCGCCGCCTTGAGGGGTTCGGCATCGCAGACGACTTTGGCCGTGAGGCGGTCGAAGACGGCGAGTTCGATCGCCAGCGCCCGGTCTGCAGCATTGGCGATCTTGGTCTCCAGCTCCGAAAGCACCGTCGTCGTGAAGCGCATGGCACCGGCCATGGTCTGGCGATGGATGAAGCGCGCCTTCGCCGTGTCGCCCTCGGTCAATGCCGCGGCGTTTCCGGCGGAGACCTCGATGAAGTAGCCAAGCACGTTGTTGTGCTTGATCTTGAGGGAGCGGACGCCGGTCTCCTCGGCATATTGCAGCTGCAGCCCGGCGATCACGCGGCGCGACTGGTCGCGCAGTGCCCGCATCTCGTCGAGCTCCGCATCCGCCCCTTCCCGCACGAACCCGCCGTCGCGCTTGAGGAGCGGCAGTTCGTCGGCGAGCTGTGCCGAGAGCGTATCCAGCAGCGGCTGGGGCAGCGCGTCGATCGCGGTCCGCGCCTCCGCAAGCTCGCCGTCGAACGCCTTTCCGGCCGCAAACGACGCGATGGCGCGGGCGACGCGAAGCCCTTCCAGGATGGCGCCGAGGTCGCGCGGCCCGCCGCGTCCGAGCGCCAGACGGGCGATGGCGCGCGGCATGTCGGGCAGGCGCTTCAGATGATCGCGCAGTTCGGCCGCATATGCCGGAAGGCCGATCAGCGCGGAAATCGAATCGAGCCGCCGGTTGATCGCCGCCGGATCGGTGAGCGGCGACATCAGCCGCTCGGCCAGCAGCCGCGCTCCGCCGCCGGTCACCGTGCGATCGATCGCCTTCAGAAGCGTGCCGCCCTTCTCGCCGGACAGTGTCCGTACCAGCTCGAGATTGGCGCGCGTCGCGGGATCGATGAACAGCGTCGAAGCGGAGCTCTCGCGCTCCGGCAACCCGAGCGGCGGGCGTTCGGCGATCTGGGTCTTCTCGACATAAGCTATCGCTGCCGAAGCGGCCGACATCTCGGCACGCGAGAAGGTGCCGAAACCGTCCAGCGTGCGCACGTCGTAAAAGCGCGCAATACGGCTCTCGGCCGTCGCACTGTCGAAAAGCACGGCGGGCTGTGGCACGGCAACCCGCCCGATCACGTCGAGCACCGGCCGGAACTCCGGATCATGGAACAGTGTGTCGGGCAGGATCAGCTCACGCGGCTCGACGCGCATGATGTCGGCAAGAAGGCGTTGCGGCGCCGTCTCGGAGAGGCGGAAGACGCCGGTCGAGATGTCGACCCAGGCGAGTGCCATTGCCGGCTCGCCGCCGCCGCGAATGCGCGACAGAGCCATCAGATAGTTGGAATCCGACGGCGACAGCAGCTTTTCCTCGGTCAGTGTGCCGGGCGTGACGAGCCGCACGACGTCGCGCCGAACCACCGACTTGGAGCCGCGCTTCTTCGCCTCCGCCGGGTCCTCGACCTGCTCACAGACAGCGACGCGGAAGCCGAGGGCGATCAGCCTCTGAAGATAGTCGTCCGCCGCATGCACCGGCACGCCGCACATCGGGATGTCCTGGCCGAGATGCTGGCCGCGTTTGGTGAGCGTGATGCCGAGTGCCCGCGACGCGTCGGCGGCATCCTGGAAGAACAGCTCGTAGAAGTCCCCCATCCTGTAGAACAGCAGGCTGTCCGGATTGGCGGCCTTGATCTCGATATACTGCTCCATCATCGGCGTGGCCGATGCCCGGCTCTCGCCCGTGGCGAGCTCGGCCGTCGTCAGGATGTCGTTCGGGCGCAGGATCTGATCGTTCACGGAAAGACAGTTCATCCAAAAAAACAGGTGCCACCCTAGCCATGGGCCGCTATAGAAGACAACACCCAAGGGTCGGCGCGGGGATGCCGCCCACAGGAGCTTGGGCCGATGAGGGAGGGCACATGGCGGCAACCGACAAAGCCGATCGCACGACGGCGACAGTAACGGATCAGGAAGCCCTGGACTTCCATGCCTCCGGCCGCCCCGGCAAACTGGAAATCTCCCCGACGAAACCGATGGCGACGCAGCGCGACCTGTCGCTCGCCTACTCGCCGGGCGTTGCCGTCCCGGTGAAGGCGATCGCAGCCGACCCCGCGACCGCCTACGACTACACGACCCGCGGCAACATGGTTGCCGTCATTTCCAACGGCACGGCGATCCTCGGCCTCGGCAATCTCGGCGCGCTCGCCTCGAAGCCGGTGATGGAGGGCAAGTCCGTCCTCTTCAAGCGATTCGCGGATGTCGATTCGATCGACCTCGAGGTCGACACCGAGAATGTCGACGAATTCGTCAACTGCGTGCGCTATCTGGGCCCCTCCTTCGGCGGCATCAATCTCGAGGACATCAAGGCGCCGGACTGTTTCATCATCGAGAGCCGCCTGCGCGAACTGATGGACATCCCGGTCTTCCATGACGACCAGCACGGCACGGCCATCATCGCCGCCGCCGGCCTGATCAACGCGCTGGCACTGACCGGGCGGGACTTCAAGTCAACGAAACTCGTCTGCAACGGTGCGGGCGCTGCGGCGATCGCCTGTGTCGAACTCATCAAGTCGATGGGCTTCAATCCGGCGAACGTCGTGCTCTGCGACACCAAGGGCGTGATCTACGAAGGCCGCACCGAGGGCATGAACCAGTGGAAGTCGGGCCATGTCGTCAAGACGGACCGGCGGACACTGGCGGAGGCGCTCGACGGCGCGGACGTGTTCTTCGGGCTCTCCGCAAAGGGGGCGCTCTCGTCCGACATGGTGCGCTCGATGGCGCCGCGGCCGATCATCTTCGCCATGGCCAATCCCGATCCGGAGATCACGCCGGAAGAAGTCGCCCGCATCCGCGACGACGCGATCGTCGCGACGGGCCGTTCCGATTATCCGAACCAGGTCAACAATGTCCTGGGCTTTCCCTATATCTTCCGCGGCGCACTCGACGTCCGTGCCACGACGATCAACGACTCCATGAAGATCGCCGCGGCGGAAGCCCTTGCAAGCCTTGCAAAGGAAGACGTGCCGGATGACGTGGCGGCCGCCTACCAGGGCAATCGGCCGCGCTTCGGCCCGCAATATATCATCCCCGTGCCGTTCGATCCGCGGCTCATCTCGGCGATCCCGGTCGCCGTCGCGAAGGCGGCGATGGAGAGCGGCGTGGCGCGCCGCGCCTTGCCGGATCTCGACGCCTATGCCCGCGAACTGAAGGCCCGGCGCGACCCGATCGCCTCGACGCTGCAGCAGATCTACGCCCGCGTGCGCCGCCAGCCGAAACGCGTCGTCTTCGCCGAGGGCGAGGAAGAGCAGATGATGCGCGCCGCGATCTCCTACGTGAACCAGCAACTCGGCACGGCGATCCTCGTCGGCCGGGAAGAGCGCATGCGGGAAACGGCGGAGAAGGCCGGCATAGACCTGGACAGACCGGGCGTGGAGCTGCTCAACGCCCGCATTTCGAAGCGCAACGACGCCTATACCGACTATCTCTACGCACGCCTGCAGCGGAAGGGCTACCTGTTCCGCGATGCGCAGCGGCTGATCCACAATGACCGCAACCACTTCGCCGCCTGCATGGTGGCTCTCGGCGACGCGGATGCGATGGTCACGGGCCTGACCCGCAACTATTCGACTGCGCTCGAGGATGTCCGGCGCTGCATCGACGCGAAACCCGGCCACCGGGTCATCGGCGCGTCGCTTGCGCTCTGCCGGGGGCGCACGGTGCTTGTCGCCGATACGGCCGTGCACGACATGCCCTCGTCCGAGGAGCTTGCGGACATCGCCGAGGAGGCAGCGGGGCTCGCCCGCCGGCTCGGCTACGTGCCGCGCGTCGCCATGCTCGCCTATTCGACCTTCGGGCATCCGTCCGGCGAGCGCTCCGAGCGGGTGCGCGAAGCCGTCAAGATCCTCGACAAGCGGCGCGTCGACTTCGAATACGACGGCGAGATGGCGGCGGACGTAGCGCTCAATCCGAAGATCATGGAGCAGTATCCCTTCTGCCGCCTGTCGGGTCCGGGCAACGTGCTCGTCATGCCGGCCTTCCACTCGGCTTCCATCGCCACGAAGATGCTGCAGGAACTCGGCGGTTCGACCGTCATCGGCCCTCTGCTCGTCGGCCTCGACAAGTCGGTGCAGATCGTCTCAATGGGTGCGAAGGATTCCGACATCGTGAACCTCGCCGCACTCGCCGCCCACAACGCCGGCTGAGACGAGAGCGCGAACGAAAGAGGCTCGTGCCGGAGCACGAGCCTCGCTATATCTTGACTATACCGATCTTCATTCAATCCGCTCAGATCCGGCCGGCGCGACGTTGGCGCCTCCGGCAAATCCGCTCAGCTCGCGAAACGGCCGGCGTCGGCGCCGTAATAGCTGAGATACCGGCCGGAGATATTGCTGATGGGGAGCACGATCAGGACATCGGTCGTCCGGAAGGCATGGTCCACGACGGCACCGTCGCCGACCATGGCGCCGAGCCGCAGGTATCCCTTGATCAGCGGCGGCATGGCGGCAAGCGCCTTACGAGCATTCACTGCCTCGCTCGGCACGAGATCCATCGTCCTGTAGAGCTCCGGACGCGCCGCAACGGACCATTCGCCGCCCGCAAGCGCGTTCTGATGCAGGAAGGACAAGGCCAGCGCGTGTTCTTCCGGCACGACGCCCCCAAAGGAACCGCAGCCGAACATGGCGTCCACGCCGTGCTTCAGCGCATAGGCCCAGTTGCCCTGCCACAGAAGCTCGACGGTGCGCTTGGTGCGATATTCCGGCAGCACGCAGGACCGGCCGAGTTCCATGAAACGCTTTTCCGGATGACGCTGAAGAAGCGCTTCCACGTCGAACTCGCTCTGCGAATAGAAGCCCCCGGACTGGCGGGCGATGTCCTGGCGCAGCAGCCGGTAGGTCCCGACAATCTGTTCCTCGGTGTCGCCCTCGATGCTGGTGTCGAGCACCAGAAGATGGTCGCAGACCATGTCCCAGGCATCGGTGTCGCGCTTGCGGCGCATGGCATCCGGGGCGATCTGCGCCTTCATCTCCTCGACGAAGACGCGGTACCGCACGGCCTGTGCCGCATCGATTTCGGCATTGGTCCGTGCAAGACGCGTTTCCAGCGGTCCGATGCGCCCGAGCACGTCACCCGCCGTCCGCGCCGGCTTCACCGCGGGAGCGGCGGGCGTGACATCCGCAAGCGGAACGGGGTTGATGAGATCGACGGCCATGTCGCACTTCCTGACACACTGATGTGACTGCCTTAAAGCATGAGTCTGCGACAGGAAAGTGACATCGCCGGGGCGTTCCTCAAACGGCGGCACAGGACGTCCCGGTTCCGCCGGGCACCGGAGAACCGCGGATCAGGCGTTCAGAAGACGCTCGATCTCACCCAGGAATTCGGACGGCTCGGGCGGCTTGGCCAGCACGATATCCGCGCCGGCGGCAAGGAGCTGGTGCCTGAGCGCATCGCGCCGATCGGCGGTCAGCACGACGATCGGCAGGGCAGGTTCGAGCGCGCGCAGATGCCCGACGGTCTCAATGCACTCGCCGCCCGGCATGTTGACGTCGGTGACGATGAGGTCCGGGCCCGCAGAGCCTTGTGCACAGGCTGCAAGCAACGCTGGAAAGTCGCCGACCACCCGCACGGCGTGGCCCGCCTTGCTCAGCATCGCGCGCACGAGCATGGCGTTGACGGGATCGTCTTCCGCCAGCACGATCGTGCGTTGCCGCTCGGGTTTTCCGGGCGTTTCAGGGTTGCCTGAAAATTCCGTGCCGGTTGGCTGGTTGTCGTTGATCGCGTCGCGCGTCTCGATGCCTTTCATGCGTCCGCGCAGGACCTCGACCAGCGAGCGCTCGCGGAGCGGACGGATCAGCCAGGAATCGAAGCCTTCGCCGTTGCCGATCGCGCGGCCGGTGCGCTCCTCCGGATTGACGAGATATATGCGCCGGGCGGAGCGGTCACGAAAGGCCGGAAGACCCGCGAGTTCCCGACGGAACGGTCCCGCCACGCGGTTGTCGACGATGATGTCGGTCCATTCCGTCGTGCCTGCAGTCCGCGCCAGCTCCAGGGCATCTTCCACGTCCGACACGAGTCGGCATCGACCGCCGAGTCCGACGACGGTGCGGACCAGGGCAGCCGAACACGGCCCCTGTGGCGCGAACAGGAAAACGTTCGCCATGCGCAGGATGCCGCGACGCGACGTGACGGCCTCCGCCATGCCCGCAGGCATGCCGACGGGCATGCGGATCGTGAAGGTGCTGCCCTGCCCCTGAACGCTTCTGACCGTCAGCGAGCCACCGGCCATGCGCAGAATATTGGCGGAGATTGCGAGACCGAGGCCCGTCCCGCCGGACTTCTGCGATGCACTGCCGGCCTGCTCGAATTCCGCGAAGATTCTCGCCTGCGCCTCCGGCGACATGCCTGGTCCGGTATCGGCCACCGCGATCGCGACATGGCCGTCCTCCAGCCGCGTCTCAAGCGAGACGCCGCCGGACGGGGTGAATTTCACCGCATTGCCGACGACATTGTAGAGAATCTGGCGCAGCCGGGCGCCATCCAGATCGAGCAGCAGCGGCACGTCGGACGAGACGAAGGAACCGATCTCGATCCCCTTCTCATGCGCCCGAGCCGACAGCATTTCGACAACGCTTTCAAGAATCGGCCGGACGGGCTGCTCGGTCGGACGGAGCTGGAACCGGCCCGCCTCGATCGTCGAGAAGTCGAGAAGGTCGTCAACCAGTTGGACGAGCGCGTGGCCGGACTGGCGGATTCCCGCAAGATAGTTCTTCTGCTCGGCGGACAGCCGCGTCTGTCCGATCAGATGCGACATGCCGAGGATTCCGGAAAGCGGCGTTCGGATCTCGTGGCTCACAGTCGCAAGCAGCCGCGACTTCGCCTCGCTCGCGCGCTCCGCCTTCAGCCGTGCCTGCTCCCGCTCTCCCTCTGCACGGCGTTCCTCGGTCACATCGCGCGCGATGCTATGGACGACAAGCGCGCCGGTTTCGGGGTCGCGAACGGTGATGTCATGCCAGCAGAAGACCCGAGGGCCTTCCGCCATCTCGATCTCGATATCGTAGCGGTGCGGGCTCGATTGCGACCGGAAGGCGAGACCCAGCGCTTCGCAGGTGCTACCGACCACCTCCATCCCGCCGAACAGCGTCTGCATGGTCCGGTTGGCACGAAGGATGCGGCCGTCGAGGGTGCGCACGACCACGATATCGCCAAGCATGTCGTGCACAGCCGAAACGATGAGCGACGTCTCGTCCCGCTCCCAGCTTCTGTCGGCGCGCTCCTCGCCCTCGTGCACGGCTTGCCGCCGCGAGGACCGCCGGTCGTTCAGGAGATAGACGCCGCCCGCCAGGCCGGCGAATGCGAGCGCCATCGCGGAAAGATAGAACCCGGCCGTCATTCCGGTCGCCAGCACAAAGGCGGCGAAGATCAGGCCGGTGCCGGCAATGACGCGCCGGACAGTCGCCGCGCCCTCCGGTTCCCCTTCGCTGTCCACGTCGTCAGGGTGGGGACCGAGGGGATGGGGGGCGTCGGACAAGCCGCCGTCTCGCCCGGCGGCAGGCTCGTCGCCCGGCCGCGCCGGAGACCGGAACTCGGCTTCCAGCCGCTTCTGAAGCTTTGCGGGTTCACTCATGACGCCCCGCATACCATGCCGGGCGTTCAAAAGCGCTTCATCAAACCGATCGCATTTTAACGATCGCGCCGCCGCATTAGAACAAGCTCGTCGAGAATGATGAGCCCGGCGCCGATCGTGATGAAGCTGTCGGCAAGATTGAAGACGGCAAAGGACCACGTGCGCGTGTGGAAGAGCACATAGTCGATGACGTAACCATACAGCAGGCGGTCGACAAGGTTCCCGATCGCGCCGGCAATGATGAAGGCATAGCCCGCATGGGCGATGCCCCGCGCCTTCGGTGTCTGTCGCCAGAGCCAGACCACGAAGGCGACGACGACGAGACGCAGGCCGACGATGAACCAGCCCTCCATGCCCGACAGCATCGAGAAGGCCACGCCGTAGTTGTAGGTGCGATAGAGCGCCAGCATGGGGACGACCGGAACGGCATCCTGGAACGGCAGCAGCGTGTCGACGACGACCTTGAGCGCCTGGTCGAGAAGAACGGCGAGAAGGATGAAGACGACGACCGGCGCCGGCCGCGACAACAGCGGTATCCTGTCGCTCATGCGTCAGCGTCCAGTGTCAGGAGATGACGACGCGCCTCGAACAGCATGATGCCGGTGGCGATCGCCAGGTTGAGCGAGTCGGCCCGGCCGGCCTGAGGAATGCGGGCAAGCGCATCGGCTTCCCGCGCAAGCTCGTCCGGCAAGCCTGCCTGCTCGTTGCCCATCAGCAGAACGACGGGCTTCCTGCGGTAGTCGATGGCGCGGTAATCGACAGCGCCTGCCAGATGGGTCGCGACCACCATGGCGCCGCTCTCTGCCTTCCAGCGGACAAAATCCGCAACGTTCGTCCTGACGAGGGGGACCGCGAAGACCGAACCCATCGTCGCGCGAACCGTCTCCAGCGAGAAGGGGTCGGTCGTCTCTCCGACGAGGATGACGCCGGAGGCACCCGCGGCATCGGCGGTGCGGATGATGGTTCCGAGGTTGCCGGGATCGCGCACCCGGTCCAGCGCCACGTAGGTCTCGCCTGGCTTCGGCCGGATCTCCCGGAGCGGCGAATAACGCTGCTCGAAGACGCCGACGACCATCTGCGGATTGTCGCGACGCGTTACGGCGGAGAGCACTTTCTCGCTGACCTCGAGCACGAGGCCGCCGCTTGCCACGGTGCGCGCGGCAACCTGTTCCACCTGCGGCTTGCCCTTTGCGGCCTTGGCATAGACGAGGATGCGGATCGTCCAGCCGAGCTCGATCGCGTCGATGACGAGCTTCAGGCCCTCGGCGATGAAGGAGCGGCTTTCGTCCCGCGCCTTCTTCTGCGCCAGCGCCTTGATGTCCTTGACGATCGGATTGGCGAGGCTCGTAACCTCCTTCACCTGCCCGACACGGCGCAACTGTCCCGCATTGAACTCAGTCATTCGCGTATCCAACGGCTGAAGAGGGATGTGGAGAGCGCGCGGCCCGCCGCGCGGCCCTCGAGGCCGCGTTCGCGGATGACCAGTTCGCCCGATTCGACAATGCCGCCGCAGCCGCGCATGGTCTCGCGCATCAGTTCATGAATGGAATAGAAGCTGGCGCGGATGGAATAGGCCGTCAGAACAAATCCGACCGCCTGCGGCGCGAGGATCGCGCGGCACACGTCAAGCATCAGCGGCAGGTGCTCGAAGAGCTGCCAGACCTCGCCGTTCGGGCCACGGCCGAATTTCGGCGGGTCGGCGAGCACGATGTCATAGCCGTTGCCGCGCCGTTCTTCGCGCAGGATGAACTTCATCGCATCCTCGCAGATCCAGCGGATCGGCAGATTTTCGCCGCGGCAGAGCGCCTGGTTCTCGCGCGCCCAGCCGATCGCCTTCTTCGAGGCATCGACATGCGTCACATCCGCACCCGCTCGCGCGGCGACGAGCGACGCCACGCCCGTATAGCCGAAAAGGTTCAGCACCTTCAGCGGCCGATCGGCCTTGCGGATGCGCTCCTGCACCCAGCGCCAGTGCGCGAGTTGCTCGGGAAAGACGCCGACGTGGCGGAAGGCGGTGAACCGCCCGTGGAAATCCGTGTCGAGCAGCTTCATCGGCCAGGTCTCGCCGAGCGCCATTCCCGGAAAACGCCAGCGGCCCATGCCGTCCTCGTCCGTATCGCCGGTGAAGACCGCGTCGGCTCCGTCCCAGACGGCATCCGGCAGGGCCCGCGGCCAGAGGGCCTGGGCTTCCGGGCGCACAATGCGGTAGGGTCCATACTGCTCGAGCTTCTCGCCGTTGCCGCTGTCGATCAGACGATAGGCATCCCCCCCGTCCGTTTCCAGGATGAGAGGCACATTTTCCCGCGGCTTGTCGCCGGCGTGGCGTTGCAACGGCCGGGCGGCTTCGGCAGGCGATACCGCCTCCTGCCTGGCTTTCCTGACGTGGAGCAGCGGCGGCTTGCCGGCCGGTGCGCCGGCGGCCCGCCGCGGTTCGCCGCGCTTGGAGCCCGCGTCAGTCGTCCCACCTGGACGCGAAGAGCCGTTCTTCTGCCGCCGTGTTTTGTCTTTTACCATCCGTGCCCATCTTCACTCTGCGGCTCCCGATCGTCGACCGGGCCGAAGGCGAGACCAAATAGCATTCCGGTCCCACTTGGCAAAGCTGTTTCCGATCTGCGATAACGCGGACGACCGGCAGACGCGGGAGGGACAGTCATGGACATGGTTGGCGAAGAGCGGATCAAGGCGCCGCGCGACATCGTCTGGGCGGCGCTGAACGACCCGGACGTCCTGAGGGACTGCATCCCCGGCTGCCAATCCCTGACGATGAAATCGCCGACGGAGCTGGAGGCGGTCGTCAAGATCAAAATTGGCCCGGTTTCAGCGACCTTCACCGGCGAGGTGACGCTGTCGAATCTCAACCCGCCCGAAAGCTATACGATTGCCGGCGAAGGCAAGGGCGGCATCGCAGGTTTCGCGAAGGGCGGGGCGGACGTGAAGCTGACGCCCGACGGCGACGAGACCATTCTCTCCTATGACGTGAAGGCGCAGATCGGCGGAAAACTCGCGCAGCTCGGATCACGCCTCATCGATTCCACATCCAAGAAACTTGCCGCGCAGTTCTTCGCCGACCTCGGCGCCCGCATCGGCGGAGAGCCCGCGCGGACATCCTGATCGGAAGACAGACCATGCATCTGACCGGAATCCAAACGATCGCCGCTCCGCGCCAGGCCGTGTGGAATGCGCTCCACGACGTGGAGGTGCTCCGCACGTGCATCCCGGGATGCGTCTCCGCGCGGTTCAAGACCGAGACGCGACTCGTGACACGCATCAAGATCAATCTCGGCGTCATCGCGCCGGTGCTGAAGGGCGGCGTACACTTCAACGACGTCGAGCCCCCGACGAAGCTCGCGATCAGCGGCGCCGGCAAGGGCGGCCTTGCCGGCGACAGCATCTGGCGGGCCACCGTAACGCTCGACGACGCCGATGGCGGAACGCGGCTGTCCTACGATCTCAATGCGGATCTCGGCGGCAAGCTTGCACAGCTCGGCGCCTTCGTGCTCGAACCGGTGATACGGCGAACGGTGTCGCGGTTCCTGGGCAGTCTGTCAGAGGCGATGGCGCAGAACCGGAAGGCCGTCGGCTGAGCTTTCAGCGCCCGTCGGACAGCAGGCCGCCGTTGCCGGCAAGCGTTTCGGCGCGCGCCTTCTGCTTTTCCGCCTCGCTGTGCCACTTGACGGCTTCGGACGCCTCGTTGCGCGCCCGCTTGCGGTGCTTGCCCTGGCTGAGCCAGGTTGCCGCGGAACCGAGCAGCAATCCGAGAATGACGGCCGAAAACAGATAGACGAAGAAAGGCGCCGTCACGGAAAGCACGCCGTCTTCGGGACGGAAGGGGTTAAGGGCCAGCGTGACCGGCTGGCGGTTGGCGACCGACAGGACGATCAGCACGATACCGACCGGCGCCAGAATCGCAACATTGACGATTCTCTTCAGCATTCACGTCTCCCGCAGGGGTCCAGGTTTCAGTCGGCTGCGTCGTCCGCCTGATCGGGGTTGAGGCGTTCGCGCAGTTCTTTGCCCGTCTTGAAAAAGGGGACCCATTTTTCCTCGACGAAGACGGAATCGCCGGTTCGCGGGTTGCGTCCCGAACGCGACGGGCGGTTCTTGACGGAAAAGGCGCCGAAGCCTCTCAGCTCCACGCGGTTTCCCGCGGCGAGCGCATCGGTGATCTCGTCCAGCACGGCGTTGACGATGTTCTCCACGTCACGGTGATAGAGGTGCGGATTTCGTGCCGCCACGATCTGCACCAGTTCCGACTTGATCACGTTATCCCCCTCAAAAATCCTTGTTTTTCAATCGGGACCAACCTGCCAAACGGAGACAAGACCGTCAAGAAACAACTTTTCGCCCCCGAGCCTTTCGATGGCGGTGGATGCGCCGATTCCATCAAGGCCGATACCCTTCAGGACTTCGGAAACGGCCGCGGAGATCCAGAAGAGCCCGCCCGACCCCTTCGGCTCGTAGTCGACGACCTTCAGGCTCGTATCGACGCCCCTCTCCGTCAGATAGGCCCTGATGTCGTCGCCATCGCCGAGACGGTCGACCAGCTTGGCGGCAAGGGCCTGGCGGCCCGTATAGATGCGCCCGTCCGAAAGACGCAGAACCTCGCCGCGCGGCAGGCCGCGCCGAGCGGAGACGAGATCGACGAACCAGGCGTAGCTGTCGTTCACCATGGCCTGGATCATCGCCTTCGCCTCCTCGCTCGCCGGCTGGAAGGGCGAGGGTTCCGCCTTGAGCGGAGCGGACTTGATGGCTTCCAGCGAAACGCCGATCTTGTCCATCAGCTGCTTGACCTGCGGATACTGGAAGAGCACGCCGATCGATCCGGTGATCGAGCTTTCGCCGGCGATGATCGTGTCGCCGGCCGTCGCGACCAGGTAGCCGGCCGAGGCGGCGAGCGTTCGTATGTCCGAAACGACGGGTTTCTTCGCGGCGACCTTGCGGATCGCCTTGTACAGGATTTCGCCGCCGTAGGTGGTTCCGCCCGGCGAAGCGATCGAGACGACGAGCGCCTTCACCCGGTCGTTTCGCGCGATCCGATCGAGCCGTTCCAGCAGTTCCCTGTCATCCTGAATAATTCCGGCGATCGATACGCGGGCGATATGGTCCTGCGTGGTCGCGGGCCACCGCGCCATCACGGCGGCAAACACCGCTGCGATCGCGACAACAACGGTCGCGACGCGCCAGAAAGTCAGCTTGCGCCGCATGGAGCGGCGCCCGGCGATAGCGGAAGGGTCCATGTCGATATCCTCAGCCAGTTGACGCCGACGCGCGCCGATCGTTCGATTGCCAAAGTCCCGATCGTTATGGCATTAGATGGGTCGATAGCAAATGGTCGTCGCAATTTTTGCCGATCCATTGTTTCTTTGGGAATAATCGCCATATGGGCGAGGTCGTCGGACCGCGCCACGGCCGAGCATTTGTCACGCGACCGCGTCGCAGCCGCCGCACAACGAACGGAATCATGCTGAATACGGTGACCAACTCGGGAATGTCGATGCCGCCGGTCGCGTCCGCGGCCGCCTATCGCATGGCGATGCGCCACTCCCGCCGCGTGCGCCTGCTCAAGCTCCTGCTTCCGGTTGCCGCCACCGTCATCGCAGCCATCTTTGTCGCCGTTTCGGTCGTCCGGACATACCTGCCCGACGACATCGAGATTGCCGGCGCGACGATCGAGAATGGCAAGATCGTGATGCAGAACCCTGCGATCTCCGGGCGCAACCAGCAGGACATCAGCTACTCCATGAAGGCCGACCGGGCGCTTCAGGACATCAGGAACCCGAACGTCATCACGCTGGAGAACATCCGCGCCCAGATGCCGGTCAACGAATCGATTGTCGCGCAGGTCGATGCCAGCACCGGCGTCTATGACCGCGGCAAGAACGTACTGGATATGATCGCGCCGTTCAGCATCAAGCTCAACACCGGCCTCCAGGCCTCTTTCCAGGATGCGCATCTCGACATCAATGGCGGGAGCATGTCCACCAGCCACCCGGTTTCGATCCAGTCCAAGGAAGCGTCGATTGTTGCGCAGTCCCTGAGAATGACAGATAAAGGCAGGATCGTCACATTCGAGGGAACGGTCACGGTCAATATCGACCCGTCGGCCATTCGCAACAGCAAACAATAGGCTCAACCATGCGCGTCGCTTCCGCATTCGTCCTGCGTCCTACAGCCGCCTTCCTTCTTGCGGGGGCCTGCGTCGCTGCCTGCCTGCCACCGGCAATGGCCCAGGAGACGAACAGCCGGATGAAGGGGCTGGAGCTTTCGAACGACAAGCCGATCCAGATCCAGAGCGACAAGCTTGAGATCCGCGAGCAGGAGAACAAGGCCGAGTTCAGCGGCAATGTGAAGGTCGTTCAGGGAACGACGACGCTGCAGGCCGGCAACATGGTGGTGTATTACCGCGCCGATGGCGGCGACGTGTCGAGCGGCAATGCCGACATCGAAAAGATCGACGTCTCCAATCGGGTCTTCCTGCAGTCCGGCACGCAGCAGGCCACCGCCGACAACGGCACGTTCAATCTGGTGGACGAAACCCTCGTGCTGAAAGGAGACAAGGTGGTTCTCTCGGAAGGCAAGAACGTTTTCGTCGGCTGCCAGCTCACCGTGCTGATGCGGACCGGCGAGGCCAAGCTTGATGCTTGCGGCGGCCGGGTCATGATTCAGCTCGACCCGAAGTCCCGAAAGACCAACTGACAAGCCGCCCGTGACATTGAAACTCCTCTCCCGTCTGTCGCGCCGAGCGAAGAAAGAGGCGCCAGACCCCGGTCGCGCCGTCGACTTGTCGCGCTATGAAGGCACGCTGATCGCGCGCGGCCTGACGAAATCCTATCGCACGCGGCGAGTCGTCAACGGCGTGTCGCTGGTCGTCCGGCGCGGCGAGGCCGTCGGACTGCTTGGGCCGAACGGCGCCGGCAAGACCACCTGCTTCTACATGATCACCGGGCTCGTGCCCGTCGATGTCGGCTCGATCGAGATCAACGGCAATGACGTGACGACGATGCCGATGTATCGCCGTGCGCGGCTCGGCGTCGGATATCTGCCCCAGGAAGCCTCGATCTTCCGCGGCCTCACCGTGGAGCAGAACATCCGTGCGGTGCTCGAAGTACACGACCGCGACAAGGCACGCCGCGAAGCCAAGCTCGACAGCCTGCTTGCCGAATTCTCGATCGCCCATCTGCGCAAATCTCCGGCAATTGCGCTTTCCGGCGGCGAAAGGCGGCGGCTGGAGATTGCCCGCGCCCTGGCGACCGATCCAACCTTCATGCTGCTCGACGAGCCCTTCGCCGGCGTCGATCCCATTTCGGTCGCCGACATTCAGGCGCTTGTCCGGCACCTGACGTCGCGCGGCATCGGCGTGCTGATCACCGACCACAATGTGCGCGAAACGCTCGGGCTGATCGACAGGGCCTACATCATCCACGCCGGCGAGGTCCTGACCCACGGCCGCGCCAACGACATCGTGAACAATCCCGACGTCCGCAGGCTCTATCTCGGTGACAATTTCAGCCTGTAAGCCAGCGGGCTGCCGTAGCGTCAACAAGTCGCTTGCCAGCGCGGCAGACAAGCTACTATCGTGTCTGCGCCATGCTGCAGCGCAATCAAATTTACCAGATGTTCATGCTGTGTCTTGACCAAACCTCATAAAAAAGCAATTTTTGGGCCAGTTGGGATCGGCCGACATGAGGGAGCTCGCTTCCGTCGGCCGTAATCGGGAGTTCAGCGTCCAAAATGGCACTCGCAGCCAGCCTCGTGATGCGGCAGAGCCAGTCCCTGGTCATGACGCCGCAGTTGATGCAGTCGATCCAGCTGCTGCAGATGACCCATCTGGAATTGCATCACTTCATCGAGCAGGAAGTCGAAAAGAACCCCTTGCTCGAGCTCGTCGGCAGTGATGAGAACTACTACGACGCCGAGCCGGGCGACAGCGACTATTTTTCGGTGCACGAGGAGCGCCCGCAGGCCACGGGCCACGGCGACGAGCAGCGCGACCTCTATGCCTCGGCCTCCGGGGCGATGCCGGTCTCCGAGAGCTTCGACGGCAATCTCGACAACGTCTTCCCGGACGACGCCGGGCCTCGGCAAGCCGACGCGCCGGAGCTCCTCGGCCAGTGGAAGTCGATGCCCGGCGCCAGCGACGCCGGCGAGGGCTACGACCTCGATGACTTCGTGGCCGGGCACACGACCCTTTCGGAGTTTCTGCTGCGCCAGATCCCCTTCTCCTTCAGCGCGCCCGGCGACCGTCTGATGGCCGCCCATCTCGTCGACCAGCTCGACGAAGCCGGCTATCTGCAGTCCAGCCTCGCCGAGACCGCCTTGCGGTTCGGCAAGCCGGTCGCCGACGTCGAGCGCGTGCTTGCGCGTCTCCAGGAACTTGACCCGCCGGGCATTTTCGCGCGTTCGCTCAGCGAGTGCCTAGCGATCCAGCTGCGGGCTCGCGACAGGCTCGACCCGGCCATGGCCACCCTCGTCGGCAACCTCGAACTGCTTGCCCGCCGCGACTTCGCGACGCTCAAGAAACTCTGTGGCGTGGACGAGGAAGACCTCATCGACATGCTGGCGGAAATCCGGAAGCTGGATCCGAAGCCCGGTTCGAGCTTCCAGCCGGCCGCCTCGGAATCCGTCGTGCCGGATATCGTCGTGCGCCCGGCGGCGGACGGCTCCTGGCATATCGAACTCAATCCCGAGACGCTGCCGCGGGTTCTCGTCAACCAGGACTATTACAACCGCGTCTGCGGCCGGTCCGACCGGCAGGGCGAGGACCAGAACTTCCTCGCCGACTGCCTGCAGAATGCCAACTGGCTGACGCGCAGCCTCGACCAGCGCGCCAGGACCATCATGAAGGTGGCAAGCGAGATCGTGCGCCAACAGGATGCCTTCCTGGTGCATGGCGTGGATCACCTGCGCCCGCTGAACCTGAAGACGATCGCCGAGGCGATCAAGATGCACGAGTCGACCGTCAGCCGCGTCACTTCCAACAAATATATGCTGACGCCGCGCGGCCTGTTCGAGCTCAAATATTTCTTCACCGTTTCGATCGGCTCGGCGGAGGGCGGCGACAATCATTCGGCGGAAGCCGTCCGTCACCGCATCCGCGCGATGATCGGCCAGGAGCGTCCGGACGCCGTTCTGTCGGACGACGATATCGTGGACGCGCTGAAGGAAGGCGGCGTCGACATCGCCCGCCGGACCGTCGCCAAGTACCGGGAAGCGATGAACATTCCCTCGTCCGTGCAGCGCCGGCGCGAGAAGAGGGCGCTTGCGAAGATCCCCGCCGCCTGACGTCTCGCAACGGCGGCATCCGTTCGCTTAGTCGCAGTCCAGCCTCGGACCTGCTTGGTGGACTAGAACGTGGCGATTGACTCGAACGGGAGGACGAGGTAGAGGGCCCACCGCATTCGATGAGAAGACGGATCGCCGCTCAATCCCCGATTTCCTCCACATATGGGCCCTTGCAGGCTTGCATGCGTGAAAAGCTTGGATCACGAATGGGGTTGGAATAGACTGCTACGCGCAAATCACAACGAGAGAGGAAACTCCATGAGTGTGCGTGTATCCGGCAAACATATGGAAATTGGCGACTCCTTCCGTCTTCGGATCGAGGAACAGGTTGCCGAGGCAATCGCCAAATACTTCGATGGAGGATATTCGAGCCAGGTCACCGTGGAAAAGGCAGGTTCGCGGTTCAGCGCCGACTGCAAGGTCCATCTCGACACCGGTGTGGCGCTGCAGGCGAATGGAGAAGCCAACGATCCGCACGCGGCCTTCGACGCTGCGTCCGAACGGATCGAGAAGCGGCTCCGCCGCTACAAGCGCAAATTGAAGGATCATCACAACGGCAACGGCCATGATGCCTATGCCGAAGTGGCCTACACGGTCATGGATTCCGTACCCGATGAGGCCGACGAGCTTCCGGAGGACTATGCCCCGACCATCGTTGCGGAAAGCACGAAGAAGCTCAAGACCATGTCTGTCGCCAGCGCCGTGATGGCGCTCGACATGACGGACGAGCCCGTCCTGCTTTTCCGCAGCGTTGGCCAAGAACAGCTCAACATCGTCTATCGGCGAAACGATGGCAATATTGGCTGGATTGATGCAGCCAATATCAAAGGCTGAGTGACAGGTCCGGGAATGCGCCACGGCGCGACGCATTCCCACCGGCCTGTCACTGCGGCACACGAGGACAAAAGTATGGCATTGGCAGGTTTGCTGCAGCAGAATGCGATCATTCCGGCCATGAAGGCCAATTCCAAGAAGCAGCTGCTTCAGGAACTGGCGATCAAGGCTTCCAAGCTGACCGGGCTTCCGGAACGCGAAATCTTCGACGTGATCCTTCAGCGCGAGCGGCTCGGCTCGACGGGAGTTGGCAATGGCATCGCCATTCCGCATGGCAAGCTGAAGGAACTGCCGCAGATCGTCGGCCTGTTCGCCCGCCTCGAGACGCCAGTCGATTTCGAGGCGCTGGACGACCAGCCGGTCGACCTTGTCTTTCTGCTGCTGGCGCCGGAAGGCGCCGGCGCTGATCATCTGAAGGCCCTGTCGCGCATCGCCCGCGTGCTGCGCGATCCGGCCATGGTCGCCAAACTGCGTGCCTCGGAATCGGCAACGGCGATCTACGCCTGCCTCAGCGAAGAGCACATCACCAGCGCGGCCTGAGGACAAGGGCGAGCGAGGCATCCAACAACGAAACCCCGACGGAGCGATCCGTCGGGGTTTCGTGTTTCAGCCACCCATTTCAGCCACCCACAGGCGCCTGTTCGCGCTGCAGCGCGCGCTCAGGCCTGCGCCGGCGTCTCGGCTTCGACAGCGGATAATTTCGGGCCGCCCCTGGCAACGCCGACCATTGCGGGCCGAAGCACGCGTTCGCCGATGACGAACCCGGCCTGGACCACCTGGACGACCGTATTGTTCGGCACCTCGGCATTCGGCACTTCGAACATCGCCTGGTGGAAGTTCGGGTCGAACTTCTCGCCCATCGGCTCCAACTGGCGCACCCCGTGACGCTCGAGGGCCGCAAGCATGGACCGCTCCGTCATCTCCACGCCTTCGACAAGCGCCTTGAAGCCGGCGTCGCCCGCTTCGCGCGCTTCGGCCGGTATAGCCTCCAGCGCCCGGCGCAGGTTGTCGGACACGGCCAGCATGTCCCGCGCGAAACCGGCGACGGAATAGGATTTCGCGTCCTTCACGTCGCGCTCCGTGCGGCGACGCAGATTGTCCATTTCCGCGGCGAGCCGCAGATACTTGTCGCGAAGATCCACGTTCTCCGCGCGCAGAACCTCCAGCGGGTCGGGCTCTGTCGGTATGGCCTGCGCCTCCACGGTATCGCCCGGCTGCGCAGCCTCTGCGGCCTGAAGGTCTTCGGCCGCCGCGTCAGGTCCGTGTTTCTTGGTCTCGTCGGTCATGACGTACTCCGATTGATTGGTCCAATTCGCGTCCGATATCGAGGTTCGAGCCTCAAAAATCAAGACTTATCCGGATGATGAGCGCCAGTGAACAGCATTGTTCTCCCTGCTCGACGCACCGAAACCGCCTGGGGCAGCGTCCCGCGGCGGTGATCCGCATGGCGCACGCGTGCCTGGACGGACGTCCCTTTCCGTTTTCCCAGACAGGCATTAGCGGGACATTTGCGACATGATCTGGGCGGTGTAGTCGACCATCGGCACGATGCGGGAATAGTTGAGCCGCGTCGGCCCGATGACGCCGACGGCGCCGACGATCTTCTCGTCGCTGTCGCGGTAGGGCGCCACGATCAGCGAGGAGCCCGACAGCGAGAAGAGTTTGTTTTCCGATCCGATGAAGATGCGGACGCCCGGGCCGGTCTCGGCGAGGTCGAGCAGGCTGATCAGGCTGTCCTTCCTCTCCAGATCGTCAAAGAGCATGCGGAGGCGATCGACATCCTCCACGCCGGCAAGCCCTTCCAGCAGATTGGCGTGACCGCGCACGATGAGCTGCGTCGGCCGCGCCTCGTCGCGGCTGCCGGACCAGACCGCAAGGCCACGCTCCACCAGATCCTGCGACAGTTTGTCGAGTTCGCCGCTGATCTCGTCGCGCAGGCGCCGCAGCTGGCCGCGCGCCTCCCCGATCGTTGTCCCGCCCAGATGTGCGTTGAGGAAGTTCGCCGCCTCGGTCAGCTGCGAGCTCGTCGTGCCCGCCGGCAGTTCGATGATGCGGTTTTCGATCTGGTCGTGCTCGCCCACGAGAACGACCAGCGCCTTGGTCGGCTCGAGACGGATGAACTCGACGTGTTTCAGCACACCGTCATTCTTCGTCGTGATGACAAGGCCGGCGCCGCGCGACATGCCGGACAGCATGCGACTCGCCTCCGTCATCATGGTTTCCACGGTCTGGCCGTGCAGCCGCCGGCCGACATGCTGGTCGATCGAAGCGCGATCCTCTTCCGAGATGTTGCGCACCTGCATGAAGGCGTCGACGAAGAAGCGCAGGCCGAGTTGCGTCGGCAGCCGGCCGGCGCTCACATGCGGGGAGTAGATAAGGCCGAGATCCTCAAGGTCGCTCATCACGTTGCGGACGGAGGCGGGCGAAAGCGACATCGGCAGGATGCGCGACAGGTTACGCGAGCCGAGCGGCTCGCCGTTCTCCAGGTAACCTTCGACGATACGGCGGAAAATCTCGCTCGACCGTTCGTCGAGGGCGGCATGAAAGTCCTTCTCAGCCGGTGTTCTCAGCACCATATCCTGCAAGCCGTCTTCCTTCCTTCCCTCTGAATATAGTGAGCGCCGGCCTGCACTTACAAGGAAAATCGCGGCTTGGGGGCATCAGGCGCACAAATCGGCCGCCGGGGCGGGATCAGCGATTTCCTCCGGCGCCGAACTCGTCTAGAAGCTTCGCCATCGAAAGCAGAGCATTGGAGTCTCCAGATGCGGCCGTCCGGCAGAAGAACCGACCAGATGCGCGCCATTTCCTTCGCGCGCAATTTCTCAAAACATGCCGAGGGCTCCTGTCTCGTCAAGTTCGGCGACACGCATGTGCTCTGCACGGCAAGCCTCGAGGAGAAGACGCCGCCGTGGCTGCGCAACAGCGGCAAGGGCTGGGTGACGGCGGAATACGGCATGCTGCCGCGCGCGACCGGCGAACGCACGAGGCGCGAAGCCGCCGCCGGCAAGCAGGGCGGGCGCACGCAGGAGATCCAGCGCCTCATCGGTCGCTCGCTGCGGGCGGTCGTCGACCTCGAAGCGCTCGGCGAACGCCAGATTACGCTCGACTGCGACGTGATTCAGGCGGATGGCGGCACGCGCACGGCCTCCATAACCGGCGCTTGGATTGCACTGCACGACTGCCTGAGATGGATGGAGACGCGCAGCATGATCAAGGTCGAGCGCGTCCTCAAGGACCACGTGGCGGCCATCTCCTGCGGCATCTTCGCGGGCCAGTCGGTCGTCGATCTCGACTACCTGGAGGATTCGGCGGCGGAAACAGATGCGAATTTCGTCATGACGGGTGCTGGCGGCATCGTCGAAATCCAGGGCACGGCGGAGGGCAAACCGTTCAGCGAGGAGGAGTTCTCCTCCCTGATGGGGCTCGCGAAATCCTCCATCGGCGACCTGGTTTCGCTCCAGAAGCAGGCACTCGCCTGATCAAGACGATGACGGTCCCGGTCGCAATCGAAGGCATCCTTGAAACCGCGCTCTATGCGGAGGATCTCGATGCGGCCGAGGCCTTCTACGGCGGCGTTCTCGGGCTCGTGCGCATCACGCGGCAGAAGAACCGGCACGTGTTCTTCCGCTGCGGCGCGGGCGTGCTCCTGATCTTCAATCCGCGCGAAACGATGACGCCACCCCCGGCAGAGGCGTTGCCCGTACCGCCGCATGGTGCTGACGGTCCGGGCCATGCC
>NZ_JAKGBU010000080.1 GCF_021555155.1 Rhizobium alarense
TGCGGTCGAACAGGCGCGCGCGGACCCGCGCAACCGGCGTTTCGCCAGCCTCGCCAATGCGGTGCTGCGACGCCTGGCGCGTGAAAAGGCCTCCCATCTGACCGCCACCCATGCGGTGCCGGTCATTCCCGCCTGGTTCTTCGAGCGGCTGGTCGAGGTCTACGGCGAGGACCATGCGCATCGCATTGCCGAGGCACAGCTCGTTCCGGCGGCCATCGATCTCACGGTGAAGTCGGACGCAGCCGGCTGGGCCGAAAAACTTGGCGGACGCGTGCTGCCGACGGGTTCGGTGCGCCTGCCGGCCGGAAGCGGCGCGATCCCTTCGCTCGACGGCTTCGCGGTCGGTGAATGGTGGGTGCAGGATGCGGCGGCGAGCCTGCCGGCCAAGCTCTTCGGAGACGTCAGAGGCTTGGCGATCGCCGATCTCTGTGCGGCGCCCGGCGGCAAGACCGCGCAGCTTGCGCATGCCGGCGCGCGGGTCACGGCGCTCGACCAGTCGGAGAACCGTCTGAAGCGTTTGCGGTCGAATCTCGAGCGGCTCGGGCTTCAGGCGGAGACGGCGCGGTCGAATCTCCTGGACTTCCACCCCGAAATCCTCTTCGACGGCGTGCTGCTCGATGCGCCCTGCTCTTCGACAGGCACGATCCGCCGTCATCCGGACGTGCTGTGGACCAAGGGGCCGGCGGATATCGAAAAGCTCGCCCGGCTGCAGGAAACCCTGCTCCGCCACGCACTGACGCTCGTCAAGCCCGGCGGCCGGCTGGTCTTTTCGAACTGTTCGCTCGATCCGTCCGAAGGCGAGGACGTGGTCGAGCGGGTGCTCGCCGACAGTCCCGACTGGCGGCGCGAACCGGTCGATCCCGCCGACTGGCCGGGCCTCTCGGAGGCGATCTCGCCTGGCGGCGCTTTCCGCACCACCCCTGCCATGCTGCCCGCCGCGGACGGCGAAACCGGCGGTCTCGACGGATTTTATGCCGTTGTTCTGCAACGGGTCGGATGAATCGCCGTTCTCATCCGTCAACAGGTGATCGGCGGGGCTCGATTGACGCGATTTGCTCCGGTGCATACCTATAGGGTGAGGAGACAATTCATTCATCATGCGGTTTTCCGGTCGCCGGCGGCTTGTCTATCTGTATCTGCGTGAAGGCTGGCGCCGTTTCTCGCAACGTCTTGCCGTGGGACACCTCTCCGCCGTGCGCTTTGCCGGCAGCGCGCCGGACCGGCTGATCGTTGCCCCGACCGACCTGCGCAGCGTCGACGGCTTCGTTGCTGACGAAATTGCTGCCGGGCGTTTTCCGCTCGCCGGGCGTACCCTCGACTGCGAGGGCCAGTCGCCCTTTTCGGTCGACCTTCCCTCGGAGGAGTTCGCCGTTCGCCTGCAAGCCTTCGGCTGGCTGCGGCATTTGCGGGCGATGGAGAAGAATCAGGCCTCGCGTCTCGCACGCATGATCCTCGACGACTGGATCGCGACCCACGGCAGCGTGCTTTCGGGCATCGCCTGGCGGCCGGACGTGATCGCGCAGCGCGTCATCGCCTGGCTTTGCCATTCGCCCGTCGTCCTGCGCGACGCGGACTATGCCTTCTATCGCCGCTTCATGCGGGCCCTGGCGTTCCAGGTCCGCTATCTGAGGCGCATCGCGGACAGCACGCCGGACGGGGAGGACCGTCTGCGCGCACGCATCGCCCTTGCCATGGCGACGCTTGCCATGCCGGCGCCGGCCGGTCGCATCCGCCGGGCGGCCCGCAATCTGGACCTTGAACTCGACCGCCAGATCCTGCCCGACGGCGGTCATGCGTCGCGCAGCCCGCGGGCGGCGCTCGAGCTGCTGCTCGATCTGCTGCCGCTCAGACAGACCTATGTCAATCTCGGCCACGACGTGCCGCAGCGCCTCACCCCGGCGATCGACCGGATGTTTCCGGCGCTGCGTTTCTTCCGTCATCAGGGCGGCGAACTGGCACTCTTCAATGGCGCGGCCTATACGCCGGCGCACGAGCTTGTTTCCGTGCTGCGGTACGACGAAAGCGGCACGGCGCTGTCGCGGCGCCTGCCATCGCTTGGCTACGAGCGCCTGGCGGCTGGCGAGACGGTCGTACTCGTCGACGCCGGCACGGCGCTTTCGGTCGATCTATCGACGCGGGCATCCGCCGGCAGCCTTTCGATGGAGATGTCGTCCGGCCGGCACCGGTTCATCGTCAATTCCGGCATGCCGCGTTTTGCCGGCGAAGCGATCCGCCAGCTTTCCCGTGCCACGGCCGCGCACTCCGTCGCGACGCTGAACGACACCTCGTCCTCGCGCATCTCCACCTCCAGCTTTCTCGGCAGGATCCTCTGCGGCGGCGTCTCCCGGGTCGACGCGACCCGAAACGAACGCCAGGACGGTTCCGACGGCCTGACGGTCCGGCACGACGGTTACCGGGAAGCCTTCGGGCTGTTCTACGAACGCGATTTGCTCCTGAACGCACGGGGAAACGAAATTCGCGGCCGCGAACGCTTCCTGACGCCGGACGGAAAGCTGCCGGCGGGCGGCGCCGGGATGGGAACCGCCGTGGTGCGCTTCCACGTCCACCCCGCGATCCAGCTCCACCAGGCGAACGAGCACGAGGCGCTGCTCGTCGCGCCGGACGGCGAGAGCTGGAGCCTTACCTGTCTCGATGTGCCGGTCGTCGATGAGGAGGACGTGTTCTTTGCCGATCCTTCCGGCGTTCGGGCGTCCCGCCAGCTGACGCTCACCATGCCGGTCGGCGAGCTGCCTGAAATCCAGTGGCTGATGATGCGGCGCAACGGCCCGGCACCCGCCAATTGACGGTTTTCTCCGCTGATCGGCTGTGTTAACGGGACGGCATATCCTCTGCCGGCGACCCGCCGGCCAGCCATCCGGAGCAAGCCATGGCCGTCGTTTCGAAAAAGATTCCCGCCCCCGACCACGTCGCTGTCAAAACCGCCCTGCTGTCGGTCTCCGACAAGGCGGGCGTCGTCGAACTTGCGAAGGCGCTCACGGCGAAAGGCGTGCGGCTGCTGTCGACCGGCGGAACGCACAAGGCGCTCGCCGATGCCGGGCTTGCGGTCACGGACGTTTCCGAGGTGACGGGCTTTCCGGAGATTATGGACGGTCGGGTCAAGACGCTGCACCCGTCGGTCCATGGCGGCCTGCTCGCGATCCGCGACGATGCCGAGCATGTGGAAGCGATGAAGGCGCACGGCATCGGGGCGATCGATCTCGCCGTCATCAACCTCTATCCTTTCGAAGAGGTGCGCGCCAAGGGTGGCGACTATCCGACGACGGTCGAGAACATCGACATCGGCGGGCCGGCCATGATCCGGGCCTCTGCGAAGAACCATGCCTATGTGACGGTCATCACCGATCCCGACGATTACCCGGCTTTGCTTTCCGAGCTTGCCGACGGCACCACCTCCTATTCCTTCCGCCAGCACATGGCGGCGAAGGCCTATGCGCGCACCGCCGCCTATGACGCCGCTATTTCCAACTGGTTCGCCGAGGCCCTCGGCATCGCCATGCCGAAGCACCGCGCGCTCGGCGGGACGCTGAAGGAAGAAATGCGCTATGGCGAGAACCCGCACCAGAAGGCGGCCTTCTACGTCACCGGCGAGAAGCGGCCCGGGGTGGCGACCGCGATGCTTCTGCAGGGCAAGCAGCTCTCCTACAACAACATCAACGACACCGATGCCGCCTTCGAGCTGGTCGCGGAATTTCTGCCGGAAAACGGCCCCGCCTGTGCCATCATCAAGCACGCCAATCCCTGCGGCGTGGCGGTCGGCACGTCCCTCGTCGAGGCCTATCAGCGTGCGCTCGCCTGCGATCCGGTCTCGGCCTTCGGCGGCATCATTGCGCTGAATTCCAGGCTCGACGGCGAGACGGCCGGGGAGATCGTCAAGCTCTTCACCGAGGTGATCATAGCGCCCGAAGTCGACGAGGCGGCTCGTGCCGTGATCGCCTCGAAGCCGAACCTGCGCCTCCTGGTCACCGGGGCATTGCCCGATCCGCGCACGCCGGGTCTTGCGGCAAAGACCGTCTCCGGCGGCCTTCTCGTGCAGACGCGCGACAATGGCATGGTGGAGGATCTCGAACTGAAGGTCGTCACGAAGCGCGCGCCGACAGCGCAAGAGCTCGAGGACATGAAATTCGCCTTCAAGGTGGCGAAACATGTGAAGTCGAATGCCGTCGTCTATGCGAAGGACGGCCAGACGGCCGGCATCGGCGCCGGCCAGATGAGCCGCGTCGATTCCGCCCGCATTGCCGGGCTGAAGGCGGAGGAGGCCGCGAAGGCGATGGGTCTTGCGGAACCGCTGACGAAGGGCTCCGCGGTCGCGTCCGAAGCGTTCCTGCCGTTCGCGGACGGACTTCTCTCGGCGATCGCGGCAGGAGCCACCGCCGTCATCCAGCCGGGTGGCTCGATGCGCGACGCGGAGGTGATTGCCGCGGCCGACGCGGCGGGTGTCGCGATGGTCTTCACCGGAATGCGCCATTTCCGGCATTGACCCCCTGCTGAGCCGGAGTCGAACGAGCCGTCCGGATTTTCCGGACGGCTCCGATCATTTCAGGCCGGGTCGGGATCATGTGCCGGATAGGGCGTGCGCAGCAGGATCAGCAATCCGACGAGCAGGAAGACGACGAGTGCCGCCATGCCGAGCCTGGCTGAACCGGTTGCACTGGTGATCAGCCCCACCGAGAGCGGGGCGGCGAAGGATGTGGCGCGGCCGGAGAGCGCATAGAGGCCGAAGTAGCGCCCCGCCTCGTCCGGCGCGACGCTGCGCGCGAGATAGGAGCGGGCGGAGGCCTGCACCGGCCCGAAGGCGATGCCGACGAGCAGGCCGTAGAGGATATAGGCCTTTTCCGCCGCCGTACCGAAGAGGCCGCCCGAATCGGCCGTGGGAAGCGGTACGAGACCGAACAAGGTGAAGCCCGGGCCGGTGGAGACGATGCCGAAGGTGGCGATGGTGAGGCAGGCGAGGCTCAGCACGACCACCCTCTTTGACCCGGCACGGCTGTCCAGCCGGCCGGCATAGAGGCAGCCGCCGATCGCCACCACGTTGAGAATGATGCCGTAGACGCCGAGCTCCACCGTCTGCCAGGCGAACATGCCGGCGGCAAAGGTGCCGCCGAGTGCCAGCAGGCCGTTGACCCCGTCCTGGTAGATCATGCGGGCGACCAGGAAGCGCAGGATACCGCGCCTGGCCTTCAGCTGGTCGAGTGTGTTGCGCAGCTCGAAAAAGCCGGTCCTCACCGCCCGGGCGATCGGCATGCCCCTGCCCTGGTCCGGCGTCAGCAGGAACATCGGCAGGATGAAGACCAGGTACCAGGCGGCGGAAATCGGACCCGTGATGCGCGCGTCCTCGCCCTTTGCCGGGTCAAGGCCGAAGAGCGGATCGAACCCCAGCAGCGTTTTGCCGGACTCCGGACTTCCGGCGAGAAGCACCACAACGGCGATGAGCACGACCATGCCGCCGAGATAGCCGAGACCCCAGGCGATATTCGACACCCGGCCCGCCTCGGCGGGGCTGACCAGCCGCGGCATCATCGAATCGTTGAAGACGATCGAGAATTCGGCGGCGACCGTTGCGAGCACCACCATGGCGAGCGCCGTCGGCAGGCTGGAACCCGGCGCGGCAAACCACAGGGCGGCGAGCGAGAGGATCTTGATGACGGCGAAGAAGCCGATCCAGGGCTTTCGCGGCCCGGCGGCATCGGCGATCGAGCCCAGAACCGGCGAAAGCAGGGCGATGATGATGCCCGAAACGGTGAGCGTATAGCTCCAGGCGGCCTGGCCGGCCGCATGGTCCGCCGTCATCCGGGAGACGAGATACGGGCCGAAGATGAATGTCGTGATGACCGTGAAGAACGGTTGAGCCGCCCAGTCGAACAGCATCCAGGCGGCAATGCCGGCACGGTCCCTGTTCCGACCGGCTTCGTCCGTTGCGGCAGCTGTCATCGCGTCTCCGAATCCAGAGTTCAGGGCCTTAAAGCCGCCGGAACCTTGTCACCTCCCCTTGTCCTGCGCAAGGTCGGCGAGAATGCCTGCCGCGACGGAGATCCTGGCGAGAGTCGTTTCGCCGGATTCCGTCAGGGCGGAGAGGCGGCCCGCAACGTGGCCGAGCCGCTCCCGTTCAGCATTCCGCCAGGCCTGGAGCGGCGCCTTGTCCGCATTGAACCGCGTCAGGACCGCGGTCGTCAGCGTGCGCCGCGCGCCGGCAATGTCGGCGAGACTGCGCGCGAGCGCCAGGGATTCGTAGAGATCGGTGGTCGGCACGCGGCTTGCGGCGGACAGGAGCCCGCCGACATTCAGCGTCTCGCTGACACCGGCATAGGCCTGCGCGGTGCGCAGCAGGCTGTCGCCGGTGGTGCCGGAAATCAGCATGATCTCCGGCACGAAGGCCATCGCCGACGCCTCCGCGACATTCTCCGCCAGTTCCGGCGGCACGCCCTTGTCCGCGAAATAATGCGCCTTTCGCCGGCTCTCGGCGCGTGCCGTCTCGCTCATCAGCGCGGCCATCTGCGGCCGCAGCTGCTTCAGCGCCTGTTTCAGCCTGTGCACGGCGGTCTCCATCGGCGCCGCGATCGCGCCGGTGTCGAGCAGCAGCCGGGAAACGATGGCGAAGATGCGCCCGATCTCCTCGTAGAGTTCATTCTGCACGCCGCCGCTGACGACCGTATCGAGGGCATCGGCCGCCTGGTAGAGACCGGTGAGCCCGTAGCCCTCGCGCGCCAGCATCGCAGCCTTGACGGCATCGGCGGAATCAAAGCCGGTTCCGTCGGTCAGGTCGCTGGCGAAGGCGGGTCCGCCGCGATTGATGGCCTCGTTGGCGAGGATCGTGCCGATGATTTCGCGCCTCAGGCGATGCTGGCGAATGTCGTCCGCAAAGCTGCGCTGCATCTTGCCGGGGAAATAACCCATCAGCGTCGGTTCGAAATAGGGATCGTCCGGCAGTTCGCTTTTCAGGATCTCATCGAAGAGAACGATCTTGGCATAGGAGAGCAGAACGCCGATCTCCGCGCGGGTCAGCGGCCTGCCGGCTTGGTAGCGCTCGTTCATCGTCTGCTCGTCGGGCAGCGTCTCGACCTTGCGGTTGAGCTGGCCGGCCGCCTCCATGCGGCTCATCAGCCGCGCGAGGCCGGCGCGGTTCGCCTGGCCCTGCCGTTCGGTCAGCGAGATCGACAGCGACTGCAGGTAGTTGTTGCGCAGCACGAGTGCCGCGACATCGTCGGTCATGGCGGCGAGCAGCACATTGCGCTTCGGGCGGGGCAGGCGGTCGTCGCGCATGGCCGATGCGAGCGCGATCTTGATGTTGACCTCGACGTCGGAGGAATTGACGCCGGCCGAATTGTCGATGGCGTCGGAATTGCAGCGCCCGCCGCCGAGGCCGAAGGCGATGCGTGCCTTTTGCGTGACGCCGAGATTGGCACCCTCGCCGATGACCTTTGCGCGCACGTCCTCGGCGACGATGCGGATCGCATCGTTGGCGCGGTCGCCCACCTCTGCGTCGGTTTCGGTCGCCGCGCGGATATAGGTGCCGATGCCGCCGAACCAGAGCAGGTCGACGGGCGCCTTCAGGATTGCCGTCATGACCTCGAACGGGGTCGCCTTCTGCTTGTCGATGCCGATCGCCGCCACGGCCTCCGGCGTCAGCGTCACGAGCTTCTCGGCGCGCGAGATGATCATGCCGCCCTTGGAGAGCGCCGTCCGGTCGTAATCCTGCCAGCTCGAGCGCGGCAGCGCGAAGAGGCGCCGCCGCTCGGCGAAGGACGGGTCGGTTTCCGGGTTCGGGTCGATGAAGATATCGCGGTGGTCGAAGGCGGCGACGAGCCGGATCTTGCGCGACAGCAGCATGCCATTGCCGAACACGTCGCCCGACATGTCGCCGACGCCCGCCACGGTAAAGGGCGTCGTCTGGATGTCGACATCCATCTCGCGGAAGTGCCGCTTGACGGCCTCCCAGGCGCCGCGCGCCGTGATGCCCATCTTCTTGTGGTCGTAGCCGACCGAGCCGCCGGAGGCGAAGGCGTCGTCGAGCCAGAAACCTGCTTCCTGCGCCAGGGCGTTGGCCGTGTCGGAAAAGGTCGCCGTGCCCTTGTCGGCCGCGACGACGAAATAGGGATCGTCTCCGTCCAGCCGAACCGTATCGGCCGGCGGCACGACATCCTGCCCCTCGATGTTGTCGGTGATCGACAGCAGCGTGCGGACGAAGGTCTTGTAGGCCTCCGTGCCGGCGCGGAAGACCGCGTCGCGGCTGCCGCCCGCCGGAAGCTGCTTGGGATAGAAGCCGCCCTTCGCGCCGACCGGAACGATCACGGCATTCTTGACCTGCTGCGCCTTGACGAGGCCAAGCACCTCGGTGCGATAGTCCTGTGCCCGGTCGGACCAGCGCAAGCCGCCGCGTGCCACCTTGCCGAAGCGCAGGTGCACGCCCTCCACCTCGGCGCCGTAGACGAAGATTTCGCGGAACGGCTTCGGTTCCGGCAGTCCCTCCAGCCGGTGCGGATCCAGCTTGAAGGCCAGCGTGGCGCGCGGTGCACCCTGGTCGTCCCGCTGATAGAAATTGCTTCTGAGAGTCGACAGGATCGCGTTGACGTAGCGTCGCAGGATTCTGTCCTCGTCGAGGCTCGGCACGTCGGCGAGCGCTTCCTCGATCGCACCGGCGATCTCGGCGGTCTTGCGTTCGCGCTTGCGGTCCGAGACGGCCGGGTCCATGCGCGTGGTGAAGAGGCGGAAGATGCGGGCGGCGATCGCCGGATATTTGTTCAGCGTGTCGGCGATATAGCCCTGCGAGAAGGTGATGCCGGTCTGGCGGAGGTAGCGGGCATAGGCACGCAGCACCATCACCCCCCGGACATCGAGACCGGCCGAAAGAATAAGCCGGCTAAAGGTATCGTCGTCGGTTGTGCCGTGCCAGGCGGAAAGGAAGGCCTCTTCAAGGACCGTCCGGGTCCTGTCGAGCTCGATTTCCCGCCCCTCGCGATGGGTCAGCTCCATGTCGTGGAGGACGACGAGTCGTTCGCCGCCACCCGGCGCGCGCACCCGGATCTCGTGCGTCTGCTCGCTCACCACGTTGAATCCGAGATTTTCGAGAAGCGGAACGCGGCGCGACAGGGAGACGGCGGCATCCGCATGGAAGATCTTCAGCTCCAGCCGCTTCGGGTCGTCATGGCCGGGCTTGCGGTAGAAGGCGATGCGGATCGGCGTCTCGGCCGTCGCGCCGTTGATGAAGCGAAGGTCGGCAAAGGCCTCCGCCGGGCTGAAATCCTCCTGAAAGCCCTGGTCCGTGATCAGCGTCACGCCCTCCGGGCCGCTCAGTGCGGCAAAGCGGTCCGTCCAGCGCGTCGCGATCTCCCGCACGGCCTGCTCCAGCTTTGCCTGCGGGATGCGCGGCGTCTTGCCGGCGGAGCGGCCGATGATGAAATGCACCCGGGCCAAGCCGCCCTCCGGAAAGGCCGGATAGTAGGCGGAAACCCGGCCGTCATAGGCGGACTTGAGATACTGGCCGATCTTTTCGCGGATTTCCGAATCGTACTGTTCGCGCGGCACGTAGACGATCACCGAGACGAAACGGTCGAAATGGTCGATGCGCGGCAGCACGCGGATGCGCGGCCGGTCGGAAAGCTCGTTGATCTGCTCGCAGAACGTGGCGAGCAGGCCGGTGTCGATCTGGAAGAGATCGTCGCGCGGGTAGGATTCCAGCGTGTTCATCAGCATCTTGCCGGAATGGCTCTGCGGATCGTAGCCGAAATGCTCGACGATCCGGTCGACCTTGGAACGCAGCAGCGGAATTTCGGCTGCGGCATGGGTATAGGCCGTAGAGGTGAAGAGGCCGACGATCCGCAATTCGCCGGTGACGTTGCCCGCTTCATCGAAGCGCTTGACGCCGACATAGTCCATGTAGGCGCGGCGATGGACGACGGAGCGCACATTCGCCTTGGTGACGATCAGGAAGTCGGGACCGTTCAGGAATTCGAGGATCTCCGGCGTTGTCGTCACGGCATCGCTGCCGAGCCGCAGAACCCGGACGTCCGGATCCGACAGGATGCCGAGCCCGACCCCGGTACCGCGCTCGAGGGTCGCGGTCTCGCCGCGGCCCTGGTACCTATATTCCCGCATGCCGAGGAAGGTGAAGTTGTTCGCCTTCAACCAGCCGAGGAAGGCGAGTGCCTCTTCCTTTTCGTTCCTGCGCCGCGCGGGTCCATGGGCGTCCATCTCGGCAATCGCCGTTTCGAGGGTCTGCATCATCGAGCGCCAGTCGCCGACAGCGAGGTGGACCTGGGTCAGCACATGGTGGATCCGGCCGATGAGGTCTTCCGTTTCGCCAGATGCCAGGGCCGAAAGGTGGATCTCGATATGGCTCGCACGGTGGCGCGGATCGCTCTCCTCGTCCGGTGAGAACAGGACCGGCTCGGTCCCCGGCGCCACGACGAGGATCGGGTGGATCGCCAGGTGGATGTCGCGATGGCTGCTCGTGACCTCCCCCATCACCGAATCGTAGAGAAACGGCATGTTGCGGTCGGTAATGGAAAGAACGGAAACGGGCGTACCGCCGGGCGCCAGGCCGGCGATGTCGGTGACGGTCACGCGCGGCGCTTCGCCGTCCCAAGCGGCGATTTCCTGCTGGGCATGGGCGGCCGTCAGCGCCAGCATCTCGGGTGTATAGAGATCGAGGTCGTCGTTGCTTGCCCGACCGAACAGGATTTTCGGGTCGATGACCGTGCGGTTCCCGGCCTTTGCGGCCGCCGTCGCTGCTTCGATATGCCGGTCGCGCCTGACGTTGCTGCGTGCACCCATGGATGTCTCCCCAAATCCGAATGCCGGACCGTTGCGCGGCCCTTTGCCATTGGTCTAGCAGATGTATCCGGCTTGGCGACCGGTTTTATGAAAGCGGCAGCAAATTCAATCGATTTTGTCAGGGAACAGCGAAATGCGGCTCCACCCGCATTTAAATGACATCGATTCCGCCAGGAATACGACTGCAGGGGGCTGTTTTCGGCGTTTTCCAGTCGGCGGGCTGCGGACTGCGCAGCGCAGTTGACAGTCTTCGGATGCCCTGCGATCACTCGACCTTGAATCGGGGAGCCCAGTCCATGCCGGACGTGCAAGAAGGTGCGGTCATCGTCATTTCGAGCCACGTCGTGCGCGGCTCGGTCGGCAATCGCGCGGCGGTCTTCGCGCTCGAAACGCTCGGTCATCCCGTCTGGGCGCTGCCGACGGTGATTCTGCCCTGGCATCCGGGACATGGTCCGGCCACCCGGGTGCAGATCGCAGCGTCGGATTTCGACGCGATGATTTCCGATCTGCTGAGGGCCCGCTGGCTGGGCGAGGTCCGTGCCGTCCAGTCGGGTTATCTCGGAAGCGCGGCGCAGGCGACGTCCGTCGCGCGCCTTGTGCAGACGATGCGCCAGCAGCGGCCGGGGCTGCTCTATCTCTGCGATCCGGTTTGCGGCGACGACGGCGGCCTCTACGTCCCCGAGGAGACGGCGACGGCAATCCGCGACGAATTGCTGCCGATCGCCTCCATCGCTACTCCGAACCGGTTCGAGCTCGAGTGGCTGGCAGGTGCGCCGCTCGACACCAACACGATGGTGATGGATGCGGCGCTGTCGCTCGGGCCGCCGAGCGTGCTTGTCACGTCCGCCTTCCCGATGATGGCCGGCAGCACCGGCAACCTGCTGCTCTCCGGCCGCAGCGCGCTGCTCGCGGAGCACCGCCTGGTCGACAATCCGCCGAACGGCACCGGCGACCTGCTCGCCGCACTCTTCCTGTCGCGGTTGATGGAAGGCCTGCCGGAGGAGCGCGCGCTGCATCTCGCGACCGCAAGCGTTTTCGAAATCGTGGCACGGTCGGCCAAGCGCGGCGCCGACGAACTGACGCTCGAACACGACGCCGCCAGCCTTTCGACGCCGATGGCGATGGTTCACATGCGCCGGCTGATGCATCCGAGCCAGGTGCGCCGCCGCTGAGCGGCACTTCCCCTTGCATGCGGCCCCCGCCGTGTTTACAGCAGGGGAACGACGAGGACGCCGTCCTGGTCTTTGTCAGTCATGCGGGGTGAGTGCCTTGGTGAACCGCTTTCCGGACCGCCTTCTCAACGGTTATCGCAATTTCATGACGGGCCGCTTCAGCGAGCAGCACGACCGGTACCGCGCACTCGCGGAGACCGGCCAGAAGCCGAAGACGCTGGTGGTCGCCTGTTGCGACTCGCGTGCCGCGCCGGAGACGATCTTCGATTCCGGCCCGGGCGAGCTCTTCGTCGTACGCAACGTTGCCAATCTGGTGCCGCCCTACGAGCCCGACGGCCAGTATCACTCGACCTCGGCGGCCCTCGAATTCGCCGTGCAGTCGCTGCGCGTCACCGACATCGTGGTGATGGGGCACGGCCGCTGCGGCGGCATTTCCGCGGCCCTCGACCCCAAGGCGGAGCCGCTTTCGCCCGGCGATTTCATCGGCAAGTGGATGGGATTGGTGAAACTCGCCGCCGAGCAGATCCAGAGTGCCGAGATCCTCACCGATTCGGAGCGCCAGCGCGCGCTGGAGCGTGTGTCGATCCGCAATTCGATCGCCAATCTCCGTACCTTTCCCTGCGTCAAGATCCTGGAGGAACGGGGCAAGATCGCGGTCCATGGCGCCTGGTTCGACATCTCGACCGGCGAACTCTGGGTAATGGACGGAAAGACCGGCGATTTCTCCCGGCCCGGCCTCTGACGGAAAAGCCCGGCGCATCGCGCCGGGCCCTTTGTCAGCGTCTCAGGTCTTCCGGTCGGATCACGTCCCGTCGATCGCCGCGCCGATGACGGCGATCGCCTGCTGGTAGACGCTCGCCGCATTCCAGCCCTGGATCGCGCCGAAGTTGCCCTGGCCCGGCTGGTAACCGCCACCGGCGCTCCAGCCGTGGCCGCGCAGGAAGTTGGCCGTGGAGGCGAGCGCGTCGGCCTTGGAGCCGACGAGGTCGACGCGGCCGTTGCCGTCGCCGTCCACCCCGTATTTCAGCACATTCGCCGGCAGGAACTGCGTCTGGCCGATCTCGCCATGCGCCGCGCCGCGGGCGTTGACGCTGAGCGTGCCGTTCTGGACCAGGCGCAGCGTCGCATAGAGCTGGTTGGTGAAGAATTCGGAACGGCGGCAGTCATAGGCGAGCGTCGCGACGGCGGAGATCGTGTGTTCCTTGCCGAGGAAGCCGCCGAAGCCGGTTTCCATGCCCCAGATGGCAAGCAGCGGTCCGGGCGGAACGCCGTAGCGGCTCTCGATGCGTGCGAGGACGGCCGCATTCTGCTTCTTGAGGCCCCGGCCGCGATTGATGATCGCCTGCCCGCCGCGCTTCTGCATGAACTGCTCGAAGGAGAGCTTGAAGCTCTTCTGACCGCGGTCGGCGCGGATCGTCGCCGTCGCATAGCGCACGTTGGCGAAGGCCTTGTCGACCGTGCCGCGGCTGATGCCGTTGGCGACCGCCTCCTCCTTGAACTGCTCAACCCAGGCCGGAAAACCGCCGGCGCTGTTGCCGCATTGCGCCGCATTGGCCATCACCGGCGCCGCTGCGGCAAAGGTCAAGGCCGCAACGGCCCCGGTCAAGCTCTTCTTCATGCCCATGAATTACCCCGTCTCCAACGAACCTCTTGGACGTGCGGCCATCCGGCCCGCCACCGTTCTCCCGTGACGTCCCGCGAACGTTTCACGTGAATCCACCTCATTTGACCCTATCATGGGAAAGGCCCCGCTGTCCGAGGAACGGAAAGGGCGGGACCTTTATTCTCGCGTGCTTTTATTTGCCGTCAGGCCGCGCGCTTCTTTGCCTTCAAGAGGCCGCGGTTGACGAGCAACTCGGCGATCTGGATGGCGTTGAGCGCCGCGCCCTTGCGCAGGTTGTCCGAAACCACCCATATGTTGAGCCCGTTCTCGACGGTCGCGTCCTCGCGGATGCGCGAGATATAGGTCGCGTCCTCGCCGGCGGATTCGTAAGGGGTGATGTAGCCACCGTTCTCGTGTTTGTCGATCACTTGGCAGCCCGGCGCTTCGCGCAGGATGTCGCGCGCCTCGTCCGCGGTGATCTCGTTCTCGAACTCGATGTTGACCGATTCGGAATGGCCGATGAAGACGGGAACGCGCACGGCCGTGCAGGTCACCTTGATCTTCGGGTCGAGCATCTTCTTGGTCTCGGCGAGCACCTTCCACTCTTCCTTCGTGTAGCCGTCTTCCATGAAGCTGTCGATGTGCGGGATGACGTTGAAGGCGATGCGCTTGGTGAACTTCTTCGATTCGATCGGGTCGGCGACGAAGACTGCGCGGGTCTGGTTGAAGAGCTCGTCCATGCCGTCCTTGCCGGCGCCCGAGACCGACTGGTAGGTCGAGACGACGACGCGCTTGATGGTGGCGCGGTCGTGCAGCGGCTTCAAGGCCACGACGAGCTGCGCGGTCGAGCAATTGGGGTTGGCGATGATGTTCTTGCGCGAAAAGAGCGTGATCGCATCCGGGTTCACTTCCGGCACGATCAGCGGCACGTCGGCGTCGTAGCGCCAGGCCGAGGAGTTGTCGATGACGATGCAGCCCTGGGCGCCGATCTTCGGCGAATACTTCTGGGAAACGGTGCCGCCGGCCGACATCAGGCAGATGTCCGTGTCGGAGAAGTCGTAGTTTTCGAGGTTCTGCACCTTCAGCGTCCTGTCGCCGAAGGAGACCTCCGTGCCGATGGACCGGCTGGAGGCGAGCGCGATCACCTCATCGGCCGGAAAGCCCCGCTCGGCAAGGATGTTCAACATCTCCCGGCCGACATTGCCGGTCGCCCCGGCCACTGCGATCTTGAATCCCATGTTCCTGCTCTCTTTCTCGGTCTCTCCACAAGTCCTGAGGGAGGTGGAACCCGCCGGCCTTGCGATGCCGGGTTCCGTGTCCCCGGCCGAACCGGGGAGAGAGCGGTGGGCCAGAGACGTCAGACGGTTTTCGTCGTCGTTTTGGCCGTGGTTTTGGAAAATCCGGAAAAGCGGCAGAACCCACCGGTGCTGTGCACCGGTGCGAACATGTCTGCAATGGCGTGACCAAGGCGGTTCATGGCGCTTCCTTTTCCGCCGTTGCTCATACGCTTTTTCCTCATGGAGTCAAGGCGTCCGCCGAGGCCCGAAATCCGTCCGGCGCGAACGCCCGGCGGTTGTCTCGCGCCATGTCACGCATCTGTCATCGCAAGGCGTTAGGAGCGGGACAGGACGAAGATCAAACGGGAGACCTCCGATGCGCGCTATCCTTCTCGCCCTCCTTGCCGGCACGATGCTCGGCCATGCAGCACATGCTGCAACCGTCTATCCCCTCGACCGGGCAACGATCCTTGCCGGCTCGCCCTTCGACTTCAAAGTCGAACTCGACGGCAGGCATGCGGCCGGTGACATCAAGGTCACGGTCAACGGTCAGGACTACAAGACCGTCTTCGGCGCGGAAGCCGAATTCGTCGAAATGGAAAAGGGCAAGGATGACAAGGAGCTCGGTTCGGCTCTGATCCTGCGCAGGCTCGCGATCGCCGCGCCCGGTACCTACAAGGTCGAGGTGACCGCCGGCGGCGAAACCAAGTCCGTCACCTGGGACGTCTATAACACGGCAGAAGCGCCGAAGGCGAAGAACGTCATCTTCCTCATTGCCGACGGCTTCTCGATGGCGCACCGCACCGGCGCCCGCATCATGTCGAAGGGCATGACGGAAGGAAAGGCCAACGGTCGCCTGAACATGGACGACCTCGACTACATGGCAACGATCGGCACGTCCTCGACGGGTTCGATCGCCACCGACAGCGCCAACACCATGTCGGCCTACATGACCGGCCACAAGTCGGCCGTCAACGCGCTCGGCGTCTATGGCGACCGCACGCCGGACAGCATGGACGACCCGAAGGTCGAGACCATCGCCGAGGCGCTGCGCCGCCAGACGAAGAAGGCGATCGGTATCGTTTCGACGTCTGAACTCCAGGACGCCACGCCGGCCGCCGTCATCGCGCATACGCGCCGTCGTGCCGACAAGGAAGCAATCACCGGCATGTTCCTCGACACCACGCCGGATGTCATGCTCGGCGGCGGCTCGGCCTATTTCCTCGGCAAGGACACGCCCGGCTCGAAGCGCAAGGACGACAAGGACTACATCAAGCTGTTCCAGGATGCAGGCTATGCGCTGGCGACCGACAAGGCCGAACTTGAGGCTGCGTCGGGCAACAACACGGGCAAGCTGCTTGGCCTGTTCCATACCGGCAACCTCGATTCGACGCTCGACCGCGAGTTCCTGAAGAAGGGCACGGTCGAGAAGTTCCCGAGCCAGCCGGGTCTCGTCGACATGACCAAGGCGGCGCTTGCACAGCTTTCCAAGAACCAGGACGGCTTCTTCCTGATGGTCGAGGCGGCCAATGTCGACAAGATGAGCCACCCGCTCGACTGGGAACGTGCACTCGTCGACACGATCGAGTTCGACAAGGTCGTCGGCGTTGCACGCGAATTCGCGGCTGCCAACCCCGATACGCTGCTCATCGTGACGGGAGACCACACGCACGGCGTCTCCATCATCGGCACGATCGACGACGAGAAGCCCGGTGACGACATGCGCGCCAAGGTCGGCATCTATGCCGATGCCGGCTTCCCGAACTACGAGGACGCCAACGGCGACGGCTATCCGGACAAGGTCGACGTGACGCGCCGCATTGCAATGTTCGCCAACAACTTCCCGGACTACTACGAGACCTTCCGCCCGAAGCTCGACGGCCCGTTCGTTCCGGCGATCGAGAATGAAAACAAGGAATATGTCGCCAACGAAGCCTACAAGGACGTGCCCGGCGCGGTCCTGCGCACCGGCAACATCCCGAAGTCGGGCGATACCGGCGTTCACGCCGTCGATGATGTGGTGCTGCAGGCATCCGGCGCCGGTGCGGAAGTCTTCAAGGGCTACATGGAGCAGAGCGACGTCTACAAGGTGATCGCCGACGTCCTGGCGCTCGGCGTCAAGCAGACGAACTGATAACGTGTGATCACCGTCGCGGCGTTCCGGACGCCGTTACCCGAACAGCCCCGGCCGGTACACGGTCGGGGCGACGGAAAGGAGAAGCAGATGCATCACACCCCGTTCGTTCCCGCCCGCCGGCATGCGATGAGGGTTCTTGCCGCTCTTCCTCTCCTTCTTGCGGCTCATGCCGTTCGCGCGGAAGACCTGACCTTCGATGAGCTCTATTCGAAGATCGGCGTTCTCGGTTTCGAATTCTCCGACAAGGTGAAGCGGCTCGCAGGCCGAACCGTCAGCATCCGCGGCTTCATGGCGCCGCCCTTGAAGGCGGAGGCGGCCTTTTTCGTGCTGACGGAGATCCCCATGGCGATCTGCCCATTCTGCTCGTCCGACTCCGACTGGCCCGACAACATTCTCGTCGTCTATCTCGACGAAAAGCAGACCTTCGTGCAGTCGGGCCGCACGATCGAAGTCACCGGCGCGCTCGAATACGGCTCCTGGACCGACCCGGAAACGGGCTTCGTCAGCCAGCTCCGGCTGCGCGGCGCCCGCTTTTCGCTCGCCTGAGACGGGACCGCCGGCAATGCTCGAACTCGATGGCGTCGACGTTTCCTATCCGGGCCTGCCTGCGCCTGTGCTCTCCATCAACCGCCTGACGATCGCCGCCGGCGAACATGTCGCGGTGACCGGCGCTTCGGGGTCGGGCAAAAGCACGCTCGTCAATGTCGTGACCGGGCTCGAACGGGTGGCCACGGGCCGCGTCCAGTGGAACCGGCTCGATGTCGCCCGTTTGCCGGAAGGCGCCCGCGACCGGTGGCGCGCCGACACGGTGGGCCTCGTGATGCAGGATTTCCATCTTTTCGCCGGCCTCTCCGCGCTCGACAACGTGCTGCTCCCCGCCCGGCTTTGCCGCGTGGCGAGGCGGCAGATCGTCGAACGGGCTCACGGCCTGCTCGATGCCGTTGGAATCGGCCGGCCGGGCCAGCGTGTGGAGACCATGTCACGCGGCGAGATGCAGCGCGTCGCCATTGCGCGCGCGCTGCTCCGCGAGCCGCGGCTGGTCGTTGCCGACGAACCGACCGCAAGCCTCGATGCTGTGAACGGTGCGGCAGCCGGTGCCCTTCTCGTCGATCTTGCGACGGCGAGCGGTGCGACGCTTTTCGTCGTCACGCATGACCCGGCGCTGAGTGGTCGCCTCGGGCGGAAACTGACGCTGTCGGGCGGCCGGATCGTTGCCGACGAACGGCGCGACGAGGCGACGGCGGCATGATCGGCTTTGTCCTTGCGGATTTGCGACGGCTCTGGCTCGGTGCGGCCGTCGTCGTGCTGCTGATCGCCTTCGCGACCGCGCTCGGCGTTGCCGTGACGCTGCAGGAACGGGCGCTGCGGCTCGGCAGCGCCCGGGCGGCCGACCGCTTCGACGTCGTTGTCGGCGCGCCGGGCAGCGAGACCCAGCTTGTGCTCTCGTCCATCTTCCTCCAGGCCTCTCCCCTGCCCCTGATGCCCGGAGATACGCTTGCGCGGCTCGCCGCCGATCCGCGCGTCGCCTGGGCGGCGCCCGTCGGCTTCGGCGATTCCCTCGGCGACTATCCGGTCGTCGGCACCAGTACGGTTCTCGTTGACGCGCTCGGCGGGCTTGCCGAAGGCATTCCATTCGCCACGCTCGGGGAAGCGGTCGCCGGTGCGGCTGTCGATCTTCCGGTCGGCTATGCGGTCAAGCCGACGCACGGACTGGCGGGCCTCGGCGGGCAGACGCACGCGGAGCTCTCCTACCGCATCGTCGGCCGCCTGCCGCCGACAGGTACGGCCTGGGACAAGGCGATCCTGGTGCCCGTCCGTGCCGTCTGGTCGATCCACGGCATGGAGGCGGGCGAGGCGCAGGAACATCAACACGAGAACGAAGAGGAACACGCCGCGCAGGCAGTATCGGCGCATGGCGAGGGCGACGATCACGCCGTCGATCCGGCGGCGCCGATCGACGAGCTTTGGGACGCGGACCTGCCCGGCCTGCCGGCGGTGATCGTCAAGCCGAAGACCATCGCCGACGCCTACCGCCTGCGGCAGGACTATCGCGGTGGCGACACGCTCGCGGTCTTTCCGGGCGAGGTGCTGACCGGCCTCTACGCGACACTCGGGGATGCCCGCGCCGTGCTCGCCGCCGTTGCCGTCGGTGCGGAGCTGCTCGTTGCCGCCGCACTGCTGCTGGTCACCGTCATCCATGTCGGCCAGCGGCGGCGCCAGATCGGGGCGCTCAGGGCCTTCGGCGCGCCGCGACTCGCCGTGTTCGGCATCGTCTGGTCGGAACTCGTCCTGCTCTGCGGTGCCGGAATCGGCCTCGGTTACGCCCTCGGCTACGCTGCCGCCCAGGCTCTGTCGGCTGTCCTGGCAGGCGAGAGCGGCGTTTCGCTGCCGGTGGTCTTCGTGAGCGGGGACGCTGTCATGGCTCTCGCTCTGCTCGCCGGCGCCGGCCTGTTCGCCGCCATTCCCGCGCTGCTGGCCTATCGTGAATCGCCCGCCGCCGCGCTGCGGGCCTGACCGGCGGCTCGGCCTTCGACTAAAGTCATACGCCGAAAGCAGCGATGCCTTAACAGACACTTTTCTGCCATCTTCCCACCATGGCGCATCCCGTCCGCTCGTCCGTGGAGGGAACCGGACGTCCGGGATGCCCGTCATGCCGTTTTGTGGAGGACAATCGAATGGCAAATGTGACCGCTGTGGGCGACGTGAAGTCGGCCCCCATGACGGGCGAGCAGAAGAAGGTGATCTTCGCCTCCTCGCTCGGCACCGTTTTCGAATGGTACGATTTCTATCTTTATGGTTCGCTCGCCATCTATATCGGCGCGACCTTCTTCAGCCAGTATCCGGAAACGACGCGCAACATCTTCGCGCTTCTCGCCTTCGCCGCCGGCTTCCTGGTGCGGCCCTTCGGCGCGCTGGTCTTCGGCCGTCTCGGCGACCTCGTCGGACGCAAGTACACCTTTCTCGTGACCATCCTGATCATGGGCGTCTCGACCTTCGTGGTCGGCCTTCTGCCCGGCGCCGCGTCGATCGGCATCGCCGCTCCGATCATCCTGATCGCCCTGCGCATGCTGCAGGGCCTCGCCCTCGGCGGTGAATATGGCGGTGCCGCGACCTACGTCGCCGAACACGCGCCGCATGGTCGGCGCGGTTACTTCACGTCGTGGATCCAGACGACGGCGACGCTCGGCCTCTTCCTGTCGCTGATCGTCATCCTCACCGTGCAGTTCATCGTCGGCAAGGAAGCCTTCGCAGTCTGGGGCTGGCGCATCCCGTTCCTTCTCTCGGTGGTTCTCCTCGGCGTCTCCGTCTGGATCCGTCTCAAGATGAACGAATCGCCCGCCTTCGCGAAGATGAAGGAAGAAGGCAAGGGCTCCAAGGCACCGCTGACGGAAGCCTTCGGCCAGTGGCGCAATGCCAAGATCGCGCTGCTCGCGCTCTTCGGCGCAGTCGTCGGTCAGGCCGTGGTCTGGTATTCGGGGCAGTTCTACGCGCTCTTCTTCCTGACGGGCGTCCTGAAGGTCGACGGCCAGTCGGCCAACCTGATGGTTGCCGCCTCGCTGCTCATCGGCACCGGCTTCTTCGTCGTCTTCGGCTGGCTGTCGGACAAGATCGGCCGCAAGCCGATCATCATGGCCGGCCTGCTGCTCGCCATGCTGACCTACTTCCCGCTGTTCAAGGCGCTGACCTGGGCCGGCAATCCGGCACTCGCACAGGCGCAGGCCACGATCCGCGCCACCGTCACCGCCGCGCCGGGCGACTGCAAGTTCCAGTTCAACCCGACGGGTACGGCGAAGTTCACCACCTCGTGCGATATCGCGACGTCCTACCTCACCCGCAACTCGGTGCCCTATGAGGTGGTCACGACTGCGGCAGCCGGCACGCCGGCGACGGTGCAGATCGGCGACGCGACGATCAGCAGCTACGATGCGATCGCGGCCGGCGACCAGGCGAAGGCGCTCGACGGCGCCTTCCAGAAGCAGATCAACCTGGCGCTTCAGTCGAATGGTTATCCGCTCGTCCGCGCCGCCAGCAAAGTACCGGATTCCAAGCTCGACGCCTTCGTCGCGGCCAATCCGGAACTTGCCCTCGACGCAGCGGCGATCCGTGCCGGCGAAAAGGCGTCGATGCCTGCCGCGGATCTCGTGGCCGGCAAGCTGCTGACGGCCGAGGAGGCTGCCGGCGTCACCGACATGCCGGTCTACACCATCGCCAGGAGCGGTGCCTTCACGATGGTGGCCGACCCGGCGAACGTCAACTGGATCACCATCATCGCGGTGCTCACCGTCCTGGTCATCTATGTGACGATGGTCTACGGCCCGATCGCCGCCCTGCTGGTGGAACTTTTCCCGACCCGCATCCGCTACACCGGCATGTCGCTGCCCTATCACATCGGCAACGGCTGGTTCGGCGGCCTGCTGCCGGCAACGGCCTTCGCGATGAGCGCGGCCCAGGGCGATATCTACTACGGCCTCTGGTACCCGATCGTCTTCGCCGGCATCACGCTGGTCATCGGCCTTCTCTTCCTGCCGGAAACGAAGGACCGCGACATCCATGCCATGAACTGATCTCCCCTTCCGATCGGTTCCGGTCAGGCCCGGCGCGTCCTCGACGCGCCGGGTTTTTCATGGCCTGTCGTTGGCCTGCTGTTCGATCAGGGTCTTGGGCCGCGGCCAACCCCTGCCGTCGAACCGGAACAGCCAGTTCTGCCGGGCGAAGACGAAGGCCATCATCAGCGCGATCCAGAGGCCGAGCAGCAGGCCGGCCGCCACATCGCTCGGATAATGCGCGCCGACGATCACCCGCGACACCCCGATCGTCAGTGCACCGGCAAGGAAGAGCAGCCGGAGCCGCGGCACCAGCATGGCGAAGGCGCCGAAGAAAGAGCCGACGGCGGCCGAGTGGCCGGAGGGAAAGCTCTCGAACACTATGTCGCCTGTAAAGGGCGTGAAGCTGTAGGCTCCGAGTTCGACGAAAAGTTCCGGTCGCGCCCTGCCGATCAGGAACTTCAGCAGGTGGACGAAAGCGCCCGCCGTCCCGATCGTCAACAGGAAATAGAGCGACAGCCGCCGCGCAGTGCGCGCCCGATCGGCGAGCCTGTCGTTCCGGCTCGTCCGGCGCAGAATATAGGCGAGGATGGTGACCATGCCGGAGCCGTAGATCATCCAGCCGAACGTCCCGAAGTCGGTGATCCGCCGGTTGAAGAGCACGACGCTTTCAGGGAGGCCCCGAGCGCGCTCGGACAGCGCCGGATCGAAGGGAATGAGAGCGGCCACGAGCAGAAAGGTGGCGGCGAGAATCCAGGTTGAGGACAGGGCGGCTCGAGTCATGGCGGTCTCTGGTCTGATCGACTCCCATGTGTTGGCGCGTCCGGCCTTTTCAAGATCGGCGGAGTCAAAAAGCCCCGGAGCGGCAGCGCTCCGGGGCTTTGATGTCATGTCGACGATCTGCCTCAGGCGACGAGCGTCCTGAACTCGGACAGGATCGCGTCGCCCATCTCGACCGTGCCGACCTGGCGGCAGCCGTCCGCCATGATGTCGCCGGTGCGGACGCCCTTGTCGAGCACCGTGGCAATCGCCTGCTCCAGCCTGTCGGCTTCCGCCACCATGTTGAAGGAGTAGCGCAGGCACATGGCGAAGGAGGCGATCATGGCGATCGGGTTGGCGATGCCCCTGCCGGCGATGTCGGGCGCCGAGCCGTGCACCGGCTCGTAGAGTGCCTTGCGCTTGCCGGTCTTGGCATCCGGTGCGCCGAGCGAGGCCGAAGGCAGCATGCCGAGCGAACCGGTCAGCATCGCCGCCACGTCGGAGAGCATGTCGCCGAACAGGTTGTCCGTCACGATCACGTCGAACTGCTTCGGCGCACGAACCAGCTGCATGCCGCCGGCGTCGGCCAGCATATGGTCGAGCTGGACGTCGGAGTAGCTGCGCTTGTGCGTCTCCGTCACCACCTGGTTCCAGAGCACGCCCGACTTCATGACGTTGCGCTTCTCCATCGAGCAGACGCGGTTGTTGCGGGTGCGGGCAAGTTCGAAGGCGACGCCGGCGATGCGTTCGATTTCGTAGGTGTCGTAGACCTGCGTGTCAATGCCGCGCTTCTGGCCGTTGCCGAGATCGATGATCTCCTTCGGTTCGCCGAAATAGACGCCGCCGGTGAGCTCGCGCACGATCAGGATGTCGAGCCCCTCGACCAGCTCCGGCTTCAGCGACGAGGCGGCGGAAAGCGCCGGATAGCAGATCGCCGGGCGCAGGTTGGCGAAGAGCTCGAGATCCTTGCGCAGGCGCAGCAGTCCGGCTTCCGGGCGCACCTCGTAGGGCACGGCATCCCATTTCGGTCCGCCGACGGCGCCGAAGAGCACGGCGTCGGCGGCGAGCGCCTTCCGCATGTCCTCTTCCGAGATTGCGCTGCCATGCACGTCATAGGCCGAGCCGCCGACAAGGCCTTCATCGGTCTCGAAGCCGGCACCGAGCTCGGCGTTCATGAAGGCAATGATCTTGCGGACTTCCGCCATGGCTTCCGGGCCGATGCCGTCGCCGGGCAGGAGAAGGAGGGTACGCGCAGTCATGGGAAAGTCCTCGTGGCAGTGGATGTCGCGTTGGACCCGGTCCCGACAGGGGCCGGGGTCGCGCGGTACTTAGCGCAACTTCCGTTCAAGGAAAATCTTTCCCGCGAAAGAATTATGCGCGGATTGTTCGCCTGTAACCGGGGGAACAGGGCCGGTGCCCTTCGCGTGAGATCACTGAACTCCGGTCGGGATGAAGACCGACCGGAACCAAAGGGTGGGAGAACGCGACATGAATGAGTTTCTGCAAGCTGCTGCGGCTGTCGTTCGCTCGATCGTCGACGCAATGCTGTTTCGCTATCAGGATCCGCCGAAAGAGGTCGAGTGATGCGATGCCCCGACCCTGTTCCATCCGGAACATCGCCGGGGCGCCGCCCGTGCGATTGTCCCCTCACCGGACGAGATCGGCTCCTCCGAC
>NZ_JAKGBU010000081.1 GCF_021555155.1 Rhizobium alarense
GCCCGCACCCCGGGCGCGGCGCGACCGATGTTGACTGTAGTTTGGAATTGTTGGAAGAAACCGCCGGAAGCGGCGCCTTCCGACACCCTCCAGCGCTGCCGCAAGCTCGTCGGCAGCCGTGCAGCCACATCGATCCGGGACCTGACCATGACCAAACTCACCATCGTTGCCTTCGACGGAGCGCGCCATGACCTCGACGTCGCCAACGGCTCGACCGTCATGGAGAACGCCGTGCGCAACGCGATCCCCGGCATTGAGGCGGAATGCGGCGGCGCCTGCGCCTGCGCCACCTGTCACGTCTATGTGGACGAGGCCTGGAGCGAGACGGTGGGACCGCCGGAGGCGATGGAGGAGGACATGCTCGACTTCGCCTATGACGTGCGCCCCACGTCGCGGCTGTCCTGTCAGATCAAGATGAACGACGCGTTCGACGGTCTCGTGGTGCATGTGCCCGAGCGACAGGCCTGAGCCGTCGGACGTGCCGCCCCGGGCGGCGGACGCCGACGTCGTCATCGTCGGCTGCGGATCCGCGGCGCTTTATGCCGTCTTCCAGCTCGGGCTCTACAAGCTGCGCTGCCTGCTCGTCGACAGTCTCGACAGACCCGGCGGCCAGTGCGCGGCGCTCTATCCCGACAAGCCGATCCTCGACGTTCCGGGCTTTCCCGAGACGACCGGCGACGCGCTGATCGAAGCGCTGCTTCGCCAGGCGGCGCCCTTCGCGCCCCGCTTCATGCTGCGCGAGAGAGCGGACAGCTTCTCCGCGGAGCCCGGCGGTGGCTTCTCGACACATCTGCAGGGCGGCACGGCGGTCCGCTCGCGCATCGTCGTCGTCGCATCCGGCCTCGGCAGCTTCACCCCGGACGGGGCCTCCGGCGACCCGAGGCTGGCGTCGCTTGCCGCCGGGCCGGCCGGCGACTGGCCGCTGGCGCGCGGCCGTTTCGGACTGACGGTCGACCCCCGGAGCCTGGAAACGTCTGTGGAAGGCGTCTATGCCATCGGCGACGCCGCCGACTATCCGGGCAAGCTGAAGCTCATCCTGTGCGGCTTCCACGAGGCGGCACTGATGACACAGTCGGTGCGCCATCGCATCACAGGGGTCCGCCGCCCGCCGCTCTATACGACGGCATCCGGTTCGGGACGCGCGGAGCGTCCCGACTGACGCCTGTCTGCCGGTCCGCAGCGCATGGCGGCGTGACGACGCCCGGTGCAGAGGTTCGTCGACGGTCGCCGGTCATCCCTCCGAGACCACCTTGACCAGCCGCTGCTGGGCGGCATCCGGCAAGAGGGTGTGGTCGTCGAAGAACTCCGCCAGCACCGCGATCCAGCCCTCGGACATCTGGGACGGCATGGCCATGGACTGGGCGCTGACCTGGCTGTTCTGCGCGATCATCTTCAGGCCGAGCTGCCCGCAATGGTCCAGCCCGGCCGGATTGACGTCCGTCCTGACAGGAAGGGATCCCTTGATGCGGCTGAAGGCGACCTGGTTGTCGCGGTCAAGCAGCATGCGGGCGAAGGCCCGCTGCGCATTGGCCGCGTCGTCGCGGTTGGTCAGCGGAAAGGCGAAAGCATCGATCACCATGAAATAGGCGATCTCCGTGCCCGGTGCCAGGTTGCAGTCGAAGTCCGTGTCGGCGGAGTAGCCGCGCGCGACCAGTTCGCCCTTGGCCCAGTCGCCCATGAACTGCATTGCAGCCGCGCCGCTGCCGACGGCGGCCGTCGCGTCCGCCCACGTCTTGCCCTGTCGTGCGGAGCGCGGTTCGGCATAGAGCGAGATGCGCCGGAGCACGGCGAGCGCGTCGCGCACCCGCGGGTCCATCACGGCACTTGCATCGCCGCTGATGATCCGGGCATAGCTCTCCGGACCGAGCTTGTCATAAAGAATATTGTTGAAAATCAGGGATATCTCCCAGCCTCCGCCGCCAAGCGCGAAGGGCAGGCGGCCCGCCGCCTTGATCTTTGCGGCCGCGGCGAAGATGTCGTCCCAGCTTTGCGGCAGCGGCAGGCCGGCCGCCGCGAACAATGCCCGGTTGGTCCAGAGCCAGTTCTCCGCGTGGATGCCGGCCGGAGCGAAATAGACCTTTTCGTTGTACGAGATGCGGTCGAGCACCGCTGCGGGCAGGACATCGCTCCAGCGGTCCGAGCGGGCGACCTCGTCGATGTCCAGCACGATCCCCATTTCTGGAAGCTCACGCGATCCTTCGTTGGCGTTCCACTGCATGACGGCCGGCGCATAGCCGTTGGCGATGCGGTCGCTGACGGCCCGCTGCACCGCCACCTTGTTTTCCGCCGGCATGTCGGCCCATTGATTGCCGGCTGCTTTCCACGCCTTGCGGAAGACATCGAGGGCGGCGGATTCGCTGTGCGATACCCAGAAATGCACGACGTCGACCACCTTTCCCGGATCGGCGTCCGCGCGCGGCGCCGTGGCGGCGGCGATCAAAGTCGCCAGAAGACATGTGCGCAGTGTCGTTCGTCTCATTCTCAGTTCTCCAGCCTAGTGTTGTTCAGCGCTGCCGCGCGGCGCGCCGCGCGACCGACCAGACGGCGGCCTCTTCCCGGCGATCGACCGTCGCAACGGCGGACGGCAGGCGCCGGGCGGCCGCGGCGGCGGGCTCCGGTTTGGCAAAAAGGTAACCCTGGCCGACCTCGCATCCCGCCTCCAGCAGAAAGCGGCGCTGGCGCTCGGTCTCGATCCCTTCGGCGACGCACCGCTTTCCGAGATTGCGGGAAAGATCGACCATGGCGCGCAGAATCTGCTCGGAGCGCGTATCGACGCCGATGGCGCTCACGAAGCTGCGGTCGATTTTGAGCTCGTCGAAGGGGAAATCCCGCAGATGCACCAGCGACGCGAAGCCCGTGCCGAAATCGTCGAGCGAGACCGACACGCCGCGCTCGCGCAACCAGGTCACCGTCTCAAGGATCTTGTCCGCATTCCGGTTGAGGAACACGTCCTCGGTCATCTCGACGGCGAAATCACGCCACTCGAGATGGTTCTCCGCGACGATCTGCGCGAGCATTTCACAACCGTCGGAGCCGACGAGAAGAACCTCCGGAAAATTGACCGCGACCGTGCCCGGCGACAGGCCGGCGTCCTTCCAGGTCCGCAGGTCGCGGCCGACGATCGTCGTGACGGCGCGCGTCATGCCGCGCATGAGATGCGATCCCTCCATCAACGGCAGGAAACGGCCGGGCGGCAGCAGGCCGAGTTCCGGATGCTGCCAGCGGACAAGCGCCTCGAATCCCATGTGGCGCCCCGTCGCGAGGTCCACCTTCGGCTGGTAATGCACCACGAACTCCTCGCGGTCGACGGCCAGGGCGAGGGCCAGGCGGAGCTGGTTCTGCTCCAGCCGCTGGGCAAGCGCCGCCTCGTCGAAGATCACGGCGGCGTTGCGCGCGCCCTTCGCCGCATAGAGCGCGAGGTCTGCGACCCGGATGAGCGTCGCCTCGTCGGTGGCATGGACGGGCACGACGGCGCCGCCCACGCTGGCGGACACCTGGACCGTGCGGCCGTCGGCGAGAAAATCCGAGGCGATCGCCTCGACGGCGCGATCGGCGATCGACTGGAGCGTCGCCGTGTCCGCGATGCCCGGAAGCAGCACCGCGAACTCGTCGCCGCCGAGCCGCGCCGCGACATCCCCCGGGCGGACCACCCTCTGGAGCGCACCGGCGACATGGCGCAGCACGGCGTCGCCGACCGGGTGTCCGAAACTGTCGTTGATGCTCTTGAAGCGGTCGAGATCGATCAGCAGCAGGGAGAACGGGCTGCCGTCGGCCTCCGCGCGCGACAGCATCGCCGCGAGCGCGAAATTGTAGGACGAACGGTTGTCGAGCCCGGTCAGTGCGTCCGTATGGGCGAGGTGGGAGAGCTTGCCCTCGAAATCCATCGTGCGGCGATGCTCGCTGCGCAGTTTCCGCAACAGCGGCATGAACAGCAACGAACTGGCGAGGACCAGTATGGCCACGAGCACGGCGAGCAGCGCGGCACCGATCAGGCGGGCATTTCCGATGCTCGCCGCGCTGCGGTCATGCACCTGTTCGATGAGCTCGGCGAACTGCCGCATGATGATGCTGTCGGACGACACGGCGAAATCGATCGGTCCCCAGAAGGAATAGCGCTGCTGGCGCTCCTTCAGGCCGATGCTGGCAATGTGCGAGGCGCGGCGAAGGAAATCGTCGAGCCGCGTGTTGAGATCCGTGTAGAGCTGGACGGAGACCGTTGCCCGCGGATGAAGCTTCTCCAGGAGATTGCGATCGATGTCCTCCTGCAAAGCCGCGATCCGGGTCGTCATCGTGCGGACGTCGCGGATTGCCGCATCGACGTCCTTGACCATGGTCGTCAGGATGTACTCCGGCAGCTTTTCATCGGCCGAGGCGCGCATCAGCGCCCGCGTCAGGTTCGCAAGCTGCTGGAAGCGGATGAATTGCCGGCCGGTGAGGAAGCTGATGTCCTGCTGCAGCGAATGACGGTCGAGCGCGATGGTGATCGTCGAATAGGTCGCCCCGATGAGGAGCGTCATGACGACCGTCGCGCCGATATAGTGCCGGCTGATGGACCGGATATACTTCTCGACGGACAGCGCTGACTTGACAGACGGCTTTGGCTGCACGGACATTTCCCGATCATCTCCCGATGAGAAGACCGAAGCAGCCGGCTTTCGACCGATGCCGGCGAGTGCTCCGCCTTCGAGACCGGAGCGGCCCTGCCATGTCTTCCCGTTGTCGCGCGGGCCCCGCTCATAGCGGGTCCGGCGATGGAATATCTGTCAGCGCGAGTCATTCCGCCGAAGGTCTTGAACCGGCGGGAGCGGAGTGGCCTCCCTTGCCGGACCGGCAGCCGCACAGGCCGCCGCCAGGGGCGACGGTTCCGTCAGGCGCCCTCCCGCCCGACCTCTCCAGCCCCTGCAAGCCGGATGGTTCGCTGCCTCGGTTAATGGCCGCTTAAATTAGCGAATGCCGATGTCGATGGTTGCGGGATTCGGATAGGCCGGCGCAAAGTGACCACGACGCCTGCGGCGACGCCGGCCTGCGGATTGGCAAAAAAATGCCTCGCCGGTCTTTGGGACGGGCGAGGCAAAGAGGGCGCATCGCAAGCAGGAGAGGGAGGAAAACACCTGCTGCACAGAAGACGCGCCAGGAGAACCTGTTGCAAACTGAGAATTTTTACTGTGAACCGGAAAAATCATCTTCCGTCGAACTGTTGAATGCAGATTAGAATGATTCACCGAAGCGCGCCATCGCTAGAATTCACCAGTCATTTTATCTGTTTTTCCGCCGCCACTCAGCCGATGCGCGCAAGGTCTTAACCGGTCGGCAACCTTTGCGCGGATACGGCCGGATGCACTTGGCGTTGCCTTCGGCGGGCACGGCCGTTTCGACGGCGCTATCCGAAGCAGGAAGCGGCCGGGGCAGGCAGGGCTGGCGGGGTTACTTCGCCTGTTCGAGGCGATAGGCGAGCAGCCGCAACATGCGGGCGTTGAAATTCTTCGCCTCGACCGTGTCGAAACGCGCCTGATCCTTGTCATGTGCCTCGACGGCGTCCGCGGTGGCGCGGTCGACGCGGGCCTGCATGCGTTCGCAGTCCCTGTCGGGGCGCAGAGCCTTGAGGCTGCGTTCCAGATCGCGGGCGTGGTTGCGGGCGATCTCGGCGTGGCGCTCCTCGTGCCGCTTGATGTCGCGCGCCAGCGTGTCCCAGATCAGGGCCAGCGAGGCATTCGCGCTGCGGCGGTGCTTCCAGCGCGGCAGAATGATGTTGGTCGAGACCGTGATGCTGGCTTCGCCGACGGCGCAGCCCTTGCCGTGCCGCACATAGGTGACGGAGCCGCCGAACTTGATGCGGGTGGCGCCCGGATGGCGCGCGCCGGTGCTCTTCATGATCGGGCCGCGCCGGTCGAGTTCCTTGTCGAGTTCGGCGGCCGTCTTGCCGCCGACGGCGAAGTAGGAAAAGCTCTTCGTGGCGATCGTGTCCGCTTCGACCGGCGTGACGACGGCGGCGAGAAAGACAGCGATCAGCATCGTCTTCAGGTTCATGTGCCGCGCTTCCGTCTCATGTCCGTTTCGCTGCCCCGGCCGCTCCGCCGCCGGGCGGGGCCGCGTCCGCACGGCGAAGCCAACGGCGCGCCGGTTGCCATCGTCGCAAGCTTGGGGCATAGGCTCTGCGAGCGCAACAGCAAATTCCGGTTTCGGTAAACCGCCGCGGAAGGCCCATGTTTTCTCCCTTCGATCCCTTCATCTGGCGGCTGGCGCACGGCGCGTGCCTCGAGCTCGGCCCCGTCGGGCGGATCATGGCGATCGTCAACGTCACGCCGGATTCCTTTTCCGACGGTGGTCTCTACGACCGGGTCGAGGCGGCGGTCGCGCGGGCGATCGCCTGTCGCGAGGCAGGCGCCGACATCGTGGATATCGGCGGCGAATCGACCGCGCCGGGCGTCGCCGCCGTATCCGCGGCCGAGGAGCAGGACCGTGTGCTGCCGGTGATCGAGGCGCTGGCGCGGCAGGGCGGCCTGATCCTTTCCGTCGACACCTACCGCGCCGAGACAGCCCGCCTTGCGGTTGCGGCGGGCGCCCACATCGTCAACGACGTGCACGGGCTGCAGCGCGAACCGGCAATCGCCAGGGTGGCGGCGGAGACCGGGGCCGGTCTCTGCATCATGCATACGGGCCGCGACCGCGTGAAGCTCGCCGACGTCATCGCCGACCAGGTCCGGTTTCTCGATCGCTCGCTGGAAATCGCGCGGGAGGCCGGCGTCGCGGACGAGCGCATCGTGCTCGACCCCGGTTTCGGCTTTGCCAAGGATACGGACGAGAACCTCGCGCTGATGGCCCGTTTCGGCGAGCTTTGGCGCTTCGGGCGACCGATCCTCGCCGGCACCTCGCGCAAGCGCTTCATCGGCGCCGTGACGGGGCGGGAGGCGGCCGGACGCGATGCCGGCACGGCGGCGACGACGGCGCTTCTCAGAAACGCCGGGGCGGCCGTGTTCCGCGTGCACGATGTCGCAATCAACCGGGACGCCCTTCTGATGGCAGATGCTATGCTCGCGGCGCGTGGGGCAAAGGCCTGAACCGGCCGGCGAAGACAGGACGAGGACAATGACGACGAGCTACACGATAACCCTCAAGAATTGCGCCTTCTTCGCGCGCCACGGGCTGCACGACGCCGAGGAGTTCCTGGGCCAGCGCTTCTTCGTCGACGCGGTGCTCGACGTGGTGCCGCTGAAGCCGCTCGCCGACGATTCGATCGAGTCCACCGTCGATTACGGCGTCGCTTTCCAGGAGATCGAGGCGATCGTCACCGGCCGGCGACGCTACCTCATCGAGGCGATCGCCCAGGAGATCGCCCTCAAGCTCTGCGAACGCTTCCCGCAGATCCGGCGCGCGCGCATCTCCGTGCGCAAGCCGAACGCGCCGGTGGCCGGCGTGCTCGACTATGTCCAGGTCACGGTCGACCATGCCGTCTGACCCCGGTCCGCAGACCGCCTCCCTCGGGCTTGGCGGCAATGTCGGCGATCCGGTCGGCTCGATGGCCGAGGCGCTGCGTCTCCTGGATGCGCTGGGGGGCTGCCGCGTCAGCGCCGTCTCGCGGCTCTACCGCACGCCGCCCTGGGGCAAGACCGACCAGGACTGGTTCTTCAATGCCTGCGCGCTCGTGGAAACGCAGATTGGGCCGGAGGATCTTCTGGATGCCTGCCTTTCCATCGAACGGCGGATGAAGCGGGAGCGGATCGAACGCTGGGGGCCGCGCACCATCGACATCGACGTGCTGACCTACGGCGATGTCGCGCAGCACGGCGGGCGGCTCGAACTGCCGCATCCGCGCATGACGGAGCGCGGCTTCGTGCTGATGCCGCTCGCCGACGTCGCGCCGGCGATGCTCGTCGACGGAAAGACCGTCTCGCAATGGCTGGAGACGGCCGATCTCACGGGAATTGAAGTGGCGGACGGCGATGCCGGCTGGTGGCGACGGCCGGCTGCGACAGGCTGAGGCTTGCCGCGGACCTTTGGCGTCAGTCGATCGAGCCGACGGCGACCGCATCGACCTTGCGGTTGAGCGACATGCCGATCACCGGCACCATCTGGTCGGCAACCTTGACGGAGATGGTGATGTTCATCGTCCTGTCGTTCTGCAGCCGGGCGACGAGCGCGCCGTTCAGCCTCTGCCGGGTGATGCTGACGACCATCTTGCCGTCGCTGACCTTGCCGCCGGTCACGTCGAGGCCCTTGCCGTTCGCGCCGTCGAGGAACTTGCCCTTGTAGCCGGCGCCCGACCGGGTGATCGTTGCCGACATCGGCTGCGTGAAGACGCCGACCCGGCACTGGCCGTCGAGCGTGATGCCGGTTTCGCTCGCGGCAAGCGGGTCGCCGGCCAGCGTGCAGTTGAATTTCGTGCCCTTGTACTTGCCGGCAACGATCTCGCCCGGACCCTGCCAGGTGCCGGCGACCCGCTCGAAGAAGGCCTTGTCGCGCGTGCCGGCATCGGCGGAGGGCGCGGCAGCGGAGAGGGCGGCGAGGCAAGCCGCTGCGGCGGCGCGGGCGATCAAAGAGGTGCGCGAGAACATGAACGATCCTTGACGGGCTGGTCGTGATATGGCGGCAAGCATTGCGTCAGAATGGTTAACGGAGGGTTTCAGCGAGCGTCCGTCCGCCATCCCCGCTTCCGATTTCCGGCAGCTTTCGCCCGGCGTTGCAGATGTGTCACGCCCCGTCGGGCGTGCGGCTCCTGAACGCCGCCGGCGTCAGGTCGGCAAGGAAGTCGCCGACGCCCGGCCGCTTGACCGCGACGAAGGGGAGCGGCCGGCAGAGATCCATCGCGGCGATGCCGATTCGCGCCGTCATCAGGCCGTTGATGACGCCTTCGCCGAGCCGTGCGGAGAGTTTCGAGGCAAGGCCGTGGCCGAGCACCTGCTGCACGAGACTGTCGCCGACGGCGATCGAGCCGGTGACGGCGAGATGGGCGATCACGTCGCGCATCAGCCGCAGCAGGCCGATCTTGCCGGGACGGCCGCCGTAGAGTTCGGCCATGGCGCGGATGAGGCGGCTGCTCTCGTAGACGACATAACCGAGGTCGACGAGGGCGCGGGGGCTGACCGCGGTGACGATGGAGACGCGCTTGGCGGACGCGAGGATCAGCGCGCGGGCCTGCCGGTCGAGCGGCGCGAGCAGCTCGCGCTCGGCAAGCTCGAGCAGATGCGGCGCATCGATGATCTCGTCCTTCGTCTCGGCAAGCCGCGCCCGGCCGCGCGCCGTCTGCGGACGGGCGGCGACGAGGTCGACGAGGCGGGCGACCACCTTGCGCGCCGGGGCCGGAGACGACGAGAGCGCCGCCTGCCGCGCTTCCTCCTTCAGGTGCTGAACGGCGGCGAGCCGGCCGAGGCCGACCAGTTCGCGCAGCGCAAGCGCCGCAAGAGCGGCGGCGCCGACGGCGATCAGGCCGAGCGCCGCATAGCCGAGCCAGTCCTCGCGCGCAAAAAGATCGCGCACGAGGCCGTCGAGCCAGAGGCCGAAGGCCATCGAGAAGAGCAGTCCGAAGGCGGCCGCGGCGATCTTGCCGGCCGTCAGCCGACGGGGCCGCGGCGCCGCTTCGGGGGAGGGAGCCAGCGCATCGCCTGCGGCGGTCGTCTCGATGAACGGGTCGTCTGCGTCCGGCGTCAGCGTCACCGGCGCGTCGAAATGGCGCGGTGCCCGCACGCCCGGCACAGAGCTCGCCTTTTCCTCGGCGGCGACGGTGAAGGATGCGGGCCTGCGGCCGTCTTTCTTCGGGCCTTCGTTCATGCCAGCCGGTCTCCGATCAGATAGTGCAGGGCGCGGTCGAGGCGGATGTGCGGCACGGACAGCTTCAGCCCGCCGCCCGTTTCCTCGATCGCCGGCGGGCGGAAGCGCACGAAGTTCAGCTCCGGCAGCAGCACGTCGTCCGACCGGGAGTCGACCGCTTGAAAAAGTGATTCCGGATCCGCCGGCAAGTCTCCGGGAAATATAGCGGTTTTTCGTGTGCCGTCGAAGGTCTCGCCATTGATTTTCTCGCCCTGCATCGGTGTTCCGACGATGACGGGCAGGTCGTGCCCGTCATGGCGCACGTTCGCTTCGCGGGTCGCCCGTACGGAGGCGAGCGCCATCACCTCGATGTCGGCGCCGCTCATGCCGATGCGCTCCACGGCCCGGTCGACGAGGCGGCGGGTCAGCCGCTCCAGGCGATCATGACTCTCGTGGTGCAGATGATCGGCCTTCGTGGCGGCGATCAGCACGCGGTCGATGCGCCGCGTCAGGAACGCGGTCAGGAAATTGCTCGTGCCGGGACGAAAGCAGGCCATGACGTCGCCGAGCGCCCGTTCGAGGTCGTGCACGGCTTCGCTGCCGCGGTTGACCGCCTGTAGCGCGTCGATCAGCACGATCTGGCGGTCGAGCCTTGCGAAATGCTCGCGGAAGAAGGGTTTGACCACATGGGTCTTGTAGGCCTCGTAGCGCCGCTCCATCATGGCGAGCAGCGAGCCCTTCGGCGCCCGGCCTTCGGGCAGGCCGGGAAACGGCGCGAAGGTCAGCGCCGGCGAACCTTCCAGGTCGCCCGGCATGAGGAAGCGGCCGGGCGGCAGCGTCGACAGCGAGCGCTCGTCGGACTTGCAGGCCTTGAGATAGGCCGTGAAGGCGCGGGCGAGTTCCGCGGCCCCCGCCTCGCTCGCCTCGGCTCTCGGATCGAAGGCGCGCGCGAGCGCCAGCCAGTCGGCCGAAAGCGAGGCGCGTACACCCTCCTGCGCCAGCGACACGGTCGCGGCGCTGAACTGCCGGTAGTCCTGCGCCAGCAGCGGCAGGTCGAGCAGCCACTCGCCGGGATAGTCGACGATGTCGATGGACAGCCGTCCCGGCGACAGCAGCCGGCCCCAGCCGCTGGCGCTCTCGTAGTCGATGGAGAGCCGCAGCTGCGAGATCGCGCGGGTGGAATCCGGCCAGACGCGATCGCGCACCAGCGCGCGGATGTGCTCCTCGTACTGGAAGCGGGGGACGGCGTCGTCGGGCTGCGGCTCGAGCTTCGTGCGCGAGACGCGGCCGGAGCGCATGGCCTCGAACAGCGGCAGGCGGCCGCCGTTCAGGAGATTGTGCACGAGCGAGGAGATGAACACCGTCTTGCCGGCGCGCGAAAGGCCGGTGACGCCGAGCCGCAGCGACGGATTGACGAGACCGGCCGCGCGGTCGGCGATGTTGTCGAAGGCGATCAGGGCATCGTCGGCGAGGCTGGTCAGTTTCGGCGGCAAGGCTCTTTCCCGGTCGGTGGAGGCGTAGGGTTCGGATATAGGTGCTTTGCGCGGCGAAAAAAGCGCAGTGTCACGACGCGGTTCGCGGCGTGATGAAGCAGGAGAGCCGCGCCCCCTCGAAACGATCGTCCGTCGGGCGGCTGTCGAAATCGAGGACGGCGAGCCCGGCGGTCGGGTAGCCGAACGGGGCCGCAGTTTCGGCGATCGACGTGCCGAGAATGCGGTGGAAGAACTCCTCGACCATCGGATTGTGCCCCACGAGCATGACGGACGCCGACACGCGCGGCGCGAAGGCGATCTCCGCGTAGCTGGACGTCGGGCCGCTGTAGAGCGAGTCGACATAGTTCAGGTCGAGTTCCTCGCCGAGTGTCCGGCGCAGCGGTTCTGCGGTCTCGCGGCAGCGCACGGCGGTCGAGGAAAGGACGAGTTCCGGCCGGTAGCCCTGGTCGGCCATCTCCTCGGCGATCGCCTCGGCCTCGGCATAGCCCTCGTCGTCGAGCGGCCGGTCGAAGTCATTGCCGCCGGGCTGTGCCCAGGCGGCGCGGGCATGACGGAGCAGGAACAGTCTGAAAGCGGGCTTTTCGGTCGCTGGCAAGTGATGTCTCCCACGGCCTACGTTTCGCCGGAGGTTCCTTCTGTCGCCCGGCGCGACAAAGATCAACCGGTTTTGGAACGCAACGCAAGCCTTGTGTAAGCTTGCTCCTGCAGGATGCTGCCAATGGACGCGGCCCGGTGCCGGCGTTTTGCCCGCCGCCGTCGCGCCATCATGCGCCTGCGGCCGGTTGCGGCATGGCCTCCCTGGGCGGTCGTTTGTAATTTTGGTGAAATATTAGTCGGTTAGGTTGAATTTTGGGCAGGGTAAAAAAGCCGTGCGTGAATTTCCTCCGACTTGAATCGGCAGGTGCGGAGGGATATACAGCGGCCCTTGAGATGTTCTTCAGGAGAATCGCGTTGAGTGAGAAGATCGATCTTAGTACTTTCGTCCTCAACGAGGACGAGGAATTTATGAGTGCCAACCAGCGGGCTTATTTTCGAGCGAAACTGAACGCCTGGAAAAATGACATTCTGCGCGAGGCGCGCGAAACTCTCGACCACCTGGCGGAAGAAAGCGCCAACCACCCGGACCTCGCGGACCGGGCTTCTTCCGAAACCGACCGGGCGATCGAACTTCGGGCCCGTGACCGCCAGCGCAAGCTGATCTCCAAGATTGATGCGGCGCTGCAGCGGCTGGACGAGGGCACCTACGGCTATTGCGAGGAGACGGGCGAGCCGATCGGACTGAGACGGCTCGATGCGCGTCCGATCGCGACGCTGTCGATCGAGGCGCAGGAGCGTCACGAGCGCCGCGAGAAGGTCTATCGCGACGAGTGACGCTTCGGGAGCCGGCACTGCCCGTCCGCGAGGGGGCGGCGGCGCGCAATGGCTTGCGACTGGAATGGCGAACCCGCCCGATCTTTTTCGGGCGGGTTTTTTATGGATCGATGTTCTCGCGGACATTCTCGTGGCGCAGCGTGCTGCGACTGGGCGCCCTGCGTCAGGCCTTGCGGCTGGCGGCGATCTCGCCGAGCAGGCGGGCCATTTCGGCCTCGGTTTCCTCCCGGCTCTTCGATGCAAGCGAGCTTGCCGTGCCGGCAGCGGTCGTGTTCGCAGGCGACCGCGCCGCGGCGGCATTTGCGGAAATCTCCGCCTCGAGAATGCGCTCGAACTCGCTGACGAGGGCCGGATTGTCCGGCACCGAGGCGTTGCGCTCCGCCGGAACCGCGGCAGCCTGCAGCCGGTCGCTCGCGGGTGTCGCGATCACGCGCTGGCGGGCCTGGTCCAGGGCATCTGCCGCCGCCTGCGCCGCGCGTTCCGGCTGCTGCGCGGCAACGGGCCGCTCGATCGGCGCGGACAGCCCGGCCTGCGGCTGGATACCGCGGGACGGAAGGACCTGGGGCTGCTGCCCGGCGGCGCGGACGGGCTGGATGCCGGCACCTGTCGCGCCGCGGTTGCCGGACGGCGTCTCGTCGCGCCGGGCTTCGCCGCCGCCGTAGAGCACCTGGCCCATCGAGGAGACGCGTTCGGCCGGCGCCTGCGCGACGGCGACCGGCGGGGGCACGTCGCGCACCGGTGCCGGCGGCGCGGCGACAGGCGGCGAGGCAGCCGGCGTCGTCGGCCTGGCGCGTTCGGTCGCGGCGGCCGCCGCCTGGACGTCTTCCACGGGAACGACGGTCGCGCCGACGATGCGGCTTTCGACGACGATGTCGCTCGGCCCGCCGATCATCAGCAGGTGTTCGACGTCGTCGCGGCGCACCAGCACGAGGCGGCGGCGCGTGTCGATCGCCGCCGCGTCGAGCACGGCGAGGCGCGGCTGGCGGTTGCGGCCGCCACGCACGAAGGGCGAAGAGGGACGGTTGCGCAGGATCCAGAACACGAGCGCCAGGCACGCAAGCCCGAGCAGGACCACGACGGCCGCTATGATGAATTTCGAACCGTGCTGGGCGATGGTGTCTTCAAGCATGCATCACACTCCTGCGCAGTTTATCGCGGCAATTGACGGCATTTTTCAGGCCCCAGCAAGGATTGGCGCCGGATTGTCCAACGGAACCTGCATAGGCGCCGGAGGCGCGCATCGCAAGCGGAAGGAACGGGGTGCGGCAATTCCCTGTGAATAGGCGTCCGCGGCTTTTCTTCCGGGCCTTTTTGAGCTTCCCTCGCGGGGCTAAACATGATTCTTGCCGGGAGGCCCTTACGCGCACCCGGAGCCCGTTGCGCGGGGGCGAACGAGGGACCGATGACGAGAATGCGCCAGGCGGACGACTACCAGATGCCGGTGGTGGACAAGGGCACGCGGCCCGGCGTGGTGCTCCGCATCATCCTGCTTGCCGTCGTGCTGGTCGCCTCGGCCGGGGCCTTCATCCTCTTCAAGCACCAGCTCGACAACGAAATTGTGCTCGGCATCCTCGGCGTGCTCGCCATGGTGGGGATCTTCTTCCTCGTCTCGGCGATGATCGGCTTCATCGAGGTCATGCCGCAGTCGCACTCGGACGAACTTGCGCGGCGCTATATCGACACCCAGCGCGACGGCACGCTCGTCACCGACCGGAAGGGGCGCATCATCTATGCAAACGCTGCCTATGCCGCGCTGACGGGCGCCGAGGGCGAGGCGGGAGCACTTGCGCTGGAGACGCTGCTGTCGCGTAACCGCGAGGCGACCGAGGCCGTCTACCGGCTGACCAACGGCCTGCACGAGGCCAAGGAGGGAGCCGAGGAGTTCCGCCTGCTGAAGCCGCTGAACAGCCAGTCCGCCAGCGGCTCCGGGGCGCACTGGTACCGTCTGAAGGCGCGGCTGCTGCCGACGCAGGACAAGGGCGGCGAGGCCCTCTATGTCTGGCAGCTCGCCGACATAACCTCGGAACGCGACGACCAGGAGCGCTTCTTCAAGGAATTGCAGAACGCCATCGACTATCTCGACCACGCCCCGGCCGGCTTCTTCTCGGCCGGCCGCAAGGGCGAGATCTTCTACGTCAACGCGACGCTCGCCGAATGGCTCGGCATGGACCTGACGAAGTTCCAGCCGGGATCGCTGTCGATTGCCGATCTGGTGGCCGGCGAGGGGCTGGCGCTGGTGCAGTCGGTGCAGGCGGAGCCGGGTCTCAAGAAGACGGAGGTGCTCGACCTCGATCTGCGCAAGTCGAACGGCCAGAGCCTGCCGGTGCGCATGGTGCATCGTGTGACCTCGATGCGCGACGGGGCGCCGGGGGAGAGCCGGACGATCGTGCTCGCCCGCGATCCGGATGACACGCGCGACGAATCGGCTTCGGTCGCGTCGATGCGCTTCACGCGCTTCTTCAACAACACGCCGATGGCGATCGCCTCGGTGAACGGCGAGGGGCGCATCCTGCGCACCAACGCGCCGTTCCTGAAACTCTTTTCGGGCGTCGTTTCCCGCGACGACATCGACCGCGGCGTCACGATCGATCGCATCATGCACGAGACCGACCGGATGCGGCTTGCCGCCGCCCTCGACGCGGCGCGCGACCGGCAGGGCGACATCGCGCCGATCGATTCGCTGCACCCGACCGACGACGGCCGGCATTTCCGTTTCTACGTCAATGCGGTGATCGACCAGAGCGACGAGGCGCCCGAGGAGGGCGCCATCGTCTATGCCGTCGAGATCACCGAGCAGAAGGCGCTCGAGACGCAGATGGCGCAGACGCAGAAGATGAATGCGGTCGGTACGCTCGCCGGCGGCATCGCGCACGACTTCAACAACGTGCTGACGGCGATCCTTTTGTCCTCCGACCACCTGCTGCTCTCGGCGCGGCCCTCCGACGCGAGCTTTGCGGACCTGATGGAGATCAAGCGCAACGCCAACCGCGCCGCGGTGCTGGTGCGCCAGCTTCTCGCCTTCTCGCGCAAGCAGACGATGCGCCCGACGGTGCTCAACATGACCGATGTCGTCGGCGACCTGCGCATGCTGGTCGACCGCATGACGGGCACCAACGTCAAGATCGACATCGACTACGGCCGCGACCTCTGGCCCGTGAGGACCGATCTCGGCCAGTTCGAGCAGGTGCTGATCAACCTCGCCGTCAACGCCCGCGACGCGATGCCCGGAGGCGGCACCATCACCTTCCGCACGCGCAACCTGCCGGCCGAAGAGGCCAGTGCCCTGAACTACCGCGAGCTGCCGGACGGCGACTACGTGCAGATCGAGGTGATCGACGAGGGCACCGGCATCGCGCCGGAGATCGTCGACAAGATCTTCGAGCCCTTCTTCACCACCAAGGAGGTCGGCAAGGGGACGGGCCTCGGCCTTTCCATGGTCTATGGCATCGTCAAGCAGTCCGGCGGCTACATCTTCGTCACGTCCGAGGTGGGCAAGGGTACGACCTTCCGTATCCTGATGCCGCGCCATGTCGAGGAGCCGGCGCCGTTGGTGCAGGGCGGGGAATCGGCTGAAACGGCCGCGGCGGGGACGCTGCCCGTTGCGGCGGCCAATGGTGCTGCGCCCGACAAGGAGCCGCGCGACCTGACCGGCGGCTCGGCCGTCGTCCTGCTCGTCGAGGACGAGGAGGCGGTGCGGCGCGGCGGCAAGCGCATGCTCGAGACGCGCGGCTACACCGTGCACGAGGCGGGCTCCGGCGTCGAGGCGCTCGAGGTGATGGAGGAACTCGGCGGCGCCGTCGACATCGTCGTCTCCGACGTGGTGATGCCGGAGATGGACGGGCCGACGCTTTTGACCGAGCTGCGGAAAACCTATCCGGACCTGAAGTTCATCTTCGTCTCGGGCTATGCCGAGGATGCCTTTGCGCGCAACCTGCCGGCCGATGCCAAGTTCGGCTTCCTGCCGAAACCCTTCTCGCTGAAGCAGCTCGCCGAGGCGGTGAAGGAGATGCTGGACACCTGATCGCGGCGTGTCCCGCGCAGCGGCCGGCGGATATTCCGGCAGACAGGAGCCCGGACCGGCGTTCGATCATGGAGGACCGCCTTTGCGCCTGAACCGTCTGCTGCTCTATGTCCGCGACGTCGAGGCGGTCGCGGGCTTCTACCGGCGCCATTTCGGATACGAGGTCCGGCGGGAGGCGGGTGACCGCATCGTCGATCCGGCCGGCGGCTGCACGCTCATGCTGCATGCGGCGGCGCGCGGACAGCGCGCCGGGCAGTCGACGGTCAAGCTCGTGTTCGATGTCGCGGATGTCGAAGGATTCTGCGCCCGCGCGGCGGCGGACGGGCTGGCCTTCGGGCCGCTGCAGCGCGCCGAAGGCTACGTCTTCGCCAATGCGCGGAATCCGGTCGGAAACCCGGTCTCGGTCTCAAGCCGCGCCTTTCGTCCCGCGGCTGAGGTGGCCGCTCAGTCCGCCATCGCCACCGCGATCTCGGCGGCGAGCCGGGCATTGTTCTCGACGAGCGCGATGTTCGTCGCGAGGCTGCGCCCGTCGGTCAGCCGGAAAAGGCTGTCGAGCAGATAGGGCGTCACGGCCTTGCCGCTCACCTCGTCGCGCTCGGCATTGTCGAGGGCGCGGCGGATGTAGATCTCCATTTCCTGGCGCGGGATCTCGTTTTCCTCCGGCACGGGATTGGCGATCAGCATGCCGCCGTCGACGCCGAGCTGGTCGCGCACCCACTGGAAATTGGCGATCGCTGCCGGGCTGTTCAGCATCAGCGGGCTCTTCAGGCCCGAATCGCGCGACCAGAAGGCGGGGAATGCCGGGCTGTCATAGGTGACGACCGGCACGCCGCGCGTCTCCAGCACCTCCAGCGTCTTCGGGATGTCGAGGATCGCCTTGGCGCCGGCGCAGACGACGATGACGGCGGTGCGCGACAGCTCGTCGAGATCGGCGGAGACGTCGAAGCTGTCCTCGGCGCCGCGATGCACGCCGCCGATGCCGCCGGTGGCGAAGACGCGGATGCCGGCGCGGGCGGCGGCGATCATCGTCGCGGCAACCGTCGTCGCACCCGTGCGCCGCTCGGCGATCGCGAAGGCGAGGTCGGCGCGCGACAGCTTCATGGCGCCCTTGGTCTGCGCCAGAGCCTCGAGCTTTGCGCTGTCGAGGCCGATCTGCAGCACGCCGTCGAGCACCGCGATGGTCGCCGGCACGGCGCCCTGATCGCGGATGATGCGCTCGACGCTGCGCGCCATGTCGAGGTTGCCGGGATAGGGCATGCCGTGGGTGATGATCGTCGATTCGAGCGCGACGATCGGCGCGTCGCGCGCCTTGGCGGCGGCGACCTCGTCGGAATAGGCCATCGGCAAGAGGGGCGAGGCGGCTCGGGTCATGGCTGGTCCTTCCTTTGCGGTGCGCCCCGCAGGGCTGCCGTGCTTGCGGCTCTCATGGCAGCAATCGGGCCTGAGGCACAAGAGGCAAAAGCCGGTCGATCTCGCCGGCGTCCATGCTGTCGCAGACGGCATGGGGCGAGACGACGGTGAGGGCGGCGGCGGCGACACCCCGGCGCAGCGCCTCGCCGAGCGGAACGCCGGCCAGCCGGGCGGCGAGAAAACCGGCGGCAAGCGCATCGCCGGCGCCGGTGACGTCGGCGACCGTCGCGAGCGCCGGCGGCTCGACCAGCGCGGTTCCGCCGGCGTCGAAAGCGACGGCCGCCCGGGCGCCGCGCGTCACGACGCCGCCGGACAGACCGGCGGCGCGGAGCAGCTCCGGCCAGTCCTCGGGCCGTTCGGCGGCGTGGCCGGCCAGCGTGCGCGCCTCCGCCTCGTTCATGAAGACGTGATCGAGCCCGGCGAGGGCCGGGCGCAGGCGGACGACCTTTGCCGGCGAGATGCCGATCGCGACGGCCGGGACGCCTGCCGCGGCGGCCGCCGCCGCGATGGCCGCGACGGTCTCTTCCGGCAGGTTGGCGTCCGTCAGCAGCAGGTCGGCGGCGGCGATCGCCTCCCGCACCGCCCGCTGGCGCAGCCGCCGCGGCGTGAAGAAGCGGTAGAGGTCCATGTCGGCAAGGGCGATGACCAGATCGCCGTTCGCCTCGAGGATCGCCGTGTAGCTCGGCGTCGCGCGGTCGAGGAAGACGAAGGGCGTGTCCTCGACGCCGGCGTCGACCGCCGCGCGCTCGACCAGCGCGGCCGCCTCGTCGGCGCCGCGCGGCGAGACGAGCCGCACCGCATGGCCGAGGCGGGCCAGATTGCGCGCGCAGTTGAAGGTGCCGCCGCCGGCCTCGACGAACCAGGAGCCCGGATTGCTCGCGCCGGGACGGGTCTCGCCGGTTATGCGGCCGCGCCGGTCGACATGCGCGCCGCCCAGGGCCAGGATGCGCTTGCCGCTCATGCCGGCCCGCCGCGGACGGCGCGTCCGATTCGAGTTCGGGCGGCCGGCGCGCACGGATCGGCCCCGACAATGGTCCCCGGCGAAACGAAAAAAGAACACGCCGTCATTTGATCAGTTTTTTCATAAGGATGATGGGCTCTTGCGGAATGAGAACAAAAAGTGTACATACTGTTCATCGGCGGGTCGATTGCCTGTCTTGCTTCAATAACCTAAAGGTGGATCAGATGGCACAAAACTCTTTGCGGCTCGTAGAGGATAAATCCGTGGACAAAAGCAAGGCACTCGAGGCGGCACTCTCCCAGATCGAGCGCTCCTTCGGCAAGGGCTCGATCATGAAGCTCGGCTCGAAGGACAGCGTCGTGGAGATCGAGACGATCCCGACGGGGTCGCTCAGCCTCGACATCGCGCTCGGCGTCGGCGGCTTGCCGCGGGGGCGCATCATCGAGATTTACGGGCCGGAAAGCTCCGGCAAGACGACGCTGGCGCTGCAGACCATCGCCGAGGCGCAGAAGAAGGGCGGCATCTGCGCCTTCGTGGACGCGGAGCACGCGCTCGATCCGGTCTATGCCCGCAAGCTCGGCGTCGACCTCGAAAATCTGCTGATCTCGCAGCCCGATACCGGCGAGCAGGCGCTTGAGATCACCGACACGCTGGTGCGCTCCGGCGCGATCGACGTGCTCGTCATCGACTCGGTCGCGGCGCTGACGCCGCGGGCCGAAATCGAGGGCGAGATGGGCGACAGCCTGCCCGGCCTGCAGGCCCGCCTGATGAGCCAGGCGCTGCGCAAGCTGACGGCGTCGATCTCCAAGTCGAACTGCATGGTGATCTTCATCAACCAGATCCGCATGAAGATCGGCGTCATGTTCGGTTCGCCGGAAACGACGACGGGCGGCAACGCGCTCAAGTTCTACGCCTCCGTCCGCCTCGACATCCGCCGCATCGGCTCCGTCAAGGAGCGCGACGAGGTGATCGGCAACCAGACGCGCGTCAAGGTCGTCAAGAACAAGATGGCGCCGCCCTTCAAGCAGGTCGAGTTCGACATCATGTATGGCGAGGGCGTGTCGAAGACCGGCGAGCTCGTCGACCTCGGCGTCAAGGCCGGCATCGTGGAGAAGTCCGGCGCCTGGTTCTCCTACAACAGCCAGCGCCTCGGCCAGGGCCGCGAGAACGCCAAACTGTTCCTGCGCGACAATCCGGACACGGCGCGCGAGATCGAGATGGCGCTTCGCCAGAATGCCGGGCTGATCGCCGACCGCTTCCTGGAAAACGGCGGTCCCGACCCGAACGACGGGGACGACGCCGCCGAGGCCTGAGCGGTCCCGGTCCCTTTCGCAAGGCCTGTTCCGGCCGGCCCGCGCACTCGCGCCGGGCCGGTTTTCGTTGTCGGCGTTTCGGCGCTGGACAGGGCAGGGGGCGGACGATAAAAGCCATGGGTTTTCACGGTTCGGACAGGGATTTGCCGTGTCCGGGCGGCAACGATGCCGGCCGCGGCCTTTCGGGGCGAAGCGGCGGCAGGGGGACGGCCGTGCCGGCGTGGCACGGCGGATCGGAACGACGGCGGCCGGAGCGCGATGCCCGGCACCAGGGCAGGGATGTGAAGGGCGTATCATGAGCGGCGTGAATGAAATCCGGTCGACATTTCTCGACTATTTCCGCAGGAACGGCCACGAGGTCGTGCCGTCGAGCCCGCTGGTGCCGCGCAACGACCCGACGCTGATGTTCACCAATGCCGGCATGGTGCAGTTCAAGAACGTCTTCACCGGCCTCGAACAGCGGCCCTATTCGACGGCGGTGACGGCGCAGAAATGCGTGCGTGCCGGCGGCAAGCACAACGACCTCGACAATGTCGGCTATACGGCGCGCCATCACACCTTCTTCGAGATGCTCGGCAACTTCTCGTTCGGCGACTATTTCAAGGAGCGCGCCATCGAGCTTGCCTGGACCCTGATCACCAAGGAGTTCGGCATCGACGCGAAGCGGCTGCTCGTCACCGTCTACCACACGGACGATCAGGCCTTCGACCTCTGGAAGAAGATCGCCGGCCTCTCGGACGACCGCATCATCCGCATTCCGACCAGCGACAATTTCTGGGCGATGGGCGATACCGGCCCCTGCGGCCCCTGTTCGGAGATATTCTACGACCACGGCGACCATATCTGGGGCGGCCCGCCCGGCTCGCCGGACGAGGACGGCGACCGCTTCATCGAGATCTGGAACCTCGTCTTCATGCAGTTCGAGCAGGTCACGAAGGAGGAGCGCGTCGCGCTGCCGCGCCCGTCGATCGACACGGGCATGGGCCTCGAGCGCGTCGCCGCGCTGCTGCAGGGCAAACATGACAACTACGACATCGATCTGTTCCGGGCGCTGATTGCCGCCTCGGTCGAGGCGACGGGCGTTCCGGCCGAGGGCGATCGGCGCGCCAGCCACCGGGTCATCGCCGACCACCTGCGCTCCTCGGCCTTCCTGATCGCCGACGGCGTGCTGCCCTCGAACGAGGGCCGCGGCTACGTGCTGCGCCGCATCATGCGCCGCGCCATGCGCCACGCGCAGTTGCTCGGCGCGCACGATCCGCTGATGTGGCGGCTGCTGCCGACGCTGGTCGCCGAGATGGGCCGCGCCTATCCCGAACTCGCCCGCGCCGAGGCGCTGATTTCCGAGACGCTGAAGCTCGAGGAAACGCGCTTCCGCAAGACGCTGGAGCGCGGCCTGTCGCTGCTGTCCGACGCGACCGCGACCCTCGACAAGGGCGACACGCTCGACGGCGAGACCGCCTTCAAGCTCTACGACACCTATGGTTTCCCGCTGGACCTGACGCAGGACGCGCTGCGCGGCCGCGGCATCGGCGTCGACCTGACCGGTTTCAACGATGCGATGCAGCGCCAGAAGGCCGAGGCCCGCGCGAGCTGGGCCGGCTCCGGCGACAAGGCGGCCGAGACGATCTGGTTCGAGCTCAGGGAAAAGCATGGGGCGAGCGAATTCCTCGGCTACGACACCGAGACGGCGGAAGGCGTCGTGCAGGCGATCGTCCGCGACGGCGCCGCTGCGGACAAGGCCGCGGCCGGCGACAGGGTGGAGGTCGTCGTCAACCAGACGCCGTTCTACGGCGAGTCCGGCGGCCAGATGGGCGACACGGGCGTGATCGTCACCGATCGCGCGCGGCTCGCCGTCACCGACACCCAGAAGAAGGGCGAGGGTCTTTTCGTCCATGCGTGCCGCGTCGAGGAGGGCACGCTCGCCGTCGGCGACGCGGCGGCGCTCACCGTCGACCACGCGCGCCGTTCGCGGCTGCGCGCCAACCATTCGGCGACCCACCTGCTGCACGAGGCGCTGCGCGAGGTGCTTGGCACCCATGTGGCGCAGAAGGGCTCGCTCGTCGCGCCCGAGCGGCTGCGCTTCGACGTGTCGCATCCCAAGCCCATGACGGCGGAAGAACTGAAGCGCGTCGAGGAGATGGCGAACGAGATCATCGTGCAGAACGCGCCCGTCACGACCCGCCTGATGAGTGTCGACGACGCGATCGCCGAGGGCGCGATGGCGCTGTTCGGCGAGAAATACGGCGACGAGGTGCGTGTCGTCTCGATGGGTGAGGGCATCCGCGGTTCGAAGGCCGGCAAGCCCTATTCCGTCGAACTCTGCGGTGGAACGCATGTCGCGGCGACCGGCAATATCGGCCTCGTGCGCGTGCTGTCGGAAAGCGCCGTCGGCGCCGGCGTGCGCCGTCTGGAGGCCGTCACCGGCGAGGCGGCGCTTGCCTATCTCGCCGAACAGGACGAGCGGGTGAAGACGCTTGCCGCGGCGCTGAAGGTGCAGCCGGGCGAGGTGCTCGGCCGCGTCGAGTCGCTCATCGACGAACGCCGCAAGCTCGAGCGCGAGCTTTCCGAGGCGAAGAAGAAGCTGGCGCTCGGCGGCGGCGCGTCCGACGGTGCCGAGGCCGTGCGCGAGGTCGCCGGCCTGAAGTTCCTCGGCAAGGTGGTGAGCGGCGTCGAACCCAAGGACCTGAAGGGCCTCGCCGACGAGGGCAAGAAGAACCTCGGCTCCGGCGTCGTCGCCTTTGTCGGCGTTTCCGGCGACGGCAAGGCGAGCGCCGTCGTGGCGGTGACCGACGATCTGACGGCGCGCCTCAGCGCGGTCGATCTGGTGCGGATCGCATCCGCCGCGCTCGGCGGCAAGGGCGGCGGCGGCCGGCCGGACATGGCCCAGGCCGGCGGCCCGGACGGTGCCCAGGCGGCAGCGGCCGTGGAGGCCGTCGCAGCCGCGATCGGCGCCTGACACCACAGCACGGTGGCCGGCGCGGAGCGCTCCGGTCCGGACCAACGCGGGAGCCGGCGCTTTTCGGAGTGCCGGCTCTTTCGATTCTGCGGGGTGCCGCCCTAAGGCGTGTCGCGTCTATCTGGAGCCAACCCGAAGGGCATCTTTCCGCCTGGATCAGAGGCGATCGGCTCGGACGTAGCGAGGAGTATGCCCTTCGCCAATCGCCTCTGCCAAGACGAAAACCTGC
>NZ_JAKGBU010000082.1:0-21003 GCF_021555155.1 Rhizobium alarense
CCAAGACCCCTTCGGGCCAAAAGTGTTACCCATGTCTCCGGTATAAACCGTAACCCATGTGTCCAGAATGGACCTTGAAACTTTGGCTCCCCGGGCCGGATTCGAACCGGCGACCTGTCGATTAACAGTCGAATGCTCTACCGCTGAGCTACCAGGGATCATCCGCTTGCCGCGGAGTGAGCGCGTAATACAAATGCTGGATCGATTTGCCAAGCGGTTTTTGACAAAAAAGTGCGGCATCCTTGATTGCTTGTGGAGAAGGCCCCAGATGGTCCTGCGAAAGGCGCGGCTCCGCGCCGGCATACTGGACGGGCGAATGGCGGCTGAAAAGAGCAAGACCTATTTCGGCGTGGACCCCCGCACCCGGGAGATCGTCATCGGCACCTGGCGCATGCGGCTTCCCCAGTCCAGGCTGCTGCGCATCGCGATCGGCTGCCTGCTGATCCTCGGCGGCATCCTCGGATTCCTGCCGGTGCTCGGCTTCTGGATGGTGCCGCTCGGCCTGCTGGTCCTTTCCCACGACAGCGCCTTCGCGCGCAGGCAGCGGCGGCGTCTTGCCGTCTGGTGGGGCAACCGCCGTTCGACCCGCCGGCGTTGAGGGCGCGGACCCCGCGGTCAGGCGCGGAACCATTCCAGGTGGTGCGGCTCCGGCGCGGCGACCTTCCACGGCTTGCTCTTGCCGGCAAAGTGCAGGATCGCCGCCTGGGACACCAGCGACTGGCGCCGGTCCTCGGCCACGTGGCGCAGATAGTTGGCCTGGAAATTGTACTTGATGCCGACCATGTGCAGCAGCCCGGGATGCGCGCCGAAATAGGCGCTCATGTGGGTCTGCTCATTGAACTGCAGGCCGCCCCGGAAAGCGAAGGCGAGCAGCGCGTCGCGAAATTCGGTTCTGAGCAGGGGCGCCCGGACCAGCATGACGCCGCTGTTGACGCGATGCGCATGCGGTCCCCAGAGATCGCCGTCGAGCAGGCGTTGCAGCCGGGCCGCGACGTCGGCGGGCGGGCGTGTGCCGCCGGTTTCGTCCTCGAACAGGATCGTCTGGACCTGTGGTGCGCTGACAAAGGCGGCATCCGGTGCTTCGGCGATCAGCGGCTCGAGCGGCGCGCGGCACAGCATGTCCACGTCGAGGAAGAGCAGCTGGCGTGTCGGCTGGGGTTCGAAGACCGCCCATTTCAGGAACGTGCCGCGGTTCCAGGTCGCCCGCTCCGGCCGGCGTACCGTGTCGCGCGCGGCGCGCTGGAGCGTCGCGAGAAGGTCGCCGTCCAGCAGGCGCCGTTCGTCTGCGATAAGTTTGACCAGCGGATGGTTGAAGACCCTGGCATCGTCGGAATAGATGGCGACCGGACAATCGAGCAGCGTCTCCAGTCGCACCATGGAGCGGATCATGGCGCCGAACGGCGCGAGGTAGCTGCTGTCGAAGGCGAAGGCGAGCGTCGTGTCGGACGGAACGGCGGGTCTGCCCCCCACGATCTTGCGTAACGCCACTGAAAATCCCCCGGACCGCGTTTGCCGGCAGAAGACCTGCCGTCGACGAAAAGTCAACGGCAAAGATCGCACGCGCGGTCTGTCGTCGAGCGCCGGGCTCTCGCCGACGGCGAGCGGACCGTTGCGCCTGCGCCGCCGACCTGCTCTAACGCTTGCGCGAAATCGCAAGGAGCGGACGGCATGGAACTCATCTGGCGCGGCGTGGTGATCGGGATCGGCGCGACGGTGCTGATCGATCTCTGGGCGGTGCTGCTCTGGCGGGCCTTCGGACAGGCGCGGCCCAACTGGGCGCCCGTCGGGCGCTGGTTCTTCCACCTGAAAAACGGCACGGTCTTTCACGACGACATCGCCGCGGCATCCCCCTACCGGCACGAACTGGCGCTCGGCTGGGCGGGCCACTATGCCGTCGGGATCGTCTACGGCGTGCTTCTTGCGCTTCTCGTCGGCCGCGACTGGTTCGCTACGCCGACCTTCCTGCCGGCCTGGATCCTCGGCATCGTCACCGTCGGCGCCGGCTGGTTCCTGCTGCAGCCGGGGCTTGGCCTCGGCTGGGCGGCGTCGAAGCTGCCGCACCGGAACCGCGTCCGCGTCCTCAACCTCGTGTCCCATACCGTCTTTGCCATCGGCCTCTACGGCACGGCGCTGCTCATCCGCTGAGGACCGAAGGCTTCGAAGACAAAACGGCCCCGGCATGCCGAGCGTGCCGGGGCCGTTCACCGCTGCGCGGGCGTGTGGTCAGCCCTGCGGCGTCAGCGTCACCGAGGTTCCGGTGGCGGCGAGGTTCAGGCCGAGCTGGCCGCTGACGCTCAGCGTCTGCAGATGGATCGAGCCCGAGGTCCCGCCGACCAGGATGTTGGCGCCGACGCCGGCAAGAACCGTCGCCTCCGCCGTCGCGCCCTGGTAGAGGCCGCCGAGCGAGCCGTGGTGATAACCCGACGTCGGTGCGAAGACCGCCCAGACGATACGGCCGCGCGTCGTAAAGCCGAGGTCGACGCCCATCTTGCGGATGACGCCGGAATAGTGGTCCTGCGTGCCGCGCGTCGATTCGAACACGCAATCGACGGACTTGGCCGAGCCGAGCACGTAGCCGACGCCGCCGCCGACGTCGCAGCTGAGAACGCCGATCTTCACGCCGTCCGCATCGTCCGGCGGCTCGGCGTAGGTCGGCGCCGGGGCCATGTCGGCGGCGATGGCGAAGGGCGCGAGGGTCTGCGACATGGCCAGCGCCACGACGGCTGCAATCTTCCTGTTCATTGGTCGTCTCCTTCTTGCTGGATCCGAAACCGCCAATCCAGCCATTTCGTTCCCGCCCCGGCTTGTGAACAGTCTTCGGGTCAAATTTGCGGCTTTCCTGAGGCGTGCGCCGGGCGCTCCACATGCCTGCTGCGGGTCGCGGCGCGCGTGCCGCAACAAAATCTCCGCGACAGGCTGCAGGTACCCTTGCACGAAACCTAAATTCGTTCTAAACGCCGCCCACCACTCGCTGAAAAGCAATCGGACGGCCTCGTGGCGGAGTGGTTACGCAGAGGACTGCAAATCCTTGCACCCCGGTTCGATTCCGGGCGAGGCCTCCACCTTCTTTTTTCTTTAAAACCAGCCAGTTACGGCGCCACCCTGGGGCGCCAATGCTGGTTTTCATGTCGCAACATGTTGCAACTGACGTCGCTTGATTTTCAACGGTTTGCAGTCACACTCGGCAAATCCGCGCAACATGGGAGGCGCATGCAATGAATAGGCGAGGCTTCCTGATCGGATCTCTATTTGCTGTTTCCCTCCCTGTGGATGGAGAGGCTCGTGGTGGCCGCGGTAGTGGCCGGAGGCGCAGTGGAGGTGGGGGCCGGAGCGGTCGAAGCAGCCGCGGCGGCACCGGCGTGCTGTTGTTGTTGGCAATTGGGGCAGCAGGTTGGGCCGCTTGGAAAGGCATAGGATGGCTTATTACCTATCCGCAACGGATAGCCGAGGCTCGGGCTGACGCCCAATGGCAGGCCAAGCGAAAGCAGTACGGCGAGCGCCTTCAGGAAGACTGGAAGCGACAAGTCGAGGCCGGAGAAGTGTTTCCCTACAAGAAGCCTCCCGCTTGACACCCGCGTGCATCCTGTCACGTTGCGCCTTTAGGGTGCGAGGAATGATATGGAGAAGTTAGTCCGGTGGGAAAATGCGAACCTTCAATCCGCGAATCTTTCTAAGGGGGAACTCATAGAAATCCGTGACCATTTGAAGAAACGTCTGGAAAGCGCGGATTCACTGTCAGTTGGACGGCTAAAAAGGGCGATCAAAACTGCCAACAAACTGTTAAATGCTCCGAAACCACGCAAGAAGAAGGAAGAGCCCGGAGGACAATACTTCGGAGAGCCCGCGGTTGGTCGCTATGGCGGCGGTGTTGGGCAAGCTTCGTTCGTGAGGGGCGGCGCTCCAGGCTCCAGGCGCTAGACTTAGTTCACGAGCGCATGTCCCCTACGCCGTCCTCCTGAACCGCCCGTCGATCGCCCGGTACGCTGTTGCGCAACCCATCCCGCTTCGCCTCTGACGGGAAAAGTTGCACGGCAGGTTAAGCGGCGGTTAGCCGTGTTTCAGAACGGTTCGAACGTGTCTCGAAATGTCCGTTGAGATTCCCCTCTTGCCGCGATACGCATGGCCGCAGTGCAACGGAGTACTGCAATGGCAACGTTTAAATTCAAGGGGTTCACCGCAAAGTCCGGTATGGATTTCGATGAGCTGACGGGTGAGGACCTCGACACGATTCTCGACTACGACAATGCGACCGGGACCTCGACCTCGCTGAAGCTCTTTGACGATTCCAGGAACGTCATGACGTTCAAGGGAAAGGGATTCGATTACAAGTTCAACGGTCAGGGCGAGGTGATCGGCTTCACCTCCGGCACGATCGGCAGCTTCAAGGTCGTGAGCGACGGCATCACGGTCGTCGATGCGGCGAAGCTCGGCCTCTCGGCCACGGCGCTGACGAAGGTGATCGACAGCAACAGCACCGCGGCGTTCTTCGCCGAACTGCTCGCCGGCAATGACACGGTCACCGCGACAGCCTTCCACGACGACATCTGGTCCGGCGCCGGCAACGACGTCGTCAACGGCCTTGCCGGCAACGATACGCTCGCCGGCAATGCGGGCGACGACACGCTCAAGGGGGCTGCAGGCAAGGACCAGCTCTTCGGTGGCGCGGATGACGACGGGCTCCGGGGTGGTTCGGGCGCGGATATCCTCGACGGCGGCGAGGGCGATGACGTGCTCGCCGGTGGCAGCGGCACCGATACGTTCGTCTTCGCGATAGGCTACGGCGCCGACCGCATCAAGGATTTCAAGGCGACCGGCACCGGCCATGACATCCTCGACCTGTCCGAGGTTGCGTCGGTCCGCTCGTTCGACGACCTGATCGCCGATCACGTGTCCGTCGAAAGCGGCAGCGTCGTCATCGACCTCGGCGGCGGCGACACGATCGTGCTCAACAAGGTCAAGCTTGCAGCGCTGGACGCGGGCGACTTCCTGTTCTGACGCCGGCAACCGGACACGGCAAAGGCGCCGTCCCCGCGGATGGCGCCTTCCGCCGCCTGACAGGCCGGCGCCCGACGCCGCCTCAGGACGGCGGGGCGCCGCCTTCGAGGCCGACGAGGGCGATCTTCGCGTAACCTGCCCGGCGCAGCAGGTTCATCACGTCCATGACCTGACCGTAGTCGACCGCCTTGTCGGCCCGCAGCAGGATGCGTGCCTGCTTGTTGCCTTCGGTGACGGCGTCGATCTCCGGGCCGAAGGCATCGCGGTCGATCGTGCCGTTGCCGATCGAGACCGTCAGGTCCTTCTTCAGCGTCAGGAAAACCGGCTTGTCGTCACGCGGCGCGGGCTGCGCGACGGAGGAGGGCAGGTCGACATTGATGTCGACGGTGGCGAGCGGCGCCGCCACCATGAAGATGATGAGCAGCACGAGCATCACGTCGATGAACGGCGTGACGTTGATCTCGCTGTTTTCCTCGAGCTCGTCGCCCGAACCTTCCCTGATCCTGCTGGCCATGGCTCATCCGATCCGTACGAGGGCGGGGTCGTGTTTCGCGCCGCGTTCGCTGCGCGCCGCGGCCACGGAATGGGCGCGGCGGGCGTCGAGATCGCGGCTCGCGAGCCGCTCGATCGCGGCGGATGCGTCGGCGAGGCCCTGGCGATAGCCGGTGATGGCGCGCGCCAGGAAATTGTAGATGACGACGGCGGGAATGGCCGCGACGAGGCCGATCGCGGTTGCGAGCAGCGCTTCGGCGATGCCCGGCGCCACGATGGCGAGATTCGTCGTCTGCGCCTTCGAGATGCCGATGAACGAATTCATGATGCCCCAGACGGTGCCGAAGAGGCCGACGAAGGGGGCGGTGGAGCCGATGGTCGCGAGCAGGCCGGTCCCCTTGGTGATCTGGCGACCGGCGGCGATTTCCATGCGCGACAGGCGCGAGGCGATGCGTTCCTTGACGCCGCCGTCCGAGACGCGGTCGAGCACGCCCTCGCTTGCCGCCATCTCGTCGCGGGCGGCCGCCACCATGCGGGCGGCGACGCCGCGCCGGCGGCCGAAGGCCTGCTCGGCCTCGGCGAGACCCCTGGCGTCGATCAGCAGGCGCACGCCCTTCCTGACGGCGCGCTGGGCGGCCGCAAGCTCGAGGAGCTTGGCGACCAGCACCGTCCAGGTGACGACGGAGGCGAAGGCAAGTCCGAGCATCACGCCCTTGACGACGATATCGGCCGCCATGAACATGCCCCAGGGCGAGAGGTCGTGCGGCAGGCCGGCCTGGCGCTCGCCTGCAGGCTCCTCGCCGGTCACACCGTCGAGAGGCGTCGCCTCCGCATCGACGGCGCCGTCCTCGGCCGAAACCGCTTCGTCCGTCGCGACGGTGGTCGCTTGTGCACCGGCTGCGGGCTGTTCCGCACGGGCGCCGGTCTCCGTGGTGCTCGCGGCGCCATCCGTCGTTGCGCCATCCTGCTGCGTTTCGCCGGCGACGGGCAGGGCGGGCGTTTCCTGCGATGCGGCCGGCCCGGAAAAGACCGCGGCCAGCGTCAGGAAGGCGAGGGCGAAAAGGTTTGCAGACCGTCCAGACACGACGTTGTCCTTTTGCTGTTGTTCTGTTCGTTTGGCGGGGCGGGGCGGCTCTGCCGCCGCCGGACATCCCGGAACCGGCGCCTCATTACGACGAAGAGCCGCCGCAGGCAACGATATCTTGACTATTATGTTCATGATAATTCGTCCGGCTTTGCCATTTCAAGCGTGAAATTTGGTCGCGGCCCGCCGCAATTCTATGGACACTGCCGCCGGAAGCGCACTAAGACAGGTGCAGCAGCTTTGAGCGCCCGCGACATGCTCGCGCCGGCGCGATCTTCGATGACGGGGCAGGAAATGATTGATTACACCGTGGCGCGCACCAAGATGGTCGACAACCAGATCCGGCCGACGGACGTGACGTCGCATGCTGTCCTTGACGCCTTCCTGTCGGTGCCGCGCGAGGAATTCGTGCCGTCCTCGAAAAGGCCGCTCGCCTATATCGACAATGACATCGAGATCGCGCCGGGCCGCTTCCTGATGGAGCCGTCGCCGCTTGCGAAGCTCGTCCAGCTCGCGGCGGTGCAGCCGGGCGACGTGGTGCTCGAGGTCGGCTGCGGCACGGGCTACGCCTCTGCCATCCTCTCCAGGTTCAGCGGCTCCGTCGTCGCGCTCGAAAGCGACGAGGCGCTGGCGGCGGAAGCAACGGAGACGCTCGCGCGGCTCGGCTGCGACAACGTCGCGGTGGTGACGGGCGACCTCATGCACGGCTACGCGCCGGAAGCGCCCTATGACGTCATCCTGCTCCACGGCGCGGTGGAATACGTGCCGGACGCGCTCTTCGCCCAGATGCGGGACGGCGGCAGGCTGGTGACGGTCGTCGGCTTCGGCAACGCCGCCAAGGCGCGGCTCTATATCAAGGAACATGGCGTTACCTCCGAACGCCCGGCCTTCAACGCCTCCGTCAAGCCGCTTCCGGGCTTCGTGAAGGACGCAGAATTCGTCTTTTGAGTTTGCGGCGCAACACGGCGGTGCTTGTTGCCGAACGGCAACGCGCCGTCGAATTGTAAAGTGCGATGGTCCCTCAATACTTGCCTCGCCCCTGCGAGCAATCCAAATTGGATGTTATGGTCGAATCGACGGCTTGAGGACAGCCGGGCCGTCGTGGGGGATGCGATTTCCTGCATTCCGGTTGGGACAGGATGCCCCTTTGCGACGGTGCGATGCGGGCCACACTGGCTTGTGTCCCTAACGGAGTGACGATCTGTGGTGAATGTTCGACGGACGCTTCTGGCACTGACGCTGCTTTCCGCCGCCCTCGCGGCAGGCGGCCCCACGGCGGCTGAGACGGTCCAGGGCGCGATGGCCAAGGCCTATGCCAACAATCCGGATCTGAACGCCGCGCGCGCTGCGTTGCGAGCCATTGACGAGAATGTCACCATCGCCAAATCGGCGATGCGGCCGCAGGTCAACGGCGTGCTGGAGGCCAACGCGACGCGCACGATCTTTGACAAGCGGCTGTGCAACGGCCAGCTGATCGGCGGACGCTGCTTCGGCGGCTCCTTCAACCAGAACGACACGTTCGCCTCGTCCTACGGCGTCTCCGTGTCGCAGCAGATCTTCGACGGCTTCCAGACGCTTAACAATGTGCGCTCCGCCGAGGCGAATGTGCTCGCGAATCGCGAGGCGCTCAGGGCGCAGGAAATCTCGATCCTGCTCGCCGCTGTCGAATCCTACGCCAATATCGCCCGCGACCAGCAGATCGTCTCGATCCGCAAGGAGAACCTCGCCTTCCTGCGCGAGCAGCTCAACGCCTCCGAAGCCCGCCTTCAGGTGGGCGAGGGCACGCGCACCGACGTCAGCCTCGCCGAGGCGGAGCTGGCGGAGGCCCAGTCGCTGCTCGTTACCGCAAATGCGCAGCTCAAGCAGAGCGAAGCCGTCTATTTTCAGATCGTCGGCGACGCGCCGAAGGGCATCAGGCAGCCGTCGCCGGCGCGCAGGGGCCTGCCCGGCAGCCTCGACCAGGCGGTCGCGACGAGCATGCGGGAAAACCCGAACATCCGTTCGGCCGAGCGCAGCGTCGATTCGGCGGGCTACGATGTGAAGTCCGCCGAGGGTGCGATGCTGCCCGGGGTCTCGCTGCAGGGCGACGTCTACCGCTCGGTCAACGGCTCGACCAGCACCAACGACAATGTCAACGCGAGCATCACCGCGCGCGTCACCGTGCCGATCTACCAGGGCGGCGCCGAGCACGGCCGCATCCGCCAGGCGAAGGAGCGGCTCGGGCAGCAGCGCATTCTCGTCGATTCCGCCCGGCTGGAGGTCCAGCAGACCGTGATCTCCGCCCATACGCAGCTCGAGGCGGCGCATGCGGCAATTTCGGCCTATCAGGCGCAGATCGACGCCGCGAACCTCGCCCTGTCGGGTGTCGTGGAGGAGCGCAATGTCGGCCAGCGCACGACGCTCGACGTGCTGACGGCCCAGCAGAACGTGCTCGACGCGCGCGAAAACCTCGTTCTGGCGCAGCGGACCGCGGTCGTCGCAAGCTACTCGCTGCTGGCTTCCATGGGGCAGCTGACGGTGGCGGGTCAGGGCCTTGACGTCGCGGAATACCGGGCCGAGGAGCACTACGAGGCCGTCAAGGACAAGTGGTTCGGGCTGCGCACCGTGGATGGCCGCTGAGCCGCGGCCTTGGATTGCGCAACAAATCTGTGCATCACTTCTGGAATACTGATTCGCGGCGATTTAGTCGGTGCCGCGACTGGCCTATGTTTGCCCACGGTGGCGCAGCCGGTGGGGCAGGGCGCCGCCGGCGTCGCAGAAAACGGGGATGAAAATGGCTCAGCCAAATGTCGCGCGTGAACCGTCCATGGACGAGATCCTGGCCTCGATCCGCCGGATCATCGAAAGCAACGATCCGCCGGCCCACGAGGCGGGTGCCGTCCGGCCCGACGACGGCGATTTCGAGGTTACCTTCGAACGCGTCGAGGTGGCGGAGGCTGACGAACCGGCGCCTGCCCCGCATGCTGCGGACATGCCGCTGCCCGCCGCATCCGTCGAGACGGCCTTGCCGCTCGGACCGCTTCACGTGCCGCCGGCGCCGGCCCTTTCGCTCGCCGACGTGGCGGCGCGGGTCCGTGCCGCCTCCGAGCGCAACGGCGGCGGTCGCGACGCCGAGCGCCCGGCGCCGGAACGTTCCGAACCGGCCGCGACGCGGGGCGGACCGATCGAGGCGGAGGCGCGCCGCGCGCCGTCACCCCTCTTCGACCTGCCACGCCGGCCGGCCGCCGAGCCGCAGGTCTCGTTCCGGCAGGACGACAGGCCGGCCGCCGAAACGGCGTCGGCCGAGGACATCGCTGCCGCGGCTCCGGCCGAACTCGAGTCGGAATCCGCCGATGCGCGCGCGCTCATCTCGGCGTCCGTCGGCGAGAAGGTGGCGAGTTCCTTCGGTGCGCTGGCCCAGGTCCTCGAGGACGGGCCGCGCCGCTCGTTCGACGAGATCGCCGAGGACATGCTGAGGCCCATGCTGCGCGAGTGGCTCGACGACAACCTGCCGACGCTCGTGGAACGGCTCGTGCGCGAGGAGATCGAGCGCGTGGCCCGGGGCCCGCGCCGCTGACCAGCCTTTTCGGGAGCGTCTTGCGCCAGCCGCGTCCCGAAACGGACGTGGCTGTCGTGCGTTGTTGACTTCGCAGGTCCCATCCGGTTTACAACCGGCCATAACGAACTCCAGGTTTGGCGACGAAAATGCTCGATAAGAACTATGATTCCGCGGCCGTCGAGCCGCGTATCGCGAAGATGTGGGAAGAGGCGGACGCCTTTCGCGCCGGCGCCGGCGCCAAGCCGGGGGCAGACAGCTTCTGCATCGTCATCCCGCCGCCGAACGTGACCGGCTCGCTGCATATGGGCCACGCGCTCAACAACACGCTGCAGGACATCATGGTCCGCTTCGAGCGCATGCGCGGCAAGGACGTGCTCTGGCAGCCCGGCATGGACCATGCGGGCATCGCGACGCAGATGGTCGTCGAGCGCAAGCTCATGGAACAGCAGCTGCGCCGCCGCGCCATGGGCCGCGACGCCTTTGTCGACAAGGTCTGGGAATGGAAGGCGGAATCGGGCGGCCTGATCTTCAACCAGCTCCGCCGCCTCGGTGCCTCCTGCGACTGGTCGCGCGAGCGCTTCACCATGGACGAGGGCCTGTCGGAGGCCGTTCTCGAGGTCTTCGTCTCGCTCTACAAGGAAGGGCTGATCTACAAGGACAAGCGCCTCGTCAACTGGGATCCGAAGCTGCTGACCGCCATCTCCGACCTGGAGGTCGAGCAGGTCGAGGTCAGCGGCAACCTTTGGCACCTGCGCTACCCGCTGGAGCCGGGCGTCACCTACCAGCATCCCGTCGCCTTCGACGAGGACGGCAAGGCGACCGAATGGGAGACGCGCGACTACCTCGTCGTCGCCACGACCCGGCCGGAGACGATGCTGGGCGACACCGGCGTTGCCGTGCATCCGGACGACGAGCGCTACAAGGGCATCGTCGGCAAACATGTCATCCTGCCGATCGTCGGCCGCAGCATCCCGATCGTCGCAGACGAATACCCGGATCCGACGGCCGGCACCGGCGCGGTCAAGATGACACCGGCGCACGACTTCAACGACTTCGACGTCGGCAAGCGCCACGGGCTGCGCCAGGTCAATGTCCTGACGGTCGAAGGCCGGGTGACGATCAAGGACAACGAGGACTATCTCGAGGGCCTGACGCCGAACGAGATGCAGCTTGGCCTGTGGGATGCGCTCGACGGCCTGGACCGCTTCGAGGCCCGCAAGCTGATCGTCAAGGTCTTCGAGGAGGGCGGCCTCCTCGACAGGATCGAGCCGCACAAGCACACAGTGCCGCACGGCGACCGCGGCGGCGTGCCGATCGAGCCGCGCCTCACCGAACAGTGGTATGTCGACGCCAGAACGCTCGCCAAGCCGGCGATCGCGTCGGTGCGCGAAGGCCGCACCAACTTCGTCCCGAAGAATTGGGAAAGAACCTATTTCGAGTGGATGGAGAACATCCAGCCCTGGTGCGTCTCGCGCCAGCTCTGGTGGGGCCACCAGATTCCGGCCTGGTACGGCCCGGACGGCCAGGTCTTCGTCGAGAAGACCGAGGAGGAGGCGCTGCACGCCGCCATCCAGCATTATATCGCCCACGAGGGGCCGATGAAGGCCTATGTCGAGGACCTGCTGGAGAATTTCCGGCCGGGCGAGATCCTGACGCGCGACGAGGACGTGCTCGACACCTGGTTCTCCTCGGCGCTGTGGCCGTTCTCGACGCTCGGCTGGCCGCACCAGACGCCGGAACTCGAGAAGTACTACCAGACCGACGTGCTGGTCACCGGATTCGACATCATCTTCTTCTGGGTCGCCCGCATGATGATGATGGGCCTGCACTTCATGAAGGACGACTACAGCACGCCGGTCGAGCCGTTCCACACCGTTTACGTGCACGCGCTGGTGCGCGACAAGAACGGGCAGAAGATGTCGAAGTCCAAGGGCAACGTTATCGACCCGCTCGAACTCATCGACGAGTACGGCGCCGACGCGCTGCGCTTCACGCTCGCCATCATGGCGGCGCAGGGCCGCGACGTGAAGCTCGATCCGGCGCGCATCGCCGGCTACCGCAATTTCGGCACGAAGCTCTGGAACGCGACCCGCTTTGCAGAAATGAACGGCGTCAAGGCGGATCCGACCTTCGTGCCGGAGGCGGCGGCACTGACCGTCAACCGCTGGATCCTGACCGAACTCGCGCGCACCGCCCGCGACGTGACGGAGGCGATCGAGGGCTACCGGTTCAACGATGCGGCGGGCGTCCTCTACCGCTTCATCTGGAACAGTTTCTGCGACTGGTATCTCGAACTGCTGAAGCCGATCTTCAACGGCGAGGACGCCGGCGCCAAGGCGGAATCGCAGGCCTGCGCCGCCTACGTGCTGGAGGAGACCTACAAGCTCCTGCATCCCTTCATGCCGTTCATGACGGAAGAGCTCTGGGCACACACGGCGGGCGAGGAGCGCGAGCGTGACGGCCTCATCTGCCACGCGGAATGGCCGGCTCCGGCCTATGCCGACGAAACGGCGGCCGGCGAGATCAACTGGCTGATCGAACTGGTCTCCGGCATCCGTTCCGTGCGCTCCGAGATGAATGTTCCGCCGGCGGCCACGGCGCCGCTCGCGGTGATCGGCGCCAACGCGGTGACGCGGGCGCGGCTGGAGCGCCACGACGCGGCCATCCGCCGGCTCGCGCGCGTCGAGACGATCACGCTTGCGGATGCGGCGCCGAAGGGCGCGGCGCAGATCGTCGTCGGCGAGGCGACGGCCTGCCTGCCGCTCGGCACGCTTATCGACCTCGCGGCCGAGTCGGCGCGGCTTGAAAAGGCGGTTTCCAAGGCGGAAGGCGAACTCGCCCGCGTCCAGTCGAAGCTCGCAAACGAGAAGTTCGTCGCCAATGCCAAGCCGGAGGTGGTCGAGGCCGAACGGGAGCGTGAGGCCGAGCTCGAACAGCAACTGGCAAGCCTCAGGATTGCCCTTGCGCGCGTCCGGGACGCTGCCTGATTCCCCCCGGGGCCGTGCGCGGCAGGGCCCCGGTGCCCCGTTTCGGGATGCAGATAGGCTGCCGATAGCCATGCCGAGCAAAAGACGAACTGTGTCCGGAATGTGACATCACGGGTTTCTCCTGAAATTCCATTCCTGTTTTTCGGATTCTTGCGGGCTGAATGGCAATAATTTTCTGCCGACTGTGACTTTTGAGGGGCTTCAATAAAAACTTACGTAATTCTTTGATTGGTCAACGAAAATCATCCCCAACATATGGGGTTTGCCAAGTCGGGGCGGCTTTTGGATACTCACGGAAAGTTGTTCGCGTTCTGGGGGCGTGATGGAACTTTTGAGGCCTATCGGGGAGGACAGAATGAAAAGACTTTTGAAGCCCGCGCCGTTCGTGATGGCAGCCATCGCGCTTGCGGGCCCGGCCACCGCCGGCGGACTTGAGCGCGGCGGCTACGACATCGACCTGCTGTTCGAGAACTCGCCGTTCATCTTCGACTCGTCCATCACCTATGTGATGCCGAAGCGAACGATCAAGAACGCCAAGGACGAAAGCGTCGACGAAACGGATCCGACAAATCTCAATACGCTCGGCTATTCCTCGGAAGCCGACGAATACGAGAGCTATGACGTTCCCTATCTTGGGATGAAGGGTGCGGTCGGCGATGCGATCGACTGCATCATCGACTATTCCGAACCGTGGGGCGCGCATTCCAATCCGGGCCGCACCTGGGCCGGTGCCAAGGACATGACGGAGATCAAGGTCTACAGCCGGAACTACGGCGGCACCTGCTCCTACAAGTTCGATGCAGGCCCGGGTCAGTTCCGCCTGATCGGCGGCGCCTTCTACCAGGAGGTCGGCGGCTTCAAGGAGGCGGTCGTCGTGCCGTCGGAAATCCTTGCCGCATCCGGTTTCTCCGGCTATTCCGGCCTCGGCATGCTGCGGGGCATGGAAGGCGACGGCGTCGGCTGGCGGGCGGGCGTTGCCTATGAGATTCCCGAATATGCGATGCGGGCCAGCCTGGTCTACAACAGCAGCGTGGACCTCGGCGACATCACCGGCACGCTCGACCTCTCCGGCGTACCGCTGGCGCTCAACCCGCTCGGCCGCGACGTCACGCCGGTGATCGGCACCGCCACCATGCCCGACTCGCTGGAGCTCAAGGTTCAATCCGGCTTCGCACCGGACTGGCTCGCCTTTGCATCGGTCAAGTGGACGAACTGGAGCCGGCTGCAGACCGTCGAGTTCCGCTGCAACCCGGCCGGCGGTACGGTCTGCTTTCCGGGGGATCCGGTCCTGACCTCGCTCGACCTGTTCTACCGTGACGGCTGGACCGTCACCGGTGGCGTCGGTCACAAGTTCGACGAGAACTGGAGCGGCGGCGCGAGCCTGACCTGGGACCGCGGCACCAGCACGGTTACCGGTTCGCAGAGCGACACCTGGACGGTCGGCCTTGCCACGGTCTACGCGCCGACCGAAAATGTCGAGCTGCGCCTCGCCGGCGCCGTGTCGATGCTGACGAGCGGCGAGTCGCGTCCGGTCAACCTCACGACCACGAGCTACGACTACGGCACCGATTGGTCATCTGCCGTTTCGGCTGGGCTCAAGATCAAGTTCTGACGAGCCGCGTCGGCATTCACTCGAAGGCCCGGTCGACGACCGGGCCTTTTGCGTTTCGATAGGCATTGCGGTCCCGTCGATCGCCGGAGCTTCACAAAGCACCCCGTTTCTGTGGTGATTCCGCAACACATTTTTCGTTATCTTTTGCTACAGATTGGCACGGTCGGCATTCGTCCATTTCCCGCCACAAACGGGGAGCAGCGATTAGGCCAACAAGATGCGCAAAGAACGCGCTCAAGGAAACGATGAGCCACGAGATTCCATGTCGGTATGCTTTCGGAAAGACGGTCGTTGCGGGCGGTCTTCCGGTCGATCCGCTGACCGGTTCTTCGGCTCGCACTATCAAAACACGGGTCGGACCGTCGTCGGCAAGTGCGGCGGGTCGCTCTGTCCGCGGTGGCGTGCCGCGGATGCGGAAGTTCGTAGCTGTCATGTATAAGTTCCAGTCCGTCCCGGCGAAGCTGCTGTTGCTCGGTCTCGTCGCGTCCCTTGCCCAGACCCATGCAGGCCCCGCGGCGGCCTTCGACCCGGAGTCCGGCATCACCAAGGAAAGCGGACCGTTCGACCTCTTCAAATTCGGCTTCTTCTCCTACAAGGAAGGCCGCAAGAGAGACGCCGTCGAGGCTTACCGCTATGCGGCGGAGAAGGGCCATACGGGCTCGCGCTGGGCGCTCGCCAACATGTATGCTGATGGCGACGGCGTTGCCGAGAACGACTTCGAGGCCTTCAAGATCTACAGCGAGATCGCGCGGGAGGGGATCGAGCCCGGCTCGGAGAATACCGGCTATTTCGTCAATGCGCTGGTGTCGCTCGCCGGCTACTATCGCCGCGGCATTCCCGGCAGCCCGGTCAAATCCGACCTCACGCAGGCGCGCCAGCTCTATTTCCAGGCCGCCTCCGCCTTCGGCGTCCCGGAGGCGCAGTTCCAGCTCGCCCGCATGATCCTGCAGGGCGAGGGCGGTGCCGCCAACGTGCATCAGGCCAAGAAATGGCTGAACCGTGCCCGCAAGAACGGCCATGCCGGCGCGCTCGGGCTTTTCGGCAACGTCATCTTCCAGGAAGGGCAGTATGCCCAGGGGCTCGCCTTCATGACGGCGGCGCTCGACCACTGTGCCCCGAAGGATCGCGGCTGGCTGCAGGAACTGCAGGAGCGGGCCTTCTCGCTTGCCAACGAGAACGACCGCCGCGTTGCGGTGGCGCTTGCGCAGGACCTGCGCTTCGGCGACGGCAACTGATTTTCCGGCCATTCCTTGTGATCGCGGGCGGGACGGTGTCCCGCTCTTGTCGTTTCAGGCGGCGAAGCGGAAATGCGCGATGACCGGCACGTGGTCCGACGGCTTTTCCCAGTTGCGCACATGCTTTTCGATATCGGTGGACAACAGCCGGTCGGCCGCCTCCGGCGAGAGCATCAGGTGGTCGATGCGGATGCCGTTGTTCTTCGGCCAGCAGCCGGCCTGGTAGTCCCAGAAGGAATAGAGCGGCGCCGCATCGGTGGTCGCCCGCACCGCATCCGTGAAGCCGAGGTTTTCCAGCCGCCGGAACGCCTGGCGCGTCGGGGGCAGGAAGAGGGTGTCCCGTTCCCAGGCCTTGACGTCGAAGCAGTCGTGCGGCTCCGGAATGACATTGTAGTCGCCGGCGAGCACGAGCGGCTCCTCGAGCGCCAGCCGGTCGGCGGCGAACGCCGCGAGCCGTTCCATCCAGGCGAGCTTGTAGGGATACTTGACCGGGTCTTCGGGCGGGTTGCCGTTCGGCAGGTAGATCGAGCACACCCGCACCACGCCGCCGTCGACCGAGAAGACGCCCTCGATGAACCGCGACTGCTCGTCGGCCTCGCTGCCGGGCAGTCCGCGCGAAATCTCGTCCGGTCGCAGCTTCGACAGGAGCGCGACGCCGTTGAAGCCCTTCTGGCCGTGCGTCTCGACGTGATAGCCGAGCGCCTCGACGTCGGCGCGCGGAAAGGCCTCGTCCTGGCACTTGATCTCCTGCAGCGCGACGATGTCGGGTGCCGATTCCTTCAGCCAGGCGATGAGGTTGTCGAGGCGCGCGCGCACGCCGTTGATGTTCCAGGTGGCGATCTTCATTCGTTGCAGCATCCCGTTCGGCGGATCGGGCCGACCCTAGCCCATTGCGTTGCGAAGCGGAATTGCAAAGGCGGCCGAAAGCTGTTGGCAAAGACGGCCGCGGGCCGGGTTCAGATCGAGAAGCTGGTGCCGCAGCCGCAGTTCGCGACGGCATTCGGATTGCGGATCTGGAAGGACTGGCCGAGCAGGTTGTCGATGAAGTCGATCTCGGAACCGTCCATGTAGACGAGCGAAAGCTGGTCGATCAGCACCCGGGCGTCGCCCTTCTCGACGACGAGGTCGTCGTCCTGCCGGTCCTCGACGAGGTCGAACTTGTAGGAGAAGCCGGAACAGCCGCCGCCCTCGACCGAAACGCGCAGCGCGCTCTTCGCCGGGTCGGCCGACAGGATGCTGGCGATGCGCTTCGCCGCCGCCTCGGAAATCGTGACCTTGTTGTCGTCCATTCGTCGCCTCCTGACGGGTTCAAGGCCCGCAGAGAATCGGTTGACCGGCGCAGACGCGCCGGCATTCTCCCGCCGGCCCCGCAAGCGCTGCCTGCAACCCGCTGATCTGGTGACTATGGCGGCTGCAGTCTTGCGCGGGACTTTCGCCGGCGGCACTCTATAGGTATGAAGGCGCCGGGGCCGCGTCAATGGGCGGCCCGGATGCGGGTGACGGATGACGCTGGACAGACATGCGCTGGGTTTCGGGGCCGGACAGAGGGCCGTCTTTGCGGCAGACCCGTGGACGACGCGCGGGCGCCTGTTCCCGGAGGTGTCGAGCCCGACCCGCTCCGACTTCCAGCGCGACCGCGACCGCATCGTGCACACGACCGCCTTCCGGCGCCTGAAGCACAAGACGCAGGTCTTCATCGCCGCCGATGGCGACCACTACCGCACACGGCTCACCCATACGATCGAAGTGGCGCAGATCGCCCGCGCGCTCGCCCGCGCCCTGAGGCTCGACGAAGACCTCGCCGAGGGCGTGGCGCTCGTGCACGATTTCGGCCACACGCCGTTCGGGCATACGGGCGAGGACGCGCTGCACGAGGTGCTGGTGCCCTATGGCGGCTTCGATCACAACGCCCAGTCGCTGCGAATCGTCACCAAGCTCGAACGCCGCTATGCCGAATTCGACGGGCTCAACCTGACCTGGGAGAGCCTCGAGGGACTCGTCAAGCACAACGGCCCGCTGATGACGCCCGAGGGGGAGGGCGCGCGCGGACCGGTGCCGCAGCCGATCCGCGACTATTGCGCGATCCACGACCTGGAACTGGCGAGTTTCGCGAGCCTCGAGGCGCAGGTCGCGGCAATCGCCGACGACATCGCCTACAACACCCACGACATCGACGACGGGCTGCGCTCGGGCTATCTCACCTTCGACATGCTGGAGGACATCCCCTTCCTCGCCGGCCTGATGGCCGAGGTGCGGGAGCGCTACCCGGCGCTGGAGCCCGCCCGCTTCACCCACGAGATCATGCGCCGGCAGATCACCGCCATGGTGGAGGACGTGATCGGCTATGCCCAGGCCGCGCTGCGGGACGTCCGCCCGGAAAGCGCCGACGACGTGCGCGCCGCCGGCCGCGTGATGGCGACCTTCTCCGAGGCAATGGCGGTCACCGACCGGGAGATCAAGAGCATGCTCTTCTCGCGCATCTACCGCCACCCGGATGTGATGCGCGTGCGCGCCAATGCCGCGGCGATCGTCAAGGATCTTTTTCACGCCTATATGGCCGATCCGCTCCTGATGCAGGGCCACTACTGGGTGAGCCGCATCGCCGAGATGCCGGAACCGGTGCGGGCGCGCCATGTCGGCGACTATCTCGCCGGGATGACCGACAACTATGCCGTCAACACGCATCGCCGGCTGTTTGACCACACTCCGGAATTGCGTTAGCAAGCCGCCGACTTCACGCCCGCGCCGCTCGACCGGCCGCCCGGCATCACGGATCCAAGCGACATGAACCTCTTCACCGACTTCGAAAACAGAATCAGAACCGTTCTGCAAGGCCTTGAGATCGTTCGCGCCAAGGCGGATGTCGACTTTTCACGGTTGAGCGTCGAGCCGCCGCGCGACCAGAGCCACGGTGACGTGGCGACCAATGCGGCCATGGTGCTCGCCAAGCCGCTCGGCACCAATCCGCGCGCGCTTGCCGAACTCATCGTCGCGGCATTGCGCGACGATCCCGACGTCGTCGAGGTGAGCGTCGCCGGACCGGGCTTCATCAACATCCGCCTCGCCGTCGCCTACTGGCAGCGGCTGCTCGCGGCGGTGATTGCCGAAGGCTCGGCCTATGGCCGCAGCGCGGCCGGGGCCGGCAGGGCGGTCAATGTCGAATATGTCTCCGCCAACCCGACCGGCCCGATGCATGTCGGCCATTGCCGCGGCGCGGTCGTCGGCGACGCGCTCGCCAACCTGCTCGCCTTCGCCTCCTATGCGGTGACGAAGGAATATTACATCAACGATGCCGGCTCCCAGGTCGACGTGCTCGCGCGCTCCGCCTATCTGCGCTACCGCGAGGCGCTTGGCGAGACGATCGGCGACATCCCGTCCGGCCTCTATCCGGGGGATTATCTCGTGCCCGTCGGCGAGGCGCTCGTCAGGGAATTCGGCGCGAGCCTGCGGGCGATGCCCGAACATGCGTGGCTGCCGCTCGTCAAGGACCGGACGATCGACGCGATGATGGCGATGATCCGGGAGGATCTTGCCGCGCTCAACGTACATCACGACGTCTTCTTCTCCGAGCGGTCGCTGCACGCCGGCAACGGCGCGCCGATCCGCACCGCGATCAACGACCTGACCTTCAAGGGCCATGTCTACAAGGGCGTGCTGCCGCCGCCGAAGGGCCAGTTGCCGGAGGATTGGGAGGATCGCGAGCAGACCCTGTTCCGCTCGACGGAGGTCGGCGACGACATCGACCGGCCGCTGATCAAGTCGGACGGGAGCTATACCTATTTCGCCGCCGACGTTGCCTATTTCAAGGACAAGTTCGACCGCGGCTTCGACGAGATGATCTACATTCTCGGCGCCGACCATGGCGGCTACGTGAAGCGCCTGGAGGCGGTCGCGAAGGCCGTCTCCGACGGCAAGGCGAAGCTGACGGTGCTGCTCTGCCAGCTCGTCAAGCTCTATCGCGACGGTGAGCCGGTCAAGATGTCGAAGCGTTCCGGCGACTTCGTGACGCTGCGCGATGTCGTCGAGGAGGTCGGGCGCGATTCCGTGCGCTTCATGATGCTCTACCGGAAAAGCTCCGAGCCGCTCGACTTCGATTTCGCCAAGGTGACCGAGCAGTCGAAGGACAACCCCGTCTTCTATGTTCAATACGCGCATGCCCGCTGCATGTCGGTCTTCCGCCAGGCGGCCGAAGCCTTTCCCGGCCTTGACATCGCCGGGCTCGATCTCGTCTCCGCGGTTGCCGGCCGGATCTCCGATCCGAACGAGCTCCAGCTCGTCGCGAAGCTCGCAGAATATCCGCGCGTGATCGAAGGCGCGGCACTGGCGCAGGAGCCACACCGCATCGCATTTTACCTCTATGATCTGGCCAGCAGCTTCCATGCCCATTGGAACAAAGGCAAGGAAATGCCAGAATTACGCTTTGTTAACGATAAAAACAGAGAATTGAGTATTGCCAGACTTGGGCTGGTGCATGCTGTCGCCTCTGTCTTGAAGTCGGGACTTGCCATTACAGGCACTGCCGCGCCGGACGAAATGCGATAGTGTCACCATTTACCCACAATAAGCTGGCAGACGCGTTTTGTGGCTTGTGAGTGGACAAATGGCAGACAAGAACTTCGCCCGTAGCGGAACCGCCGACACGGATCTCCTGGCGGACGACGATCCGTTGAGCGAGCTCGCGCGCATTGTCGGCTACGACCCCCAGCCTGTGTCCCCGGGTCCGGCCGTGCAGCCGGTCCGCGAGGCCGAGATGCCGGCGCAGACGGCCGGCCGGCCGGCGCCGCTGGTCGATCTCGAGGATGAGCTGCTGCGCGAATTCGCGCTCTACGATGCGCCGACGCCTGTCGCCGCCGAGCCGGTTTTCCAGGAAACGCCGGCGGTCGAACCCGAGCCAGCCGAACCCGCCTTCGACGTTGCCGGCGAACCGGAGATTCCGGAAGCCGGGTATTCGGCTGATGCGGAGCTTGCGGCGGACGAGGACGCGCTGCTGCGCGAATTCGCGCTCTACGATGCGCCGACGCCTGTCGCCGCCGACCCTGTCGACAGGGAGACGCCGGCCG
>NZ_JAKGBU010000082.1:21103-23489 GCF_021555155.1 Rhizobium alarense
GCTGCTGCGCGAATTCGCGCTCTACGATGCGCCGACGCCTGTCGCCGCCGACCCTGTCGACAGGGAGACGCCGGCCGACGAGGCTGTGCAACCCGAGCCCCTTTTCGACGTTTTCGTCGAACCGGCCGCCGACATTCCCTCCGTCGAACCCGTCGCGGATGTCGCGTTTCAGGACGCGGCGCCGTCGCTCGACGACGATCTTCTCGACGGCCTGGACGATGCCCTGCTGCAGGCGGCGCCCGACGTCGCTGCCGTCGAGCCGGAGACCCCGGAACCCGACTTTTCGCTCGATGCGGAGCCCGTAGCCGATGGCGGAGAGCAAACCTCATATGGGGAGCCGGACCCCGCCGAGGCGGACTATGACGGCGACCTGACGCAGTCCGGCTGGCGCGTCGAGCCGGCCGCGTATGTCGCGCCGACGGCGGCCATCCCCGAGCCCGAAGAGGTCGCGGAGGAGCAGGTGTTCGTCGAGCCCGTGCCTGTCGCGGAACCGGAAGACGCCGCTCCGGCGATCATTGCCGCAACGGAGGCATTCTCCGAGCCCGCCGCGCATGCCGCAGCCGAGCCGCAGTTCATCGGCCTGCAGCCCGCAGGCTATGCCGACGACCTCTCGTTCGATGCGTCCGACCTTGCCCACGAGCTGGAACTGTCGCTCGGCGGCGAGGCGGACGTGGCCGACCGTCCTTCCCGGGATGCCGGGCCGGCGCTATCCGCGGACAGCGCGGCCGACGTCGCGGCGGCTTTCGACGCATATGCTCCTGCCGATCCTCTGATCGAGGCCCTGCCGGACCACGAAATCCCGATGTCGGCGGAAGGCGGCGGGGACGTCTGGTTGCCGGCTCCGACGATCTCCGTCGCGGATGCGCCTTTCGACGCTGTCGAGCCCGACGTCTTTCCGTCTTCCGGCGCCGATGCGCCGCTGGACGCGATCGAGAGCGTCGTATGGCCCGGTGACCACGCCTATCACGTGCCGTCGCAATACGACCTGTCCGAGCCGGTTCAGGTGCGGGGTAGCGACGACCACGACGATCTGCTGGCGGAAGTCGAGCGCTTTCCGGTGCCCGAACCGAAGGCGGGATCCCGCTGGATGGACGGTGCGGCGGCGGTCGCGTCCGCTGCGGCGCTGCAGGCGGTCGCGCGGTTCGGCCGCGCCACGCCCTTGCCGCCGGCGATGGCTGGCAGTTCGAACGAGGTGAAGGCGCCCGCCGCGGCATTCGTCGATGAACGTCATGTGCGCGTCGAGCCCGAGGTTACGACGGCCGCTCCGGCCGCCATCGCGGTGGAAGAGCCGGATTTCGAGGATTTCGAGATCGAGATCGGCGACCTTGACCTGGATTTCGATCTGGAGGGGCCCGATCCTCAGGAGGTCGTCGCGACCGACGTGACCGAGGAGCCGGAGGCCGAACCGGTTGCCGTCGCCACGGCGGCGTTGACGCCGCCCGTCGAGGAGGTGGAGACCGCGGCCCTGCCGTTCGACCCGTCGCTCATCTCCGACACCGATTACGGCCTCGCGCCCGTCGCCGAACTCAACGTGCCGCACCTGCCGGTTCACGAGAAGGAAAAGCCGCCGGCGCTGCAGCCCGACTACGACCTCGATATCGATGCGGAACTGGCCCATATCTTCGGTGCGGCGACGCCGGCGGCGGAGCAGCCCGCGGCGCAGGCAATTCCCGCGACTGTCCACGGTTCCGACAGGCGGACCATCGACTTCAGCGATGCGGACGAGTTCGACAAGGCGCTGGAGGAGGATATCCGTCGGTCGATGCGCGAAGCGGTTCCGCATGCGATTGCCGTGGACGCCAGCCAGACGGATGATTTCGTCGATGGCGACGGAGACGACCGCCGGTCCCGCCGCGGCCTGCTGCTGGCCGCGTGCGCGGCCGGCCTCGTCGTGCTCGGCGGCATCGGCGCCTACGCCTGGATCTACAGCGACGGTGGCGCCGCGGTCATCGGAGAGCCGCGCGTGATCCTGGCCGACAAGAATCCGGTCAAGGTCGTGCCCGAGGAGAAGGGCGGCCGCACGGTGCCGAACCAGGACAAGGCCGTCTACGACCGTGTCGCGGGCGCCTCCGAGGCGACGCCGCGCCAGGAACAGCTCGTGACGACCACCGAGGAGCCGGTCGACGTCGTGCAGCGCACCCTGACCCCCGAAGCACTGCCCTCCGACGGCCTCGACGCGGCGGAGAGCGACGAGGCACGGCTTCTGCCGGGCGTCGACGAGCCGGAGCTGGCCGCTGCCGAAGACGAGAAGACGCCCGTCATCTCGCCGCGCAAGGTGCGCACGATGATCGTCAAGCCCGATGGTACGTTGGTGGCGCGCGAGGAGACGGTCAGCGAGCCCGCGACCGGCGAGGTTGCAGGGGCGGCGGAGGCGGATGCGGTCACC
>NZ_JAKGBU010000083.1 GCF_021555155.1 Rhizobium alarense
GCGCGTGGCGGTCGACGAGGGGGGCATGGCGGGGTTCGCCGTCCACCATCACCACGATTCGACCTGGGTGATGACGCCCGACTGTTACCTGGAGGACCTGTTCCTCGCCGAGCGCGCCCGCGGCAGGGGCATCGGCCGGGCGCTGATCGACGACCTGGTGGCGATCTGCCGGGTGCGCGGCTGGTCGCGGCTCTACTGGCACACCAACCGCGACAATGCCCGGGCGCGAAAGCTCTATGACAGCTATGCGCAGGAGGACGGCCACGTGCGCTACCGGCTGAAGCTCGGCTGAGCGCGGCTCTCAGGCCGCCGAGCCCTGCCGGTAGGCGCGCCAGCCGCGATAGGCGGTGATGTCGCTGGCACCGGCAAGCGCTGCGGCCTCCGCCAGGAAACCCTTCGCGGACGTGCCGTCCGCAAGCGCGATCGTGCCGATGCCGAGGGGCGCCGGGATCGCATCCACGAAGCGGCCGAAGGCGGCCGGCTCCAGCCGCCAGACCTCGACCTCGATCTCCGCGCCCCGGCCGGGCTCGGTGCGGACCAGGCCGGGCTTCGGCGGCACCGTGCCGGCGAGCGCATAGAGCCGGTAGCAGTCCGCCGTGCGTGCGGCGCGGCCGAAGCGGGCGCCGAGTGCGCGGAGCTGGCCGTTGAGCGGCATGCCCGCCAGATGCGCGCCGACGACGACGAGATCGATCAGCCCGTCGTCCCGACCGGCGGACGCGGCCTCGACGGCCGCCGGCTGCGCCCAGCCGGTGGCACCGAGGGGAAGCCCGGTGCGGCGATGGACCGCGGCGGCGAGCGAGGCGGCAAGTCCGTCGCGGCCGGCCGGTGCGAGCAGCGTGACGCTTGCCGGCAGGCCGTCTGAACGCGTGCCTGTCGGCACCGCGATGCCGCAGAGATCGAGCAGGTTGACGAAATTGGTGTAGGTGCCGAGGCGGGAATTCTCGCGGATCGGCTCGGCGGCGAGATCGGCCACGGTGTAGTGCCTGGGCGCGGTCGGCACGCAGATGAGGTCCACCGAGGCGATCAGCGGCGCCACCTGCCGCTTCAGCGCCTGCAGGGCGTAGAGACCCTTGAAGGCGTCGGCGGCGGTGAGGCTCTTCGCCCCGCCGTAGATCGTTCGCGTCACCGGGTGGAGGCTCTCCGCGTGCGCATCGAAGAAGGCGCTGATCGCGGCATAGCGCTCGGCCACCCAGGCACCCTCGTAGAGCAGGTTGGCGGTCGCGTAGAAATCGCCGAAGGGCAGCTCGACGAGCCGGTGACCCTCCGCCGAAAGGGCCGAAAGCGCGTCCTCGTAGGCGGCCTGCATCGCGGCATCGCCGAAGAACTGCCGGTCGGCCGGGGCCGGCACGCCGATCGACAGCACGGGCGGCAGCACGCCGTAGCCGGTGGCCGGCATCGGCCGCGAATAGGCGTCCGTCTCGTCGGGCCTGGCCGCGACCGAAAAGACCCGCCAGGCGTCGTCGACGGTCAGCGCGAAGACGGAGACGCAGTCGAGCGTGCGGCAGGCGGGAATGACGCCGGTGGCGGACAGCGCGCCGGCGCTCGGCTTGAGGCCGACGATGTTGTTGAGGCCGGCCGGGATGCGGCCGGAGCCGGCGGTATCGGTGCCGAGCGCGAAGGAGACGATGCCGCGCGCCGTGGCGACCGCCGAGCCGGAGGAGGAGCCGCCGGGCACCAGCGTCGGGTCGATGGCGTTGCGCGGCACCGGATAGGGCGTGCGCACGCCGACGAGGCCGGTGGCGAACTGGTCGAGATTGGTCTTGCCGACGACGAGCGCGCCGGCCGCCTTCAGCAGGCCGACGACGGTGGCGTCGTTGGCCGGAAGATAGGCGTAGTCCGGGCAGGCGGCGGTGGTCGGCATGCCGGCGACGTCGATATTGTCCTTGACGGCGAAGGGAATGCCCCAGAGCGGCCTTTCGGCGGGATCGAAAGAGCCGAGCGCCGCCGCCTGCTGCATCAGCGTTTCCCGCTCGGCGAGATGCAGGAAGATGCCCGGATCGCCGGCCGCCGCGAGACGGGCGAAGACCAGGTCGATCACCGCCTCCACCGTCAGTCCGTTCGCATAGGCCGCGTGCAGCGACGCGATGTCGAAGGGCTGGTTCATGCTCATGTCTTGCTCCGCATCAGGATCGTCACTCGAAGATGGTCACCGGCCGGTCCCACTGGATGAGCACGACGCAGCCCGTGTCGCTCCAGACGGAATGCTCCGTGCCGGCGGCGTTCACGATATAGGTTCCGGCGCCGTAGTCGCCGGTCTCGTCGGACTGGGTGCCATGCAGCACGAGGATCGTCTCCAGCCCCTCGTGGCGATGGCGCGGCACGACCGCGCCCGCCTCGTATTTCAGCAGCGCCACGCCCGGCTGGTCGCCCTCGAAGGGCTTGATCCAGTGCAGCGTCACGCCGTCGCGGAAGGGGCCGAAAGCGAGGTCCTTCCAGCCGCCGCCAGCGAGGTTTTCGCGCGTCGTCTCAGGCATCGGCGATCGCCTCCAGCACGGCATCGAGCCTCGCCGTCCAGCCGACGATCGCGCCCTGCGCGCGGATCATCGCGATGGCGGCCGCCTTGAACTCGGGAAAGTAGCTCTCCGTCGCCTCCTCGACCAGCAGGCATTCGTAGCCCCGGTCGTTCGCCTCGCGCATCGTCGTCTGCACGCAGACCTCCGTCGTCACGCCGGCAAAGACCAGTTGCGCGATGCCCTTGTCCTTCAGGATGTCGCCGAGCGGCGTCGCGTAGAAGGCGCCCTTGCCGGGCTTCTCGATGACGATCTCGCCATCGACCGGTGCAAGCTCGGGCAGGATCGCGGTGCCCGGTTCGCCGGCGATCAGGATGCGGCCCATCGGGCCATCGTCGCCGATCCGGAGCGCCGGCGCGCCGCGGTCGCGTTTTGCCGGCGGCAGGTCGGAGAGGTCCGGCCGGTGGCACTCCATCGTGTGGATCACCGGCAGGCCGGCCGCGCGAAAGCCCTCGATCAGCCGCTTCACGTCCGGCACGATCCGTGTGACGCGGCTGACGTCGTTGCCGAGGCTCGCGCCGAAGCCGCCTTCCTCGGCGAAGTCGCGCTGCATGTCGATGACGACGAGCGCCACGGCGTCTCTCCGGAGCGGAAAGGCGAAGGGTTCTGCCTTGAGTTCCGCCATCAGTGATGCCCCGCCATATGGGCGCCGATGACGGATATGTCCGCCTCGCGCGCCGGCGTCTCGTAGACGAGCCTACCGTCCGACATGACCATGATCCGGTCGGACATCTCCATCAGCTCGTCGAGGTCCTCCGACATCAGCAGCACGGCCGTGCCGGCATTGCGCGCCTTCATGATGCGGGCGCGGATTTCGGCGACGGCGGAGAAGTCGAGGCCGAAGCAGGGGTTGGAGACGATCAGCAGGTCGACCGCCCCCGTCAGTTCGCGCGCCAGCACCGCGCGCTGCACGTTGCCGCCGGAAAGCGCGGCGATCGGCGAGGCGGGGGAGGCGGTCTTCACCTTGAAATCGGCGATCAGCGATCCGGCGCGCTTCTTCATGCCGCGCCCGTCGAGCCAGATCGCCTCCGAGCCGTCCTTCGCCACGTCGAAGGTGCGGAAGGCGAGGTTTTCCGTCACCGTCATGCGCGGCGCGCAGGCGTTCGCCAGCGGTTCCTCCGGAATGAAGCGCACGTTGTTGGCCCGCGTTTCCGGCCGCGTCGCGCCATAGGCCTTGCCCTTGACGGTCACCTTGCCGGTCTCGGCGGGCCGCTGGCCGGCCAGCACCTCGGCGAGTTCCTTCTGGCCGTTGCCGGAAATGCCGGCGATGCCGACGATCTCGCCGGAGCGCACCACGAGGTTGTCGATGTCGATCGTCTTGAGGCCGGTGCGGTCCGGCGCCCTGACCTTGCTGACGGCAAGCACCGGCCTTGCGTCGTCGGGAACCGGCAGGCGGGTGTCGAGCTCGGCGAGCTTGACGTCACCGATCATCATCGCCGCCATGTCGGCGGTCGAAAGCTCGGAGACCTTGCCGGTGCCGGTCAGCCTGCCGCGCCGCAGCACCGAGACCGCATCGGCGAATTTCGTCACCTCGTGGAACTTGTGGCTGATCATCAGCACGGTCAGTTCACCGCGCTCCGTCATGCCGCGCACCAGGCCGAGCATCTCGTCGGCCTCGGCCGGCGTCAGCACCGAGGTCGGCTCGTCGAGCACCAGGAAGCGGCGGCCGAGATAGAGCTGCTTGACGATCTCCAGCTTCTGCTTTTCGCCGGCGGCAAGCTCGCTGACGGGCCTTTCGAGCGGGATGGTGAAGGGCATCGTCTCCATGAAGGCGGCGAGCGCCTTCTTCTCCTTCGCCCAGTTGATGACGGCGGGCACGTCGGTGCGGTTGATGACGAGGTTTTCCGCGCCCGTCAGCGACGGCACGAGCGTGAAATGCTGGTAGACCATGCCGAGGCCGAGGGTCGCCGCGTCGCGCGGCGAGGCGATCGCCACCTCGCGGTCGTCGACCTGAAGCTGGCCGGACGTCTGGTGGTAGAAGCCCATGATGCACTTGACGAGCGTCGACTTGCCGGCGCCGTTCTCGCCGAGCAGCGCATGGAAGGAGCCGGCCGGCACCCTGATCGAGACGTGGTCCAGCGCCGTGAAGGCGCCGAAGCGCATGGTCATGTCCACCGTCTCGATGCCGACGGCGGGAACGGCCTTTGCCGGCGGAATTTCACCGATCAGCTTGTTCATGGCAGTTGGCTCACGAAGGTCGCGGAACTGGAGACGGAGCCGAAGACGCCGCCCTGCATCTTCACCATCTTGATCGCGGCGAGGTGATTGCCGTGGTCGGTCGCGCCGCAGCAGTCTTCCAGCAGCAGGCACTCGAAGCCGCGGTCGTTCGCCTCGCGCATGGTGGTCGAGACGCAGACGTCGGTGGTGATGCCGGTGAGCACGATGTTCTCGATGCGCTTCTGGTTGAGGATCAGCTCGAGGTCGGTGGCGCAGAAGGAGCCCTTGCCCGGCTTGTCGATGATCGTCTCGCCTGCGAGCGGATAGAGCTCCGGAATGATGTCCCAGCCGGGTTCGCCGCGCACCAGGATGCGGCCGCATGGGCCGGAATCGCCGATGCCGGCGCCGATGCGCTGCGAGCGCCAGCGCTTGTTGGCGGGAAGGTCGGCCAGATCCGGGCGATGGCCCTCGCGGGTGTGGATGATGTGATAGCCCTTGGCGCGCATGGCGGTCAGCACCGTCTTGATCGGTTCGATCGGCGCCTGCACCAGCGAGAGATCATAGCCCATGTGGTCGACATAGCCGCCCTTGCCGCAGAAGTCGGTCTGCATGTCGATGATGATCAGCGCCGTATTATCGGGGCGCAAGTCTCCGTTGTACGGCCAGGGATAGGGGTCGGCGTCAATAAAATGGCCCGTGCTTTCCACCATCGCATCCATCGTCCCGCTCCTATTCGCCCGCAAGCCTGAAGGTTTCGCCAAAGCGCCTCGTCGGCCTGTCGAAGCCGCAGGAGGTGCCGTCCGTGACCTTGACCGCGTCTTCCCAGGGCAGCCGGTAGCGGCCCGCGACGAGGTCGTGCATGTAGCTGTAGGGCGCGTCGCCCGCGCCGCCTTCGACCGCGACATAGCCGCGATGGCCGAACTGGTAGATGTTGTTCTCGACGCCCCAGCCGAGCCGCGCCTCGCGCACGAGATCCGGCCGGACCTCCGCCGTGATGATCTCGTTGACCCGGCCGCTCGTGCCATGCGCGATGATGGTGCCGTCGAAATTGCAGATCATGCCTTCGCCCATCGAATCGAAGGTGCCGTCCGTGCCGCACATGCAGACATTCGCCGTCACCATCAGGTTGCAGAAGGCATTCGACTGGTTGGTGAAGCGCCAGGACTCGCGGATCGGTGCCGTGTAGCCGGCGGTGCGGATCATGATCTCGGCACCCTTGTAGGCGCATTCGCGCGCCATCTCGGGGAACATGCCGTCATGGCAGATGATGAGCGCGAGCTTCGCGCCCTTCGGCCCGTCGATGACCGGAATGCCGAGGTCGCCCGGCTCCCACGGCTCGACCGGCACCCAGGGATGCATCTTGCGGTAATAGAGCTTCAGCTCGCCCCGGTCGTCGATGACGATGCCGGAATTGTAGGGCATGCCGCCGGGGTTGAACTCCATGAGGGAGAAGCAGCCCCAGATGCAGTTGTCCCGGCAGGCCGCCTTGAAGGCCGCGACCTCCGGCCCGTCGAGCCGGCACATGATCTCCGGATTGGTGTCCATCGAGAGCCCGTGCAGGGCGTATTCCGGGAAGACGACGAGGTCCATGCCCGGCTGGTTGCGCCGCGCCTTGCCGACGAGGTCGACGATCGTTCGCGTCTGTCGCGCGAGATCCTCTTTCGTCACCGTGTTCGGAAGCTGGAGCTGGACGAGACCGATGCCGACGCCGTGCTCCGACTTGTTGAGTCCGCCGAGACCGTTCATGGTTTTGGTCCTTTCGTTCTCACTTGGTGATCGACAGCGCGCCCGGCGCCCCGGCGAGCGAGCGGGTGGGTGAGGAGGTGGCGACCAGGATCGCCAGCGTCAGCACGTAGGGGGCGGCATAGAAGAGGTAGTAGCCCTGCGTGACGCCGACGGATTGAAGTGCCGGGCCGAGTGCGCCGGCGCCGCCGAAGAGCAGGGCCGCGAGGAAGCAGCCGATCGGGTTCCAGCGCGCGAAGATGACAAGCGCGACGGCCATCAGGCCCTGACCCGACGAGATGCCCTCGTTCCACGAGCCCGGATAGAAGAGCGACAGATAGGCGCCGCCGACCGCCGCCAGCGAGCCGCCGACCGCCGTTGCCAGCAGCCGCACCGTGTCCGGGTTCAGGCCCATCGCGCGGGCGGCATCCGAACTGTCGCCGACGACGCGCAGGATGAGGCCGATCCGCGTGTTGCGGAAGGCCCACCAGAGGAAGACGGCGAGCGCCGCGCCGATCAGGAACAGCGCGTTGATGTTGAGCGCCGACTGCACCTGCGGAATGTCCGACCAGCCGCCGAAGGGGATGGAGGGGAGCTTTGGCGCGGAGGGCTGGATGAAGGGTTTGCCGAGGAAGAAGGCGAGCCCGAGGCCGAACTGCATCATGGCGATGCCGATCGCGATGTCGTTGACCTTGGGAAACTTGCAGATCCAGCCGTGGATGAGGCCGAAGACGGCGCCGGCTGCCATCGCCGCCAAAACGCCGAGCCAGGGCGACAGCGTCATCACCGCGACGCCGTAGGCGGTCATCGCGCCGAAGACCAGCGTGCCTTCCAGGCCGAGATTGATGCGGCCGGAGCGCTCGGTGATCGCCTCGCCGAGCGAGACGAAGATGAAGGGCGTGGAGACGCGGATGGCGCCGGCGAGGATGGCGAGCGGCACGCCCCAGAGACCGATGTCCTCCATCATGCGCTCCTTTTCCAGAGATCGGGGTTGAAGACGCGGAAGCGGCCGTAGAGTGTCTCGCAGAACAGGATGACGACGAAGAGCGTGCCCTGCAGCACGAGCACCGTCGCATCCGGCAGGCCCATGCGCCGCTGGATGAGGCCGCCCGACGCGTCGATGCCACCGAGCAGGATGGCGACGGGAATGATCGCCAGCGGATTGTGGCGGGCGAGGAAGGCGACGAGGATGCCGGTATAGCCGTAGCCGGCGGCAAGCGAGGCATTGGCGCTGCCCTGCACGGCGGCGACCTCGATCATGCCCGCAAGCCCGGCAAAGGCGCCGGCGATCGCCGTGAAGCCGACGATGAGGCGGCCGACCGGAAGGCCCTGGATCTGCGCGGCGCGGACATTGCCGCCGGCGACGCGCGCGGCGAAGCCGAAGCTCGTCCACTCGATCAGCACATAGGAGACGATGCAGGCGACGACGCCGACGACGAGGCCCCAGTGCACGTCCATGCCGGGGATGTTGCCGAGCATGTAGTCCGGCGGCAGCGGCGCCGTGGACGGCTTGTTGAGGCTTGCGGGATCGCGCAGCGGCCCCTCGATCAGGTGGTTCATCAGGGCGATGGCGATATAGGCAAGCAGCAGCGAGGCGATGGTCTCGTTGACGCCGCGATAGTGGCGCAGCAGGCCGGAGAGCCCGATCCAGAGGCCGCCGACCGCCATGCCGGCGAGGGCCATGAAGAGCCAGGTCAGCGCCGGGGGTGCGATGCCGACCAGCGGCAGCGCCATGGCGGCGCCGGCGACACCGCCCAGCACGACCGCCCCTTCGGCGCCGATCACCACCAGCCCGAGCCGCGCGGGGAGCGCGACGCAGAGCGCGGTGAGCAGCAGCGGTGCCGCCCGGCTCAGCGAGTTCTGGATCGAGAACCAGCTTCCGAAGCCCCCGGCATACATGATCTGGAAGAGCTGGACCGGCGACTTGCCGAGGATCGCGATGAACAGCGAGAAGAGCGCCAGGCCGACGAGGATCGCAAAGAGCGCGATCGCCAGCGGCTCGGCGCGCCGTGCCAGCCATTCGAGGAGGGGCCGGAACTGTCCGGCCCTCTCCGCAAGCGGCGTGACGGGCATGTTGGCTTCGATCGTCATGATCCTGCCGCTCCCGGGTTCAAGAGGTCGAGCCGACGACGCCTTCGACGAGGTAGCTCATGCTTTCGAGCTCGATCGCGTCCTCGGCGAGCGCAGTGCCCTCCGGGACGACGACGGTGCCCTTGTTGTCCTTGAGGCCGTTCTTGTAGATCGAGTAGCCGCCGGCCATCATCTCGGCGAGCGTCGCGTCGAACGCCTTGCGGCCTTCCTCCGGCACGGCCGGCCCGAGCGGGCTCATCTTGACGAAGCCGTCCTTCAGGCCGCCGCGCACGAAATTGCCGAGTGCCTCGCCGGCCTGCGCCTTCTTGACGAAGTCGGAATAGACGTTGCCCCAGGCCCATTCGGCGCCGGTGAGGTACTTTTCCGGCGCCAGCGGGCTCTGGTTGGCATGGTAGCCGCAGACGAAGGCGCCGCGGCCGGCGGCGGTCTCGACGACGACCTTCGGGCTGTCCACATGGCAGGTGATGACGTCGGCGCCCTGATCGACAAGCGCGTTGGTCGCCTCCGCCTCCTTGACGGCGAGCGACCATTCGCCGGTGAAGATCACCTGGCAGGTGATCGCCGGATCGACCGAGCGCGCGCCGAGCAGGAAGGAATTGATGTTCTGCAGCACCTGCGGGATCGGCTTGGCGGCGACGAAGCCGATCTTCTTGCTCTTCGAGGCATAGGCGGCGGCGATGCCGTTCAGATACTGCCCCTGGCCGATATAGCCGAAATAGGAGCCGGTGTTCTCCGGATGCGTGCCCTCGGTCCACAGCCCGCCGCAGTGGCGGAACTGGATGTCCGGATACTTCTTCGCCATCTCCAGCATGTGGGGGTCGAAATAGCCGAAGGAGGTCGGGAAAACGAGCGTCGCGCCGTCGAGATTGATCATCGATTCCATCGTCTTCTGGACATCGACGGTCTCCGGCACGTTTTCTTCCTCGACGACCGTGACGCCGGCCATCTCTTTCAGCATCGCCGCGCCCTCGGCATGGGCCTGGTTGTAGCCGTAGTCGTCCTTGGGGCCGACATAGACGAAGCCGACGGTGAGCGCCGCCTGCGCCATGGCGGGCGAGAGCAGGCCGGTCGGCGCAAGGCCGACGACGGCCGCGCCGGTGGCGGAGGCCTTGAGGAAGCTGCGGCGGGAAAAGGTGGCGGACGGGGAAAGGAGTTTGGTCATCGGATGCTCCTTGCGGCGGCGGACGCCGGGTTCGAAACGGGTACATGAAACTGTATGCAATCGCCATGCCAGAAATCTTGTCGTTGAAATAGCTTAGAAATTTTAGATCAGACATCACTGATAGATAAAACTGCATGCAGTTTGATCGTTATTTTGCATAAAAATCATGCTTTATGGAAAACAGGCATAAAATTTCACCGGCGCAGAGGTCGAACAGCATGTCCGATGCCGGCCGGATTTGGAAAAACTGTGAATGATTTTCGTCGTTTAAGCTTGCCGTTTGACACTGTTGCGGCGAACGGGCATCTGTATGCAGGTTGCTGAAAAGAGTCGCGCGTGACGGAAAAGAAGAAACGAAAGGATGTGATCCGGGCCGGAACGACCGTCGAGCAGATGGTCCGGGCGGTTGCCGACCTGATCGTGACGGGCCAGATGCAGCCCGGCGAGAGGCTGGACGAACTGTCGCTCGCCGCCCGCTTCGACGTGTCGCGCACGCCGGTGCGCGAGGCGCTGCGCCAGCTCTGCGCCATGGGCCTCGTCGGCCGGCAGCCGAACCGCAGCGCCGTCGTCACCAACGTCACCGACAGCCATCTGTCCGTGATGTTCGAGGCGATGGCCGAACTCGAGCGCATCTGCGCCCGCCTGTCGGCGGAACGCATGACGGTGGAGGAGCGCCGCGGCCTGGATCTCATGCACCGCGCGTCGATGCGCCTCGTGCATGCGGGCGACCAGGAGGCCTACGCGGCCCACAACATGGACTTTCACACGCGGCTCTACCGCGGCGCGCACAACGACCACATCTTCGAGATGGTGACGCAGACCCGGGCGCGGCTCGCGCCGTTCCGCCACGCGCAGTTCCGGCTCGCCGGGCGGCTTGCGAAATCCTATGCCGAACACCAGGAGATCGTCACGGCGATCCTGCGCGCCGACGCGGAGGGTGCGGCCCGCGCCGCCTATGCCCATGTCTCGATCGTCAGCGAGGCGAGCACCGTCTTCGCCGCCGACCATCGATAGGGCCGGACCGGTATCGGCCGGGCCGCGTCAGGCCTTTCGATAGAGGAAGTAGCGCCCGTCCTCGACGGCAGCCGGCAGCGGCAGCGGCGCAAGCGACGGCTCGTCGAGCGGCAGGCCGCTGACGGCGAGCCCGGCCGGTGCGAGCATCGCCGCCACCATCTGCGGCAGCCAGGTGAGCGTCACCGCATCCTTCTCGTCGTAACCGGTGCCGATATCCGCATGGACGAGCGCCGCGCCGCAGCCGGCGAAGCCGGCGCCGGTCTCGCGGATCTCGCCGATCACCAGATCCTCGTCCGGCGGCACCGAAGAGCCGTGGGCGGCGAGCGCCCGGTCGAAGGCGACAATGCGCCGCCCCGGGAATTTTTCCCGGAGATGGTTGAAGGTCCGGCCGTTGCCGAGGCCGATCTCCAGCACCGGCCCGCCCGGCAGGGCGATCGCGTCGGCGACGTGGTTCAGGATATCGCGCTGGGCGCTGAGGCGGCGGATGAAGCTGTCGAGGCGACTCATGGCGGGAGGGGGTCCGTCGTGGAAGTGGCGTTCGGCCCGGTCAGGCCTTGACGATGGTGTCGGCGGTGATGGCGTGGCGGGCGAAGACGTTGCGCGTGTCGACCACCAGCTTGGCGTGCGCGGCGATCGCCGCGTAGTCGATGCCGTCGTGGTCGGTCGCGATCAGCACGGCATCGTAGGCGGCGATCGCCGCCGGGGCGAGCGGCACGGAGCGCCGGCCCTTCAGCGCGGCATGTTCGCGCGTCGCCGGGATCTCGCCCACGAACGGATCGTGGAAATCCGCCGCGCCGCCGCGCTCCTCGACGAGCTCGATGAGTTTCAGCGACGGGCTTTCGCGGATGTCCGGCACGTTCTTCTTGTAGGCAAGCCCGATCACCAGCACCTTTGAACGGCTGAGCGCCTGGCCCCGCATGCGGTCGAGCGCCTCGGCGAGCCGGCCGACGACGTGGCGGGGCATGGCCGAATTGATCTCGCCGGCAAGCTCGATGAAGCGGGTCGGCAGGTCGAATTCGCGCGACTTCCAGGTGAGGTAGAAGGGATCGATCGGGATGCAGTGGCCGCCGAGACCGGGGCCGGGATAGAAGGGCATGTAGCCGAAGGGCTTCGTCCTGGCCGCCTCGATCACCTCCCAGATGTCGATGCCCATCGCCTCGTAGACGACCTTCAGTTCGTTGACGAGCGCGATATTGACGGCCCGGAAGACGTTTTCGGTGAGCTTCACCGCCTCCGCCGTCGCATTGCCCGAGACCGGCACGACGGTCCTGACGACGGCGCCGTAGAAGGCGGCCATCAGCCGGGCGGCATCCGGCCCGTCGCCCGCCACGACCTTCGGGATGGTGGAGGTCTCGAAGTGCCGGTTGCCGGGATCCTCGCGCTCCGGCGAATAGCCGATGAAGACGTCGCGGCCGGAGACGAAACCCGCTGCCTCGAGGATCGGCTTGACCACCTCGTCGGTCGTGCCGGGATAGGTGGTCGATTCGAGCACGACGAGCTGGCCGGGCCGCATGTGCGCCGCGATGGTCTTCGCCGTGCCGATGACGAAGGAGAGGTCCGGGTCGCGGTGGCGGGTCAGCGGCGTCGGCACACAGACGACGACGACGTCGCAGGCGGCGAGCGCGGCGAAATCCGCCGTCGCGGCGAAGAGGCGGCGCTCCAGCCGGTCGGCGAGCACCGCATCCGGCACCGCCTCGATATAGGAGCGCCCGGCGTTCAGCGCCGCCGGCTTCGCGACGTCGATGTCGAAGCCGGTCACCGGAAAGCCGGCGGTCGCGACCGCCATGGCGAGCGGCAGGCCGACATAGCCGAGCCCGATGACGCCGACGCGGGCCGTGCGTGACTCGATCGATTTTTCCAGGGTTGCGAGGGAAAAGAGAGGGCTCGTCATGCGGTGGAACAACCGTCCTTCTTAACCGCCGCCCGGGGGAGGGTTCGGCGGCCGCTCCGGCGGGCGGAGCATTTTGTCTGCGCGGAAACTGGTAATGGGTCGCGAAGCACTTATATTGTTTTTGGCTTCGGCGTCCAATGCATACGGCGCCGAAACCCGTTTATGCCGGCCCCCGCGTCGGCCCTTTTCATTTGCAGCAGATGGACCGAGCGATGAACGCAGCGCGTGCCGATGTGTCGAGTACCCTTCTCGATCGGGTGTCTTCCTGGCTGAAGCAGGCGGCACTGAATGGCGAAAGCCTCGAATATCTCGTCTCGGGTTTCTGCGAGCGGCTCGCCGCCGCGGGCCTGCCGCTCGTGCGCGTGCACCTGAGCTTCTCGATGCTGCATCCGCTCTACGATGCGCTCGGCTTCACGTGGCTGCGCGGGCAGGGCGTCACGATGGAGGGCTTCAGGGCGCAGAGCGAGGACAGCGAGCCGTCGCGCTTCCTGCTCAGCCCCTATTACCACCTGCTCAGCAACAATCTCGATCACCTGCGGCGGCGGATCGATCCCGCCGCGCCGTCCGAGTTCCCGGTGTTCGACGACCTGAAGGCGCTGGGCGCCACGGACTATCTCGCCTTCGTCCAGTCCTTCGGCGAGGAGGCGGGCCAGGGCATGGTGGGCTCCTGGTCGACCGACGCCGCCGAAGGGTTCAGCGACAATGTGATCGATGCCCTGCTGCGCATCCAGAACAGCCTGGCGGTCGCCGCCAAGATGGCGGTCCTCGGCAAGCTCGCGGGCAACATGCTGATGACCTATCTCGGCGGCAATGCCGGGCAGCGCGTGCTGTCGGGGCAGATCCGGCGCGGCGACGGCGAGACGATCCGCGCCGCCCTCGTCATGGCCGACATGCGCCAGTCGACGCTGCTTGCGGAGCGCGAGGGCCGGCAGGCCTATATCGACACGCTGAACGAGTTCTTCGACGCGATCGCGACGCCGTTCAACCGCAATGGCGGCGAGATCCTGAGCTTCGTCGGCGACGGCTTTCTCGCCGTCTATCCCTGCGGGCGCCACCGCGAGCCGTCGCAGGTCGCCGCCCGCGCCGCCATGACGGCCGTCCGCCAGGCCGCGGCGCGCATGCGCGAGCTCAACCGCGGCCGGAAGGGCCGCAGGCTCGGCGAAATCCGCTACGGCATCGGCCTGCACATGGGCAACGTGATGTTCGGCAATGTGGGCCTCAAGGACAGGCTGACCTTCTCCGCCTTCGGCGCGGCGGTCAACGAGGTGCAGCGCCTGCAGGTGCTGACCAAGAAGTACAACAAGCCGATCATCGCGAGCCAGTCCTTCTCCACCTATTCCGGCGGCGAATGGTCGACGCTGGGCGAGGAGAAGCTGCGCGGTGTCGGCCAGAAGTTCACCGTGATGCAGCCGCTGGAAGCCAACATGCGGCTCGAGGCGACGGAAATGCTCGACAACCGCAGCATGGACCGGCATTCGACGGCCGAGCAGGTGATGCTGCTCTACCGCAACGCCCAGCGGCCGAGGCTGCATCTCGTCGACCGCCTCCGCCCCGAGCAGCAGCAGGCGGAGACCGGCTGAAGAAGGCCTGTTCAGGCCGACCCGGAATGCGTCGCGACGGGCCCCGCGCGGGCCCGCCGATAGCCATGGACACTCCCCAATCGCTGAGCTAGTCTGCCGCGCAAAAGCCAAGAGGGCTCAGGAATAAGGGGAACTTCCCGGCATGACCTCAGGGAAGGATTTGCTGCGGATCGAGGGGCTGGACGTCTCGTTCGCATTGCTGGGGGGCCGGGTGGACGCTGTCAGAGGCGCCAGCCTGCGCGTGCTGCCGGGCAGGGTAACCGCGCTCGTCGGCGAGTCCGGCTCGGGCAAATCCGTCATCAGCCAGGCTGTGATGGGTATCCTGCCAAGCATCGCGACGGCATCCGGCCGTATCCTGTTCGACGACCCGCTGGCCGCCGGCCCGCCGGTGGACCTCGCCAAGCTTCCGACCGACGGCCCGGCGATCCGCGCCTTGCGCGGCCGCCGCATGGCCACGATCTTCCAGGAGCCGATGACGTCGCTGTCGCCGCTCCACACGATCGGCAACCAGATCGGCGAGGTCCTCAAGGTGCATGAGGGTGCATCCGCCGCCGAACAGCGCGCGCGTACGATCGAGATGCTCGGGCTCGTGGGTTTTCCCGACCCGGCGCGCGCCCACGACATGTATCCGTTCGAACTGTCCGGCGGCATGCGGCAGCGTGCGATGATCGCCATGGCGCTCATCTGTCGGCCGGCGCTCCTCATCGCAGACGAACCCACGACCGCGCTCGACGTGACGATCCAGGCGCAGATCCTGAAGCTCCTGCGGGAGCTGCAGGAAAAGCTCAATATGGCGATGCTGCTGATCACCCACGATCTCGGCGTGGTGGCGAACGTCGCCGACGAGGTGGTGGTGATCTATCACGGCCGCATCATGGAGGCGGGCACCGTCGAGGACATCTTCCGGCGACCGACCCATGCCTATCTGAAGGGCCTGATGCACGCCGTGCCGCATTTCGACATGAAGCCGGGCGAACGGCTGAAGGCGCTGCGCGAGGTGCCGGTCAAGGCGAGCGCGCTGCTCGGCCGGCAGAACGCGCCCGCGGGCGACGATGCCGGCATCCTGCTCTCGGTGCGCAATCTCGAGAAATCCTTCACGACCCGCCGTTCCGGCTTCTTCCAGAAGGCGGAGGCGACGGCCGTCAAGGCGGTGAACGATGTCAGCTTCGATATCCGCCGCGGCGAATGCCTGGGCCTCGTCGGCGAGAGCGGCTGCGGCAAGACGACGGTCAGCAAGATGCTGATGCGCGCGGTGACGCCGGATTCGGGTTCGATCACGTTCAACGGCGGCGCCGGGCAGATCGACGTGCTTTCCGCCAGGGGACGGGAACTCAAGAACCTGCGCACCAAGATCCAGATGGTGTTCCAGGATCCCGTCTCCTCGCTCTCGCCGCGCATGACGGTGCAGAACATCCTGACGGAGCCGCTGGAAATCCACGAGCGCGGTTCGGCGAAGAGCCGGCGCGAGATGGCGGCGAGGCTGATGGAGGTGATCGGTCTCGACAGACACTACCTGAGCCGTTATCCGCACAGCTTTTCCGGCGGCCAGCGCCAGCGCATCGGCATCGCGCGCGCCCTTGCCCTCGGTCCCGACCTCCTCATCTGCGACGAGCCGGTCTCGGCACTCGACGTTTCGGTGCAGGCGCAGATCCTGAACCTGCTGAAGGACCTGCAGGCCGATCTCGGGCTGACCTATCTTTTCATCTCGCACAATCTGGCGGTCGTCGACTACATGGCCGACAGGATCGCCGTCATGTGCGGCGGCCGCATCGTCGAGCTTGCGCCGCGCGAGACGCTGATGCAGGCGCCGGTGCATCCCTATACCCGTTCGCTTCTTGCCGCCGTGCCGTTCCCGGACCTCGACCGTCCGCTCGACTTTCCGTCCCTCAAGAACCGCGGTGCCGCCGACATGACGGGCTGGGACCATCAGTTCCGCGAGGAACCGGGCGAGGAGGCGCTCGCCGCGGCCGATCTCGGCGCCGGCCACCTCGTTCTTGCCCGCCGCACCGCGGATATCCGGGAGTTGCGGCCGTGATCACGCGCAGGACAGCCCTCGGACTTCTCGCCTCGACGCTGTTGCCTGCCGCCGCGCGCGGCGGGGCCGTCGAACCGGCATTCCTCGCGCCGCTGCTCAAGGCGGCGCAGCTTCCGGCCATGAAGGATCGCCTGCCGAAGACGCCGCGCGTCATCGATCTCGCCGCCGGCGGCCAGAAGCCCGGCCGCTACGGCGGCAGCGTGCGCATGCTGATCGGCGGCCAGCGCGACATCCGCCACATGACGATCTTCGGCTATACGCGCCTCGTCGGCTACGACACCGACCTCGAGCTTCATGCGGACGTCGCCGAGAGCTTCGAGCAGGTCGACGACCGCATCTACACCTTCCGGCTGCGCGAGGGCCATCGCTGGTCGGACGGACACTATCTGACGTCCGAGGATTTCCGCTACTACTGGGAGGACGTGCTCCTCAACAAGGAACTGAAGCGCGGCGGCCTGCCGGTCGAGCTTCTCTCGCAGGGCAAACCGCCGCATTTCGAAGTGATCGACAAATATACCGTGCGGTATTCCTGGGAAACGCCGAAGCCCGAATTCCTGCCGCGACTCGCCGGTCCGCAGCCCCTGGTGCTGATGCTGCCCGCCCATTACATGAAGCAGTTCCACGCCAAGTATCAGGACAATATCCGGCTTTCCGCGCTGGTCCGGCAGGAGCGCGTCGAGGACTGGACGGACCTGCATACCAAGATGTCGCGCACCTACCGGCCGGAAAATCCCGACCTTCCGACGCTGGATCCCTGGCGCAACACCATTTCGCCGCCGGCCGCCCAGTTCGTCTTCGAACGCAATCCCTACTATCACCGCGTCGACGAGAACGGCCTGCAGCTGCCCTATATCGACCGCTTCGTGCTGAATGTCAGCTCGCCCGACATCATTCCGGCCAAGACGGGCGCGGGCGAGGTGGACCTGCAGTTCGTCGGCCTCGACTTCATCGACTTCACCTTCCTGAAGGATGCGGAGAAGCGCTATCCCATGAAGGTCGACCTGTGGAAGAAGACGCAGGGCTCGCGGCTCGCGATCCTGCCCAATCTCAACTGCCGCGACACGGTCTGGCGCACGCTCTTCCAGGATGTGCGCATGCGCCGGGCGCTGTCGATCGCCATCGACCGCCGCGAGATCAACATGGCCGCCTTCTTCGGCCTCGGCACGCCGAGCGCCGACACGGTGTTGCCGGAAAGCCCGCTCTACAAGGCCGACTATGCCGAGGCCTGGGCGAAGCACGATCCCGACAGGGCGAATGCGCTGCTCGACGAGATCGGGCTCGTCGAGCGCGACAGCGACGGCATCCGGCTGCTGCCGGACGGCCGCAGCGCCAAGATCATCATCGAGACGACCGGCGAGAGCAATCTGGAGACGGACGTGCTGGAGCTGGTGACCGACCACTGGCGCAAGATCGGCATCGCGCTCTTCATCCGCACCTCGCAGCGGGACGTCTTCCGCAGCCGGGCGATCTCCGGCGAGGTCACGATGTCGCTGTGGTTCGGGCTGGACAACGGCGTGCCGACCTCGGACATGTCGCCGAAGCCGCTGGCGCCGACGGCCGAGGACCAGCTGCAATGGCCGATCTGGGGCGCGCATTACCTGTCCGGCGGCAGCACCGGCGAAGCGCCGACGCTGCCCGAGGTCAAGCGGCTCGTCGCCCTTCTCGACGAATGGCAGATTTCGGCCACCCGCCAGGAGCGGCGCGCCATCTGGGGCGAGATGCTCGCCATCCACGCCGACCAGGTCTATTCCATCGGCATCGTCAACGGCACGCTGCAGCCGGTCGTCCGGTCGGCGCGGCTGGAGAACGTTCCGGACAAGGGACTCTTCGGCTTCGATCCCACCTGCTATCTCGGCGTCTACAAGCCTGACACCTTCTGGTACGTGGAGGAAGCCTGACCATGCTGCGCTACATCGTCTGGCGGACCGCCGCCATGATCCCCACGCTCCTGCTCATCTCCGCGCTCGTCTTCAGCATCATCGAACTTCCGCCCGGCGACTATTTCGAAAGCTACGTCGCGGAACTGCGCGCCATGGGCGAGGCGGCCGACATGGCCGAGATCGAGGCGCTGCGCGAGCGCTACGGGTTCGACCAGCCGGCGCCGATCCGCTATTTCCACTGGCTCGGCGGCATGCTGACCGGCGATTTCGGCTATTCCTTCGAGTACCGCCTGCCGGTCAGCGACGTCGTCGGCGACCGGCTCTGGCTCACCATGCTCGTCTCCTTCGTGACGATCATGGTCACCTGGGTCATCGCCTTCCCGATCGGCATCTACTCGGCGACCCACCAGTATTCCTGGGGTGACTACGGCCTTACCTTCGTCGGGCTGATCGGCATCGCCATCCCCAACTTCATGCTGGCGCTGATCCTCATGTATTTCGCCAATATCTGGTTCGGCACCTCGATCGGCCACCTGATGGACCAGGAGTATCTCGGCCAGTCGATGAGCTGGGCGAAGGCCAAGTCCATCCTCGAGCATCTGTGGATTCCCGTGCTGATCATCGGCACGGCCGGCACGGCCGGCATGATCCGGCGGCTGCGGGCCAACCTTCTCGACGAGCTCCAGAAGCAGTATGTGGTGACGGCGCGGGCGAAGGGCCTGCCCCCGTTCCGCGCCCTCGTCAAATACCCGCTGCGCATGTCTCTCAACTTCTTCATCTCCGACATCGGCTCCATCCTGCCGGCCATCATTTCCGGCGCCGAGATCACGGCGATCGTGCTCTCGCTCGAGACGACCGGCCCGATGCTGATCAAGGCGCTGCAGAGCCAGGACATGTACCTTGCCGGATCGTTCCTGATGTTCCTCGCCTTCCTGACGGTGATCGGCGTACTGGTCTCCGACATCGCCCTCGCCATCCTCGATCCGCGCATCCGGCTTCAAGGCGGGAGTACCAAGTGACGTCACCCATTCCCGAGCCCGGTGCGCCGCTCTCCCATTTCGTATCGCAGGAACCCTTCGACCCCCAGTCCGTGGAGCGGATGACGGAGGGGCAGTCGCGCGTCTACCGTGCCTCCCAGATGAAGCTCATGTGGTGGAAGTTCAAGCGGCACAAGCTTGCGCTCATCTCCGGCATCTTCATCCTCGCCATGTATGCGATGATCGTCATCGCCGAGTTCCTGGCGCCCTACGGCCTTCACACCCGCAACGTCGACTACATCCACGCGCCGCCGCAGCCCGTGCACCTCTTCGACGACGGGCAGTTCGTCGGCCCCTTCGTCTACGGGCGCGACATGACGCTCGACATGGAGACGTTGCGCCGCGTCTATACCGACGACCCGACGGACGTGCAGCGGCTGCGCTTCTTCTGCAGCGGCGACTCCTATCGCTTCTGGGGGCTGTTCGACGCGGACCTGCATTTCGTCTGCCCGGCGGAGGGTGGTGAACTCTACCTGCTCGGCACGGACCGCCTCGGGCGCGACGTGCTGTCGCGGATCATCTACGGCGCGCGCATCTCGCTGACGATCGGGCTCTTCGGCATCATCGTCAGTTTCGTGCTCGGCATTGTGATCGGCGGGCTGGCAGGTTATCACGGCGGCACGTTTGACCTGATTGTGCAGCGCGTCATAGAAGTATTGCAGTCGATCCCGAGCATTCCGCTCTGGATGGCGCTCGCCGCCATCATGCCCGTCACCTGGAGTCCGATTCTGGTCTATCTCGGCATAACCCTCATTCTCGGCCTGCTCGACTGGACCGGCCTTGCCCGCGCGGTCCGCTCGAAGCTGCTTGCGCTGCGCGAGGAGGACTACGTGCTGGCGGCCCAGCTGATGGGTGCGAGGCCGCGGCGGATCATCGGGCGGCACCTGGTGCCGGGCTTCATGTCGCATCTCATCGCCACCGCGACGATCTCCATTCCCGGCATGATCCTCGGCGAAACGGCGCTGAGCTTCCTCGGCCTCGGGCTGCGCGCGCCGATCACCAGCTGGGGCATTCTTCTGACCGAGGCGCGCAGCGTCAGCGTCATCGCCTTCTATCCGTGGCTGCTGTTTCCGACCGTTCCGGTCATCCTGGTCATCCTGGCGTTCAACTTTCTGGGCGACGGTCTGCGTGATGCGGCCGATCCCTACAAATAGGTGGAATTGGCAATGGTGGGGCGCGAATCCCTTCGGCGTGCTCGGCACCGCTTTGGCAAGAGGTCGAGACCATGACGCGACGCCACGAGGATGCGCGCATCCTGATGTACAGCCACGACACGTTCGGCCTCGGTCACCTGCGCCGATGCCGCGCCATCGCGCATTCGCTGGTCGAGGATTTCCGCGGCCTGCAGATTCTCATCATCTCGGGCGCGACGATCGCCGGTGCCTTCGATTACCGCGCGCGCGTCGATTTCGTGAAGATCCCGAGCGTCATCAAGCTGCGCAACGGCGAATACACGTCGATGGACCGGCATATCGACCTCCACGATACGCTGAAGATGCGCCGCTCCATCATCCGCCACACGGCGGAGACCTTCCAGCCGGACATCTTCATCGTCGACAAGGAGCCGCTCGGGCTGCGCGGCGAGGTGGAGGAGACGCTCGCCTATCTGAAGACGCGCGGCACCAGCCTCGTGCTGGGCCTGCGCGAGGTCATGGACGCACCGCACCTGCTCGACGCGGAGTGGAAGCGCAGCGACACGATGCGCAAGATCGCCCAGCTCTACGACGACATCTGGGTCTACGGTCCGCCGGATTTCTACGATCCGCTCGGCGGGCTGGACGTGCCGGTGGCGGTCCGTTCCAAGATGAATTTCGTCGGTTTCCTGCATCGCGGCGTCGCGCAGGACGAGATGCACGGCCACAAGCCGCGGGAGGACTATATCCTGGTGACGACCGGCGGCGGCGGCGACGGCTCGGATCTCATCCACGACGTGATCCATGCCTACCAGCAGGATTCGGGCCTCATCCACAAGGCGCTGATCGTGCTCGGCCCCTACATGCCCGCCCGGCAGCGCGACAAGCTGATGCGCAAGGGCGCGAAGATCCCGCAGATCGAGATCATCGAGTTCGACAATCGCATGGAGGAACTCATCGCGCGCGCCAAGGGGGTGGTGGCGATGGGCGGCTACAACACCTATTGCGAGATCCTTTCCTTCGACAAGCCGGCGCTGATCGTGCCGCGCGTCGCACCGCGCGAGGAGCAGCTCATCCGCGCCAAGCGGGCGAGCGCGCTCGGGCTGATCGACATGCTGCTGCCGGAGGAGGCGGAGGATCCGCTGCGCTTCGCCGCGGCGCTGAAGGCACTGCCGGAACGGCCGCGTCCGTCGCAGAGCCAGTCGGCGATGCGGCTCGAGGGGTTGCCGCACATTTCCGACCTCGTGGGGCAGCTGCTCGACTCGGGTGCGGTCGGCGAGGTCGCAGCCCTGAAAGGGCGATAGGCCAGGCATGCGTAAGACCGTCATCGTTCTGAAGGGCTATCCGCGCCTGTCGGAGACCTTCATCGCGCAGGAAATCCTCGGCCTCGAGCGCGCCGGTTTCGAGCTTGCGCTGGTCGCCATGCGCCGGCCGACCGACGACCGGCGCCATCCGGTGCATGACGAGATCCGCGCGCCGGTGAGCTACCTGCCGGAATATCTTCACGAGGAGCCGCTGCGGGTGCTGAAAGCGCTGCTGGCCGGCCTGCCGAAGCGGGCTTTCTGGCGCGCCGCGGCGGATTTCCTCCGCGATTTCCGCAAGGACCCGACCCGCAACCGGGTGCGCCGGTTCGGCCAGGCGGCGGTCCTCGCGGCCGAATGGCCGGACGGCGCGCGCTGGCTGCATGCGCATTTCATCCACACGCCCGCATCCGTCACCGCCTATGCCAGCACGATGACCGGCATCCCGTGGACCTGCTCGGCCCATGCCAAGGACATCTGGACCTCGCCGGACTGGGATCTCGCCGGCAAGCTGCGGCGGACCCGCTGGGCGGTCACCTGCAATCTGCCGGGCTTCGACCGCCTGCGCATGCTGGCCGACGGCCGCGACCACGTGCACCTGAGCTATCACGGCCTCGACCTCGCCCGTTTCGCGCCCTTCGCCGGCACGCATTCCATGCGGGACGGAACCGACGCGGCCGACCCGGTGCGCATCGTCAGTGTCGGGCGGGCCGTCGAGAAGAAGGGATTCGACATCCTGCTCAAGGCGCTCGCCCTGCTGCCGCGGGAGCTCTGCTGGCGCTTCGAGCATATCGGCGGCGGCGAGAAGCTGGCCGCGCTTCAGGCGCAGGCGGCGGCTCTCGGCATCGCGGACCGCGTGACTTGGAGGGGCGCGCTCGATCAGACGGATGTTCTGGCACAGTACCGAAGCGCCGACATCTTCGCGCTGTCGTGCCGCGTCACCGCGGACGGCGACCGGGACGGATTGCCGAACGTGCTGGTCGAGGCGTCGAGCCAGCGCCTGCCGTGCGTCTCGACCGAGGTTTCGGGCGTGCCCGACCTGCTGCGCGACGGCGAAAACGGACTGCTCGTTGCGCCGGAGGACGCCGGGGCGCTTGCGGCGGCGCTGGCCCGCGCGATTGGCGATCCGGCGCTGCGCCATCGCCTGGGCGACGCGGCCGAGCGACGCGTGCGCAGCGAGTTCGACCACCACACCTCGATCGCCCAGTTGAAGACGCTGTTCGAAAACGTCTGGCGGACGGCGGCATGAGCCGGCCGTCGGCCGGGATGCCGCGCGTCCTCTTCTACGTGCAGCACCTGCTCGGCATCGGCCATCTGGCGCGCGCGAGCCGCATCGCCGATGCACTGGCGAATGCCGGCATGCCGACGACCGTCGTCACCGGCGGCGCGCCGATCGACGGCTTTCCGGGGTCGCGGGTCGGCCACGTCGCCCTGCCGCCGGTGCTGTCCGGCGACGCCGGCTTCTCCGGGCTGGTCGACATCGACGGGCGGCCGGTCGACGCGGCCTTCGAGGCACGGCGGCGCGATCTCCTGCTCGGCGCGTTCCGCGACGTCGAGCCCGACATCCTCATGATCGAGGCGTTTCCCTTCGGCCGGCGGCAGGTGCGCTTCGAGCTTTTGCCGCTGCTCGAAGCGGCCCGGGCGCGGCGCCCGAAGCCCGCTGTCGTCACGTCGGTCCGGGACATCCTGCAGGCCCGCACCAAGCCCGGCCGCGACGAGGAAAGCGTCACGCTCGTCCGCGATCATTTCGACCACGTGCTCGTGCACGGTGATCCGGGATTCGTCCGGCTGGAGGAGACATTCCGCCTGACCTCCGACATCCAGGACCGGGTGATCTACACGGGGCTCGTCGCGCCGCCGCTGCCGCCGTTGCCTGCGGAGCGCTTCGACGTGGTCGTTTCGGCCGGCGG
>NZ_JAKGBU010000084.1 GCF_021555155.1 Rhizobium alarense
CGGCAGCGCGTGCCCGCCGAATCCTGAACCGCTAGCTCTCCAGCCAGACATATTCGGCGAAGGCATAGCCCATCTGGCCGCCGAGCGGATTGGCCTCAAGGCCCTTCAGGCTGGCCGAGAGCGCATCGACGTTGGAGAGGAAGACCGGGATGATGGTGCCGGCTTCTTCGGAGACCATGACCTGCATTTCGTCGTAGATCGTCTTGCGCTTGGCCTGGTCGAGAAGACCACGGGCCTCGACCAACATCCGGTCGAACTTCTCCGACTTGTACTGGCTTTCGTTCCAAGGCGCGTCGGAGGCATAGAGCAGCGAGAACAGGATGTCCGGCGTCGGACGCGGGTTGATGTTGCCGAAATGGACGGGAGCCTTCAGCCAGTAGTTCGACCAGTAGCCGTCGGAGGGCACGCGCTGGACGTCGAACGTCATGCCGATCTCGGCGCCGGACTGCTGGACGACGGTCGCCATGTCGACTGAAGAGGTCGCGGCATCCGATGCGACGATCGGGATGGACTGGCCGAGCAGGCCGGACTTCTCGAAGTGGAACTTCGCTTTTTCGGGATCGAACGCTTTCGGCTTCAGGTCGGCATTGTGGTAGATGCTGGCGGCGGAGACGGGCTGGTCGTTCGCCACTTCGGCGAGACCGCGCATGACCGACTTCTGGATCGCCTCGCGGTTGATCAGGTATTTCATGCCGGCGATGAAATCCGCCTTGCTGCCCGGCTCCATGTCGAGACGGATGTTGAGGTCGGTATAGTTGCCCGACGTGGTTTGCGACAGAACGAAACCGGGCTGGCTTTCCACCAGCTTCATCGACCGCGGCTTGATCGAGGCTGCGAGATGGATGTCGCCCGACAGAAGCGCGTTGACGCGGGCATTGTCGTCGCTGATCGCGAAATATTCGAACGAGTCGAGATACGGACCTTCAGATTTGAAGTAGGCGGTATTCTTGACCATGATCGACTTGACGCCCGGCTCGAAGCTTTCGAGCTTGAAGGCGCCCGTACCGATGCCCTTGGAGAAGTCGGTCGTGCCGTCCTTCACGATCATGAAGTGATGCATCGACAGGATTGTCGGCAGGTCGGCGTTCGGATTGGCGAGCGTGATCTCGACGGTCAGCGGATCGACGGCCTTCACATCGGTGATCTGCTTGGCGATCGAATTGACCTTCGAGCCGACGTCGGGATCGAGATGGCGCTTCAGCGAGAAGACGACATCGTCTGAAGACAGTGTCTTGCCGTCGTGGAAGGTGACGCCGGAGCGCAGCTTGACGGTCCAGACCTTGGCGTCGGAACTCTCGATGCTTTCCGCCAACTCCATCTGCGGCATGCCGCCCTTGTCGAGGAAGGTGAGGCGATTGTAGACCGCGCAGCAGCGGACATAGTCCGTCGACAGCGAGGCCTTTGCGGGATCGAGCGTGTCGGCGGTCGACGCCGACCAGCCGGCCGCCTTCATGTGCCCGCCGGACTTCGGTGTGCTGGCAACTGCGTCGGTGGCGCGCCCGAGGATCAGTCCGCCGGCGGACAAGGCGACACCGCCGGCCAGCATCATCTGCAGCAACTCGCGGCGCGTGGCGCCGCGGCGAATGGCATTTTCGACCATCGCGTCGTCTGACGGGGTCCAGTTCTTAATTCTGTCAGTCATGTCATTCCCCTTTTTATCCTGTGGTTTGTCGGGCTGCCCGTCTTAAAGCGGACTTGGCACGTCTCGTGATGGCCGTGGATCAGGCCCGTGCCGCGGCAACGGCTTCGGCAAGTCCGGCCATGGATGTGAAGTGGTAGTCCGGCCTGGTGAATTCGGCCGGTTCTATGGTGCCGCCATAGCCGTTCTGCGCATGGCGGCGCTCGATCCAGCAATTCGTCATGCCGAGCGCGCGCGACACGCCGATGTCATGGTACTGGCTCTGGGCCACGTGCAGGATGTCGTCCTTGGACGCGCCTTCGCTGGCGACGAAGCCGAAAACCGTGTGGAAGAAGGCCGGGTCAGGCTTCTCGGTGCCGGTATCGTCGGCGGTGAAGGCGGCATGGAACGGATGGCCGAGCTCCGCCGAGAAATGCTCGAAAGCCCAGCGGCGGGCATTGGTCATGGCGATCAGCCGGTAGTCGCGGGCAAGCCGCGCCATGGCTTCGGCACTGTCCGGAAAAGCCTTCCACGACCTGGCGGAATCGCGCAGGCGCTCGCCATAGACCCTGTCTGCCGGCAGGCCGAGCTTCGGCGCGATGGCGAGGTAGACGCGCACGAGGTCATCCGGGAAAAGATCGGCATCTTCAGCATAGCGTGCGGCGCGATAGAGGGCGAGCGCCTCCTCGCCATCGAGGGTGACGCCTGCCTCCTCAGCGATCACGCCGAGGCAGGACGTCAGTCCACCTTCGAAATCGATCAGCGTGCCGACAACGTCGAAGCTCATATACTTGAATTCAGGCAGAGACTTGGTCAATTTCAGTTCCCCGTTCCGAACGCGCGGGCACCTTGCGGGCGCCTTGGCGAAAGATTCTGCTGTTCCGACCGGGGGTTCGCCCCGGCCCCCTGTCAAAGGCCCCTGGTTTTCAGGGGTTTGGGGCTTTGCTTTCCTCAAGTTTGGCACCTTGACCGCACCGTTTGCGCCGAATCGATGCTGTAGCGCGGCACATAATTCTGAAATTTGAGCGATCCACGATATTTCGGGACCGCCCGCCGCAGTCCGCTTCAGCCCCTGAGGGCCCGGCGGATATCGGGATCCTCCAACGTCTGGTCGAGCGTCCTTGCGGTCCGATCGAGAATGGCGTCGATGTCCGCGTCGGTGCAGCAGAGCGGAGGGGCGTATCCGAGCACGCCGTTGGCGAAGGCGCGGATGACGAGGCCGTTTTCCCAGGCCCGATCGAAGATGCGGCGTGCCGGCTGCGCTTCGACAGGCAGTGGCGTCTTGGCCTCCTTGTCAGTTACGAGTTCGATCGCTGCCAGCATGCCGCGGCCACGCACGTCGCCGACCAGAGGGTGATCCTTCAGCGCCTCGAGGCCCTTCATCAGCCGGGCACCGGCTTTCGCCCCGTTTTCCAGCAGGCCGCTCTCATAGAGCCGCAGGACCTCGAGGCCGACGGCAGCACTGACGGGATGGGCCGAATAGGTATAGCCGTGACCGACCGCCGCGGCGCCCGCGCCGTCTGCGATTGCCTGATAGACATGGTCCGCCATGAAGACGGCGCCCATCGGCACATAACCGGAGGTCAGGCCCTTGGCGGTCGTCATGAAATCGGGGACGATCCCGTCATCGGTGCAGGCGAAGAGCGGCCCGGTGCGGCCGAAGCCGGTGATCACCTCATCGGCGACGAAGAGGATGTCGAGATCGCGGCAGAGGTCGCGCATCGCCTTGATCCAGCCTTTCGGCGGCACGATGACGCCGCCGGATCCCTGGATCGGTTCGGCATAGAAGGCGGCGACCCGGTCCGGGCCGATCGCCTCGACCTTCTCGCGAAGCGCCGCAAGCGAGGCGTCGATGATCGCCTGCGGGTCTTCTCCCACCGGGTTGCGATAGGGATAGGGCGACGGAATCTTGTGCTGCCAGTCGAAGGGGATGCCGAAGCCGGCGTGGAAGGTCGGCAGCGCCGTCAGGCCGGCGCCGACCGTCGACGAGCCGTGATAGCCCTGCTCGATCGAGATGAACTGGTCGCGCCGCGGCTCGCCCTTAGCGATCCAGTAGTAGCGGATGAAGCGGATCGTGCTGTCGACGGCATCCGAACCGCCGAGGGTGAAATAGACGTGGTTCAGGTCGCCTGGCGCACGGTCGGCCAGTTCCGATGCCAGCCGGATCGCGGGTTCCGAGCCCAGGCCGAAATAGGCCGTCGCATAGGGCAGCTGCCGCATCTGGCGCGCCGCCGCCTCGACGATCGAATCCTGCCCGTAGCCGGCATTGACGCACCACAGCCCGGCAAAGCCGTCGACGAGCTGGCGCCCGGACGCATCGGTGACCGTCGCGCCCGTCGCCGAGGCGAGCACACGCACGCCCTGCTGTTCGTGACCGCGATAGGAGGCGACCGGATGGACGAGATGGGCCCGGTCGAGTTCGACGAGAGAATTGCTGTACATGGTCGTCTCCGGTTCAGCCGAAGGCCTGGTTGGCAAGGGCGAAGGTGGTGACTGGCAGTGTGTCCCGGTCGAGTTCGGTCGGGCGGGCCATGGCGATGCCGCCGCCGACATGGGCGAGGCCGAGCTCGACGAGCCAGGGAGCAAGGCCGGTCTCCGCCGCAGTGTCGACGCGCAGGAAGGTGCCGAGGCGCCGGCTCGCGAAATGGGCGATGAGCGCCTTGGCGTCGTCGAGATCCGGCGCGACAACCGGTCCGATGACCTCGCCCCTGCCGAAGGCGCGAAGCGCGGAGAAGGCCGATACCACGCCGTTGCGGCGAATGAGTGCGAACTGGCCGCGGCGGTGTAGCTCACCGATCAGATCCCCGCGATCGGCGCCGTAGGCGGCCCGATCGAGAGCCGCGATGGCTGCCACGTCGTCGGACGTTGCCGCCTGCGTGTTCCGGGATGCGGTCGCCTGGCTTGCGATGCCCTGATGCTGCAACACGACGGTACCCGTTTCCCGGAAGCCGCGCTTTTCATAGAGCGGCAGCCCTTCCGTAGTGGCGACCAACCGCAGCGGCCGGTTGCCGGCACGGTCCAGAACCGCGTCTATCAGCCTGCGCCCCAGTCCACGTCCGCGCATGGTCTCGTCGACGATCACCATGTTGATCGTCGCGCAATTGTCTCCGTAGGGTGTGAGCAGGATAGTGCCAACCACTTCACCGGAACCAGCGATCGCGACGAACCCTTCGCTCAGGGCGAGCGCCATCTGCCAGTCCTCCGGCCGATGCGGCCAGCCGGCCTGACGGGAAAGCCGGACGGCGGGGCCGAGATGCTCCGGCCGGAACGGCGCGATGGCGGTGGTGACAATCTGCATGGGCATGACCTTCAACTTCTGCCCATAGTGTTACGATCAACGAGCCGGAAGATCGTCTGAAGGCGGTGCCGGCGACGATATCTTCAACCGCGGGGGCGGGGCGGCTCCGCATGTTATGCCGCGGGCGGGGGCTTCAGCATTCGGATGGCTTCCGTCCGCGCCAGTCGTCGCCGTTTCCCGCAACCAAATACCGAACGACGAGCGCGATACGAAACATTCTGCTTCGAAATCCCGCAAATCAATCGGCGCGGGCGCCGAAAGCCGACCTATGATCCCTGCATCATCAGACCGGCTCCACGGGCCGCCAGATCGAGGATACGCCATGACGACCTTCCGCCCGAAATTCATTACCTTCGACTGCTACGGCACGTTGACCAACTTCCAGATGGCGGAAGCGGCCCGCGACCTCTACGGTGATCGTATGGACGACCTGAAGATGCAGGCTTTCATCAGGAACTTCGCCGCCTACCGGCTCGACGAGATCCTGGGTGACTGGAAGCCCTACGCAGAGGTGATCCACAATGCGCTGGAACGGACCTGCAAGCTCAACGGTGTCGTGTTCAAGCCGCAGGATGCTCAGATGGTCTACGAGCGCGTGCCGACCTGGGGGCCGCATGCGGATGTTCCGGATGGCCTCGCAAGGGTCGCCAAGGAAATTCCGCTTGTCGTCCTGTCGAATGCGATGAATTCGCAGATCATGTCCAATGTGGCGAAGCTCGGCGCACCATTCCATGCCGTTTACACCGCAGAGCAGGCGCAGGCCTACAAGCCGCGTTTCAGGGCATTCGAATATATGTTCGACATGCTGGGCTGCGGTCCGGAGGACATTCTGCATTGCTCCTCCTCCTTCCGCTACGACCTGATGTCGGCCCACGACCTCGGCGTCAGGAACAAGGTCTGGGTCAATCGCGGCCATGAACCGGCCAATCCCTATTACGGTTATGTGGAGATCGCCGACATTTCCGGCCTGCCCGGCGTCGTCGGGCTCTGATAGGGACAAGATCCATGAAATATCTCTCCTACTGGCACGACACGGCGCCCCGCTTCGCGGGCGCGGCAGACGGGCCGGTCGACGGCCACTACGACGTGGCGGTGATCGGCGGCGGCTTCACCGGCCTCGGCGCGGCGCGCCAGCTTGCGAAGGCGGGCGCCCGGGTGATCGTGCTGGAGGCGGAGACGGTGGGCTTCGGCGCCTCCGGCCGCAATGGCGGGCATTTGAACAACGGCCTTGCGCACAGCTATGTCGCGGCAAAGGCGGAGCTCGGCAAGGAGCGCGCCATCGCACTCTACAAGGCGCTCGACGCCTCGATCGACACGCTTGAGACAATCATCGCCGAAGAGGGGATCGACTGCAATTTCCGCCGCGCAGGCAAGCTGAAGCTCGCCTCCAAGCCGCGGCATTTCGAGGGCCTCGCCCGGAACTTCGAGGCCGTGCATGCCGAGGTCGATCCCGATACGGCCCTGCTTTCGGCGTCTGATCTCAAGGACGAGATCGGCTCACCCTTCCATGGCGCGATGCTGTCGAAGAAGAGCGCGATGATGCATATGGGTCGCTACGTCGTCGGGCTGGCGGAGGCAGCGACGCGGAGCGGCGCGACCATCGTCGAGAAGGCGACGGTGACCGACCATCGCCGGACCGACGGCAGGCATCTGCTGACGACACCGAAGGGCGCCGTCACGGCCGGTCAGATCCTTGTAGCGACCGGCGCCTACACGACCGCGAATTTCGGCTATTTCCGCCGCCGCATCATCCCTGTCGGAAGCTTCATCGTCGCCACCCGGCCGCTGACGGACGCAGAGGTCACCGCGACCATGCCCGGCAACCGTACCTGCGTGAACTCGATGAACATCGGCAACTACTGGCGCCTTGCGCCGGACAACCGCCTGATCTTCGGCGGGCGGGCGCGCTTCTCGGCGACCTCCGACCAGCGCTCCGATGCCAAGAGCGGCGCGATTTTGCGCGACAGTCTCGGCCAAATCTTCCCGCAGCTCGCGAAGGTCGAGATCGACTATTGCTGGGGCGGACTGGTCGACATGACCCAGGACCGTTTCCCGCGCGCCGGCTATCACGACGGCGTCTGGTACGCCATGGGCTATTCCGGCCACGGTGCCCAACTTTCCACCCATCTCGGCATGACCATCGCCGATGCAATCCTCGGTCGGCCGGACAACAACCCGCTCAGGGACCTCGACTGGCCGGCCGTTCCCGGCCATTTCGGCAAGCCCTGGTTCCTGCCGCTGGTCGGGCTGTATTACAGGGTGCTCGACCGGATTCGGTGAGGCGGGCGAAGCGCGTTCATTCTTGATTTTCAGGCCGTCAGGAATCATATTCCGGACATGACGAAATTCGGCTCAAGAAAGACAGACAGGACAGCGGATGCGAGCCCCTACAAGAGCGTTGGAACGCTCTCCGATGGGGTTGTCATTCTGTTGCCGAAAAGCAAGCCGAAGCACTTTACGCCCAACCAGATCAAGAAGACGATCGTGGATATTCGTCGCGACGACACGGCAGGCCAGTTTGCTGAAGCCGCCGGAAGCAAAGACTGAATGGCCGCGGCAAACCGCGACGTCTTCGTAAATTGTCCTTTCGACATCGACTACCGTCCCCTTTTCAATGCCATTGTCTTCACAATCATCAGGTCGGGTTTCCGGGCCCATTGTGCGCTCGAAGCCGATAACGCGGCCGAGAATCGCTTCGACAAAATCTGCAAGATCATTTCGGAATGCCGATATGGCGTACATGACATCTCGCGGACGGAGGTCGACGGCAATCCTCCGCTGCCGCGGTCAACATGCCGCTGGAACTGGGACTCTTCCTCGGCGCCAAGAAATATGGCGGCGCGAGGCATCGGGAGAAATCCTGCATCATCTTCGATCGCGAGCCGTACCGATTCCAGCGCTATATTTCGGACATCGCCGGACAGGATATTCACGCTCACAGGAGTGAGCCTGCAAGGCTCATCGTTGAATTGGCAGCTTGGCTGCGCATCCACAGCGGGGACGCGCAAGTGCCGGGCGGCGTTGCCATCGGCAACGAATTTATCGCCTTCGAGGAAGCGCTGCCGGCGATCTATGCAGCACGGCAGCTGGACCCCGGCGAAGTAACCTTCGGGGACTACAACGCGATCGTGGTGCAATATCTTACGGCCTGACCGGCGTCACCCCAGCCCGCCGATGTGGAACGACTTCATCTCCAGATATTCCTCGATTCCGGCCTGCGCGCCTTCGCGGCCGAGGCCCGACTGTTTGACGCCGCCGAAGGGGGCGACCTCGGTGGAGATGGCGCCGGTGTTGAGGCCGACCATGCCGAATTCGAGTGCTTCGCCGACGCGCCAGCCGCGTTTCAGGCTTTCGGTGTAGAAATAGGCGGCAAGGCCGTAGGGCGTGCCGTTGGCGATCGCCAGTGCCTCTTCCTCTGTTTCAAAGCGGAAGAGCGGCGCGACGGGGCCGAAGGTTTCCTCGCTGGCGAGTTGCATGTCGGTGGTGGCGCCGGTCAGCACGATCGGCGCCGTGTACTGCCGGCCGGCCGGCAGTTCCGATCGGGTGGTGGCGATCGTCGCCCCCTTGGCAAGTGCATCCGCGACGTGACGATCGATCTTGGCGATGGCGGCTTCGTTGATCATGGGACCGATCGTGACGCCGGCCTGAGTGCCGGGACCGACCTTCATTGCGTTCACGCGGGCGGACAGTTTTTCGGCAAAGATATCGTAGACGCCCGCCTGCACGAGAATGCGGTTGGCGCAGACGCAGGTCTGGCCGCCATTGCGGAACTTCGAGACAAGCGCGCCCTCAATGGCGAGGTCGAGATCGGCGTCGTCGAAGACGATGAACGGCGCATTGCCGCCGAGTTCGAGCGAAAGCCGTTTCACGCTGTCGGCGGCGCCGCGCATCAGGAGTGAGCCGACGCGGGTCGAGCCTGTGAAGGAGATCTTGCGCACCGTCTCGTTTGCCATGATCTCGGTGCCGATCTCCGTCGGCATGCCGGTGACGATGTTGATCACGCCTGCGGGAATGCCCGCCTTCTCCGCGAGCCAGCCGATCGCGAGCGCGGAATAGGGCGTGAATTCGGAGGGCTTGATCACCACGGTGCAGCCGGCGGCGAGCGCAGGCGCGACCTTGCGGGTGATCATCGCATTGGGGAAATTCCAGGGTGTGATAATGCCGCAGATGCCGACCGGTTCCTTCAACACGACGATGCGCCGGTCGGGCGTCGGCGAAGGGATCGTATGGCCGCCGACACGCCGGGCCTCTTCGGCAAACCATTTGATGAAGGACGCGCCATAGCGGATCTCGCCGCGCGCCTCATCGAGCGGCTTGCCCTGTTCCGTCGTCAGAAGGAGCGCGAGGTCCTCGATATGTTCGACCATAAGGCCGTACCAGGCTTCCAGCAGCGCGGCACGCTCCGCATGGGTCTTCGTTTTCCACGGGCCGTAGGCCGCTTCGGCCGCCTCGATCGCCGCACGCGTCTCGGCGCCGCCCATGTCAGGTACCGTGCCCATCACCGACTGGGTGGCGGGGTCGATCACGTCGACGGTCCTGCCGGATTGGGCGGCGATCCACGTGCCGCCGATCAATGCCTGTTGCCGGAAAAGCCCGGGCTCCTTCAGTGTCTGCATATCCTGTCCTCGTTGAAGATGATCCCGCCGAAGGGGTGATCAAAGGGCTGAAAGAACGGCGTTGGCGATCGCGTCGGTCCTGTCCTTGCCCGCAACGGTGCCGATGCCGGCGGCGGTCGTCCGTTCGATTGCGGCCATGATGGCTGCGGCGGCAGTTTTCTCGTCGAGATGATCGAGCATCATGGCCCCGGACCAGATCGTGGCGATCGGATTGGCGATGCCGAGATGGGCGATGTCGGGCGCGGAACCGTGCACGGGTTCGAACATCGACGGCGCGCTGCGATCAGGGTTGATGTTGGCGGAGGCGGCGAAGCCGAGGCCGCCCTGGATTGCGGCGCCGAGATCGGTGAGGATGTCGCCGAACAGGTTGGAGGCGACGACGACGTCCAGCGTTTCCGGTGCCATGACCATGCGGGCCGCCATGGCATCGATATGATAGTTCATGACCTCGACATCCGGATATTCGGTGGCAAGCTGGTGCGTCACCTCGTCCCAGAAGACCATGGAATATTTCTGGGCGTTCGACTTCGTGACGGAGGCGAGCCTGCCGCGGCGGGTGCGCGCCTGCTCGAAGGCAAAGCGCAGGATGCGCTCGACACCCTTGCGCGTGAAGACGGAGGTTTCGACCGCCACCTCGTCGGCGGTGCCCTGGTGGATGCGGCCGCCGGCGCCGGAATATTCGCCCTCGGTGTTTTCGCGGATGCAGAGGATGTCGAACGAGCCTGCCTTGAGCGGGCCCTCGACCCCAGGCAGCAGGCGGTGAGGACGAATGTTGGCATATTGGACGAAGCTCTTGCGGATCGGCAGCAGCAGGCCGTGCAGCGACACAGAATCCGGCACTTCCGCCGGCCAGCCGACGGCGCCCAGCAGGATGGCGTCGAAGTCGCGCAGCGTCTCGATGCCGTCCGCCGGCATCATCGTGCCCGTTTCCTTGTAGAAGGCGCAGGACCAGGGGAATTCCATGCCCTCCAGCCTGCTGCCCGCCATGCCGGCGGCCTTTTCGAGGATCGGCCAGGCGGCGGCGGTGATGTCCCGCCCGATGCCGTCGCCGGGGATGAGGGCAATCCTGTGTGTTTTCATGGCTATCGTCCTCAGAGACTGATCAAGACGCTCTTGCTCTTGCGGTTGGCGCGGAAGGCCTCGCGGCCGAGATCCTTGCCGATGCCCGACTGTTTGTAGCCGCCGGTCGGCAGGATGTGGTCGCGCGAGCGGCCGTAGCGGTTGACCCAGACGGTGCCGGCCTGGAGGCGGCGGGTGAGCCGGATCGCGCGGGAGAGGTTGCGGGTGAAGAGCCCGGCGGCAAGCCCGTAGGTCGGATGGTCGGCCAGCGACAGTGCCTCCTCGTCCGTCCGGAAGGTTTGCACCGTCAGGACCGGGCCGAAGATCTCCTCCGTGATGGCCGGCGACCGTTCGTCGACAGCGGTCATCAGGGTCGGTGCGTAGAAATAGCCGGTGCCATCCATCGGCGTTCCGCCGGTCAGGCATTCGCCGCCGGCGGCGACGGTGGCCGACACGATCGAATGGATGCGTTGCCGCTGCTTGTCGGAGATGATCGGCGAATAGTGCGCCGCCGCGTTCCAGGTGGGCAGGGGAGCGGCCGTCTTCATGCGGCCCGTGATCGCCTTGATCAGCGGGGCGACGACGCTTTCCTCGACGATGAGACGCGAGCCGGCGACGCAGGCCTGACCGGCATTGCCGAGGATGCTCCCCGTGATCGCGGCAGCGGCCTTGTCCAGGTCGGCGTCGGCAAAGACGAGCTGCGGGCTCTTTCCGCCGAGTTCGAGCGTCATCGGCTTCACGCCGGTGCGCGCGATGTTTTCCATGATCGCCGATCCGGCACGCGTGGAGCCCGTGAAGCTGACCTTCGCGATGCCGGGATGGCCGGTGATCGCATTGCCGGTGACCACGCCGTCGCCGAGCACCACATTGATGAGGCCTGCCGGCAGGCCGGCGCGCAGCGCCAGCTCGGCGAGGTAGATCGCCGAAAAGGGTGTCATTTCGGAAGGCTTCAGCACCACGGCGTTGCCGGCCGCGAGAGCCGGCCCGAGTTTCCAGGCCGCCATCGAGATGGGAAAGTTCCACGGCGTGATGGCGCCGACGACACCGTAGGGCTCTGTGAGGATCATGCCCAGATCGCCGTCGTCGGTTGGTACGAGGTCGCTGCCTTCCTTGTCTGCGAACTCGGCGAAGAAGCGGATCTGCTCGGCGGAGACGGCGATATCGCCGTGAACAAGATGACCCACCGGACGGGTCGAGGAGAGGGCCTCCAGGCATGCCAGCGTTGCGGCTTCCTTTTCGATCAGATCGGCCCAGCGACAAAGCACGTTCAACCGCTCGCGCGGGCGAACGCCACCCCAGTTGCTTGTCTTCAGCGCGGACCTGGCCGTCTCGACCGCGCGATCGACAATGTCCGCGTCGGCGACCGGGCAATCGGCATAGGCCTTGCCGTCCGAGGGGCGGTACAAGGGAATGACGCCCTGTGCGGAAAGAAGCCGATCACCGACGAAGTGACCGATCGGGAGGGTGAGGCTATCGGGGTCGAAACTCAGGGTCATGCGGAATACCTCGGATCGCGTGCTTGCGAGGTTACCGGCGCGGCCAACGCAGCTTGATCCGATAGCGGCGGCGCAACGGCGGAAAAGCCCGTTTTGCGGCCGCCTTGCAGCCGATTCTTCGGCACAGGACGCCTGCCGCCGGCGGGGATCACGGTGTGACGGTCACGTAGATCTTCCGCACCGTTTCGATGGTCTTCCAGGTGCCGATGAAGCCGGGCTTCATCAGGAAGCTGTCGCCGGCCCTGTAGACGACCGGTTCGCCTCCTTCCGGGGTGATTTCCACCACGCCGGAGAGGATGTGGCAGAACTCGAAGGTCTCGCCCTTGATCGAATGCGTGATGCCGGGCGTTGCTTCCCAGACTCCGGCGTTGATCCTGTCGTCCCTGGCGGTGTCCTGCGCCCAGGTCCTGAATCTCGGATTGCCCGAGATCAGTCGTTCCGGAGGCGGGACGTTCTCGCGCGGTGCGAAGGACGGGTTCGGGTCGATGGTTTTCAGAAGCGACATGGGTATCCTTTCTGTGCAGAAATTCAGTAGCCGCGGCGGCGGTCGACCAGGCCGATCGGATCGGAGCCGGCGTGCAGCCGCCTGATGTTGTCGATGACGGCGCGAGCGGCGGTTTCCGGCTGGGTAACGCTTGCGATGTGCGGGGTCAGCACAATGCGGGGATGGCTCCAGAAAGCGTGTCCGGGCGGCAGCGGCTCCGGATCGGTGACATCGATGACGGCCCCGGAAAGCTGACCGCCGTCCAGTGCGGCGATCAGGTTCTCATGGTTGAGCTGCGGCCCCCGACCGACATGGACGAGCCCCGCGCCGCGCGGCAACCGGCTGAACAGATCCGCGTCGAGAAAGCCCCGGGTCTCTTCGGTCAACGGGAGGAGACAGACCAGGATGTCGGTTTCGGAAAGCATCCTGCGCAAGCCGTCCGCGCCGGCAAAGCAGGTGACACCCGCCACCTCACGCTGCGTGCGGCTCCATCCCGAGAGCGGGAAGCCGAAGGGTTTGAGCCGCTCGAGAGCGGCCTGGCCGAGCATGCCGAGACCGAGGACGCCGACTCGGCGTTCGTGTGCCTGGCGCGGCGGCAGCGCCTGCCAGTCCGCGCTGCGCTGCTGTCCGAGATAGGCGGGCAGGTCGCGATGCAGCGCGAGCACGGCGAGTGTCACATATTCCTGCATCATGCGGATGATGCCGTCCTCGACCATGCGCACGACCTTCACATGGCCCGGCACGTCGGCGATGCGAAGCTGATCGACGCCGGCGCCGATGGAAAACAGCACCTCGAGGTTGCGGTAGCGCGGCAGGTCATCGGGGACCGTCCACGTTATCAGGTAGCGCACGGAATCCGGATCGACCGTTGCCGGATCCATCGAAAAGGGCAGGCCCGGCAGGTCGCGCGCGAAGGCTGCCTGGAAGACGGCGCCGCGGCGGGCGTCGGAGTTGAAGAGGAATGTCATCGTCCGGCTTCCGGTTCTCGATCCATCGGGAGTTCAGGCGCTGCAGCGGTCGGCGAGTGCTTCGATCATGGCCTGGCAGGCCGCAAGCTCGCTCGTCAGGATGAATTCATCGGGTTTATGGGCGCGGGCTATGTCGCCCGGCCCGCAGATGATCGCGTCGATGCCGGCGCGTTGGTAGAGGCCGGCCTCGGTGCCATAACTGACGGCGGCGAGCGGCTCCTTGTCCGTAAGGTCCGCCAAGAGGCGGGCGAGCGGCGCCGCGGGGGAAAGCGACAGGGCCGGATAGGCGCTGAGCATCTGCCAGTCGATTCCGAAACCCCGCGTCTTCATTGCCTCGGCGGCTTCGCGTATCGGTTCAATGAGCGAGGCAGGGTCGACTCCGGAAATGGCCCGGGCCTCGATCTCCATGGCACAGAAGTCGGGAATGACGTTGACTGCCTGTCCGCCACGGATGATGCCGACCTGCAATGAGCTGTAGGGCGGTGCGAACAGGGTGTCGAACGGTCCGTTCTCCAGATCCCGCGCCGCCGACATCGCCACTTGCAGCACTTCCGCCATGCCGTGGACGGCGTTGAGACCCAGATCCGGCCGCGAGGAATGGCCTGCGCGCCCCCGGAGTGTGACGCGGGCCGCGGCCTTGCCCTTGTGGGCGAGGATAGCCTGCATTCCGCTCGGCTCGCCGATGATCGCGCCCAAGGGCGGGGCGCAGAGATCGGCCAATACGGCAAGGAGATGCGGAACGCCACGGCAGCCGGCCTCCTCGTCATAGGAAAAGGCGAGGTGGATCGGCCTGGCGAGAGACTTCGACACAAGCAGGGGTGCGGCGGCAAGGGCTGCGGCAAGAAAGCCCTTCATGTCCGTCGTGCCGCGCCCGTAGAGCCGATCCCCGTCGGTGTTCAGCACGAAGGGATTGCCAGTCCAGTCCGCCTCTGTGGCGGACACGACGTCCATGTGACCGGAGAGGATGTAGCCGCGCTTGTCCGCGGACCCGATTGACGCGAAGAGGTTGGATCTGTCGCCTTCCGGTCCGGGACGGACATGAACCGCGATGCCGAGGGAGCCGAGATATCTCGCGATCCAGTCGACGATCGCGCCATTTGCCGTGCCCACGACCGACCGGAAACCTACCAGTTCCTTCAGGATGTCGGCCGCGTCCAATAACCTGTCCTCTTGCACGGGATTCCGAGGCCGGGAAGCGACCTTGGAACCATGGTTCGACTTGCAAGATTAAGAGCCAGCGGCATGAATAGCTGCCGAAAGACGGCGCCATACGGACAAATCTTGTGCCGGAGCCGGCCTTAGAAGCGGAATGTTCTGCGCGAGCCAGGTAGGATCCTCGCGAGCAATGTCGGCCGGGCAGCCGGCGAACGGAATGTGCGCGGCAGGGGGGCGGATCATGGATGCGAAAGTACCGGAGATGTTGCATGTCGATGCATTCCAGATGCGCCTCGCCGATGTGGCAGATGTCGATCTGGAGCGTTTGCATGCCCTGTCGATAGCGGTCGGCTGGCCGCATCGGGCGGAAGACTGGCATTCCTTACGTGAGTTGGGCCGCGGATTTGTCGCGCTCGATGACATCGGTCGCGTGATGGGGTCAACCATGTGGTTCCCGCATGGAGAGCGTTTCGCGACCTTCGGCATGCTGATTACATCGCCGCGCCTCCAGACGAACGGAACCGCGAAATGGCTCATGCAGCGCGTGCTTTCCGAGTGCCCTGGAAGGAGTTTCCGCCTCAACGCGACGCGGGCGGCGCGTCGGCTTTACCGGTCTTTGGACTTTGTCGAGCAGCAGACCGTATTTCAATGCCAGGGCGAAGCAAGGCGGCCGGCGGAATCGAGTGAAATCGACCCGGGATATGTGCTGCGATTGCTCCACCGGAGCGAACTGGAGGCCGTTGTCGCGCTCGATGCGTCGGCATTCGCCGTTCCACGTCCCGTGCATCTTGCCCATCTGCTCGAAAGCTCGCTCTGTTACGGGCTCTACCGGGGCGACCGGCTGCTCGCCTATTCCATGAGCCGAAGCTTCGGGCGCGGCCACGTGCTTGGCCCTATCGTCGCCTTTAGCGAGAACGCTGCGATTGCGGTGGCCCGACCTCATGTGGAGGCGCATGCGGGAGACTTTCTTCGTGTCGATACGCATTGCGAGACGGGGCCCTTTGCGAGTTTCATCCAGCAATGCGGTCTGCCGATCTACGATACGGTGACGACGATGACGCTCGGCGAGGGTGCCGCCTACGGCGCTTTGGACGAGGACCACCCGGCGATTTTTGCGCTCGCGTCACAGTCGATGGGATAGGCGTCGCAAGCCGCGTTTCGGCTGAGCGTGGATGTGCCGGCCCGTCTTCTTCATCTCGTCAGGCTGTGCAGCACCATATCCAGGTGCTCCTTGCGGAAACCGTCTCGGTCCACGGGTGGACGATCGCCGAAAATAAGCCGGATCACGATCATCGCCAGCATGGGGGCCATGGTCACGTCGGCCGATTCCGGCGCGGGACGGCGGAACTCCTTCTTCGCTGCTCCTTCGTCGAGAATTGCCTGGATCTTGCGGACGATGGGAGCGATGAACTCCTCGTGGTTGCGGTCTACCAGGTCGGGAAACTTGACCCCTTCGGCAATTACGAAGCGGAGAAGCTCCCTTGTCTTTCGATTGTCGACGATCTGGTCGTAGAGCAGTTCCAGAAAGCGCTGCAGTCTGTCGCTCGCTCGCCCCTCCAGCGCGTCGCCCGCCTCTATCACTGTCCTGAGCGGCGCGGAAATGTGGCGGATCATCGCTTCGAAGAGTTTCTCCTTCGTCTCGAAATAGACGTAGATGGTTCCCTTCGTCACGCCCACGCGGTCGGCGACATCCTCCAGCCTGGTTGCCCAATATCCCTGTTTGACGAATTCCTCGAAGGCGGCTTCGAGAATCTGCAGTGGCCGTAGCGCCTTCTGCTCCGCGCGCGTAAGCTTCCGTTTATTCTGCATCGTTGCCAAACTCCGAGTCGGTCAGAAGGTTCCCGGCAAAACCTTATTGACTGGTAAGTCAGTCAATAATATAGCTCGAAGCGAGAACAGCAAGGGCCTATCCCATGAAATCAATTTCAGTCGCAGCGATGTTGGCGAGCCTTGCCGTGCTTTCGGCGTGCAGTGATCCGCAGGGGCCGAAAGAGGCGACGCCACAGCACGTCGGCGTGGTCGTCGCCAAAGAGGAGACACGGGCGCTGGTCCGCACCCTCACCGGCGAGATCCAGGCCCGCGTGCAGAGCGACCTCTCGTTCCGGGTGAGCGGCAAGATCGTCGAGCGCCTCGTCGATGTCGGCGAGCGGGTCGGGGCCGGCCAACTCCTCGCCCGCATCGAGGCGGAGGAACAGCAGGCCGACCTGGAGGTTGCGGTAGCGAACCTGCAGGCGGCGGAGGCCCAGCAGACCCAGGCCCAGCTTGCCTTCGACCGCCAGCAGCGCCTTTTCAACGCGCAGGTCGTCAGCCGTGCTATCCTGGACCAGGCTCAGGAGACCCTTCTCGTGGCGCAGGGCAGCACCAACTCGGCTCAGGCGCAGTTGGAAACCGCGCGGGACTCATTGTCCTATACCGAACTTCGCGCCGACGCGGACGGGATCATCACAGCCCGCAAGGCCGAAGTCGGACAGGTGGCACAGGCGGCCGAAGTCGTGTTCTCCCTTGCGCATGACGGTCCGAGGGATGCCGTCTTCGATGTCGTCGAAACGCTCTTCCTAGGCGCCGCGATGGAGCCTGTCGTGACCGTCACCCTGCTCTCGGACCCATCGGTGGCGATCAAGGGCGGCATGCGCGAGGTCTCCCCGACCATCGATCCCGCCACGGGAACGATCAGGGTCAAGGTTGGCCTCGACGGCGAGGCCACCATGCCGCTCGGCGCGCCTGTTGCCGGCTCGTTCCTTCACCAGCCCCGCAGCGTCATCCGGCTTCCCTGGTCTGCCATGGCATCGGACGACGGACAGCCCGCGGTCTGGCAGGTGGATCCAGCGACCTCCAGGGTTTCGCTCAAGGCAATTGCGGTCGATGATTTCGAGACGGGGAGTTTCACTGTCAGGACGGGCGTTTCCCCGGGCGACATTGTCGTCTCGAACGGCACGAAGTTCCTGAGGACTGACCAGGGTGTTTCCTACGACGAAGGAGCCGCGCGATGAGCATCCGCAGATCTATGGCCGCATTGCTGGTTGGCTCGGCGGTTCTCTCATCGTGCCAGAAGCAGGACGAGGCGCCGCCGCAGCCTGTTCGTCCGGTGCTGTTCGTCATTGCCCGACAGACGCCGGTTGCGTCACTCCAGCTTACCGGCACGGTGGAACCGAAGATCGAGTCCCAGCTTGGCTTCCGCGTGCTGGGCCGGATGATAGCCCGCAACGTGCAGGTCGGCGACCTTGTGAAGAAGGGCGACGTCGTTGCCGCGATCGACCCGCTGGCGCTTGAGCTCGCGGTTCGCACTGCGCAGTCCGACGTGTCCAACGCACAGGCCCAGCTTCGCTACGCCATCACGACGGAGGACCGGCAGCGCACCCTCGCGGAGGCTCGCTCCGGCACCGAAGCGGCGCGGGAGGAGGCCGAGCAGGGACGGAAAAGTGCCAGCGCCAGCCTTGCGAAAGCGCAGGCCAACCTCGACAAGGCGGAGGAGCAACTGAGCTACGCCCGGTTGCGCGCCGAGTTCGATGGCGTGGTGACGGCGACATCGGCGGAGGTCGGCCAGATCGTCTCGGCTGGACAAGCCGTCGTGACGGTCGCCCGACCGGAGGAGCGTGATGCCGTCGTCGATGTCCCTCTTGCCGCCGCGCAGCGCCTGAAGCCCGGCATGCCCTTCGAGGTGACCCTGCAGCTCGATTCCTCCATCCGTGCGCACGGCGTCGTGCGCGAGATCGCGCCGCAAGCCGACGCGGCGACGCGCACGCAAAGAATCAAGATCGGTCTTGCCGATCCGCCGGAGGCCTTCCGATTGGGTTCGGTCATAACCGCCAGCGCGACCATTTCCGCGGAGGCGCAGATCCTGCTGCCGTCGTCCGCCGTGCTAGAGGAGAAAGGTTCCGTTGGGGTCTGGCGCGTCGATCCTGCCGCAAAAACGGTCACGCTCCAGTCAGTGAAGATCGCGGGCGAGCTTGTTCCCGGCGGGACGGTGCGGGTGATCGAAGGTGTTCAACCCGGTGATCGCATCGTCACCGCCGGTATTCATACATTGAAAGATGGCCAGGCCGTCAGGATCGACCAGGAGGTCAGCGAGTGAAGAAGTTCAACCTCTCCGACTGGGCGCTCGAGCATCGTTCCCTTGTCTGGTACTTCATGATCGTCTTCATCCTGGCGGGGACATTCTCGTACCTGAACCTCGGCCGCGAGGAGGATCCCAACTTCACCATCAAAACCATGGTGATCAACGCCCAGTGGCCAGGCGCTTCGGCGGAGGAAGTGGCGCGGCAGGTCACCGACCGGATCGAAAAGAAGCTCGAGGAGCTCGAATCCCTCGACTACACGCGAAGCCAGGCAGTCGCCGGTCAGACGACGATCTTCGTCGAATTGCTGCCAACGACGAAGGCGAAGGACGTCGAGTCGACCTGGGTCAAGGTCCGCAACATGATCGGCGATATCAAGGGCGAATTTCCGAGCGGCGTGATCGGCCCCTTTTTCAATGACCGCTTCGGCGACGTGTTCGGCAATATCTACGCCTTTACCAGTGACGGGCTGACCCAGCGACAGCTTCGCGATCTGGTCGAAGACGCCCGCGCCGGCGTGCTGACCGTAGAAAATGCCGGAAAAGTGGACGTGATCGGCGCACAGGACGAGGCCATCTACCTCGAGTTCTCGACGCGCCAGATCGCGGCGCTCGGTATCGACCGTCAATCGGTTATCAGCACGCTCCAGGCCCAGAACGCGGTGACGCAGTCCGGGTTCGTCGAGGCAGGTCCGGAACGTATCGCCCTGCGCGTCAGCGGCCAGTTCACATCCGAGGAGAGTCTGCGGGCGATCAACCTGCGCGTCAACGACCGCTTTTTCCCATTGACCGATGTCGCCACGATCAGGCGAGGCTACGTAGATCCGCCCTCGGCGCTGTTCCGGTTCAACGGCGAGCCGGCAATCGGCCTTGCCATCGGCATGAGGGCAGGCGCCGATCTGCTGAAGTTCGGCGAGGCGCTCGACGCAGAGATGCAACGTATTGTCGCCGACCTTCCCATCGGCGTGGATGTGCATCGGGTGTCCGACCAGCCGGCCGTCGTGGAGGAGGCCGTGTCCGGCTTTACCCATGCCCTGTTCGAGGCGGTTGCCATCGTGCTCGTGATCAGTTTCATCAGTCTCGGGCTCCGGGCAGGCATGGTCGTCGCCGTTTCCATTCCGCTCGTGCTCGCCATCACCTTCGTCTACATGGAGGTTGCAGGCATTTCGTTGCAGCGCATCTCGCTCGGCGCCCTCATCATCGCGCTCGGCCTCCTTGTCGATGATGCCATGATCGCCGTGGAGATGATGGTGGCGCGGCTGGAGGCGGGCGACAACCTGCGGAAGGCGGCGACCTATGTCTATACGTCGACGGCATTCCCTATGCTGACGGGAACGCTGGTGACCGTCGCGGGCTTCATTCCGGTCGGCCTCAACAACAGCGCCGCAGGCGAATTCACCTTCACGCTGTTCGTGGTGATCGCTGTTTCCCTCATCGTTTCCTGGGTGGTGGCGGTTCTTTTCACACCCCTGCTGGGGGTGACGATCCTGCCGAAGACGATGACGCTACATCATGAGAAGAAGGGTCGCTTTGCCACGATTTTTACCGGTCTCCTGCGCCTGGCAATGCGTTGGCGCTGGATCACGATCCTGCTGACGGTTGCGGTTTTCGGCCTTTCGCTGGGCGGCATGGGGTTGGTGCAGCAGCAGTTCTTCCCGGCCTCCGATCGTGTGGAGCTGATCGTCGACTTCAACCTTCCGCAGAACAGTTCGATCTCCGAAACGGACAGCCAGATCGCCCGGTTCGAAAAGGAGATGTTGGCGAACAATCCGAACATCGACCATTGGACGAGCTATGTGGGAGAGGGAGCGCCGCGCTTCATCCTGTCCTTCGACGTGCAGACACCCGACGTCACGTTCGGCCAGGTGGTCATCGTCACGAAGGGTCTCGATGTGCGCGACAAGGTGCGCGCAGAGTTGCAGGACTACCTGACGACGACCCTTCCGGGAACGGACGCTTATGTGAAGCTCCTGGATATCGGGCCGCCCGTCGGAAAGCCGGTGCAGTACCGCATCAGCGGTCCCGATATCCAGAGGGTCCGCGACCTCGCCGGGCAATATGCGTCGATCGTCGGCAGTCACCCGCTCCTTGCGAACATGATCTTCGACTGGAACGAACCTTCGCGGGTGGTCAAGATCGACGTCCTGCAGGACAAGGCGCGTCAACTGGGTGTTTCGTCGGAAGACATCGCGACGGTGCTGAACAGCATCGTCGAGGGATCGTCCGCAACACAGGTCCGGGATGACATCTATCTTATCGACGTAATCGGGCGCGCGGCGGCGGCGGAACGCAGCTCGATAGAAACGCTTCAGGACCTGCAATTGCCGGCGTCGGACGGAAAATCCGTGCCGCTGTCGGCCGTCGCCAATTTCCGCTACGAGCTCGAACAGCCCACCATCTGGCGGCGCGATCGTATTCCCACCATCACCATCAAGGCCGCCGTCGTTGGCCTGACGCAGCCGGCGACCATCGTCGAACAGCTGCGCCCAAGGATGGAAGCCTTCCAGCAGGCGCTGCCCCCGGGCTACAAGCTGGAAATTGGCGGGTCGGTGGAATCCAGCGCCGACGCGCAGGGGCCGATCGCCGCCGTCGCTCCTCTGATGCTGTTCATCATGGCCACGATCCTGATGATCCAGCTCCAGAGCTTCAACCGGCTGTTTCTGGTGTTCGCGGTCGCTCCGACGGCGCTGATCGGCGTCGTCGCGGCGCTGCTTCTGAGCAATGCGCCGATGGGATTTGTGGCAATCCTCGGCATATTGGCGCTGATCGGCATCCTGATCCGCAACTCCGTCATCCTGGTGGTGCAGATCGAACAGCTTCGCAGCGAAGGCCTGCCGCCGTGGCGTGCCGTCATCGAGGCGACCGAGCACCGCATGCGGCCGATCATGCTGACGGCGGCCGCGGCGACGCTCGCCCTGATCCCCATTTCGCGGCAAATATTCTGGGGGCCGATGGCCTATGCCATGATGGGCGGCATCGTCGTGGGAACCGCGCTCACACTGCTGTTCCTCCCCGCGCTCTACGTGGCATGGTTCCGCATAGCCAGAGATGAGGGCACCGGCGTCCAAGGTACGGTGGAAACGGCGGAGACGTCTTCGACGGCCGGTTGACGTGCGAGGATCCGGCGCCGCGCCAGGAGCCTCCGGGAGGAGGGAATAGTCTTCACCGGCTGACGAGGCCCACCGTGGATCAGCGCTGCTCGTTCTGAGAGGCATCGGCCAATCCGTCCGGCCGCTGACGGTGGACCAAACAGGCGCCTGCCGCGCTCATGACGGTCAGGGCGTACCAGGTGAGCGCGTAGACGAGATGGCTGTTGCGAAAGCGGACGACCGTGAGGCCGCCGACCGGCAGGCCGCCCGAATTGGGGGTCGCGTCCGCGTCGATGAAATAGGGCGCGACGTCGTTCAGGCCCCTGGACCGGGCGATCGCGGCGATGTCGCGGGAAAACCAGCGGTCGTTCGCCGGGTCGTTTGAGCGCAGGAACCCGCCGCCGGGTTCGCTGATGCGCAGCAGGCCGGTGATCGTCTGCGGTTTGCCGATCTCGCTCCTGCCGGGGGTCGCGGCGTCGCGGCGCTCGGACGGAACGAAGCCGCGATTGACCAGCACGGTCGATCCGTCCTGCAGATGCATCGGCGTCAGGACCCAGAAGCCGGCGCCGTGCTCCGTCACGGCCTGGACCAGGACCGTCCTGTCGTGTTCGAAGGCGCCGGTCGCAGTGACATGGCGGTATTCGTCCTTCTCCCGGCTGACAGCCGTCCAATCCTGCCGGGACGGCGCAGGCACCGGTGCCGTGTGGATGCGCGATTCCACGCGGTCGATGAGGTCGAGCTTCCAGAAAAGCCGGTGCACCTGCCAGGTCCCGAGGGTAGCGAAGACGACGGCGAAAAACAGCAGAATGCCCGTCAGCGCAAGGCGGGCGGCGCGGGACGCGTTTGCGTCGTCCTTCGCGGTCTGGCGAGCGGTGGGCATATTGGCTCGCCCTGTCGTCAGGGCATGTTCTTCATCATCTCGTGGGTCATCGGCATCATGTTGG
>NZ_JAKGBU010000085.1 GCF_021555155.1 Rhizobium alarense
CGCCAATGACGGTTACACCGTCGACGAGGCCGAGGAACTGGCGCTGAAATATCTGAACGGCCAGATGAGCGCCGACGGCGAGGCATCCACGACCGGCTCCACCGTCGTCGCCACCGAAACGGCGGGAGCGGGCTCCGCGAAGAGCTTCCACGTGGTGGTGAACGCCAAGCATACCGTCAAGTACAGCGCCTTCACCCGCATGTTTGGCTATGACGAACAGACGCTCAGCGCCAACAGCGAGGCCCAGAGCGCAACCGAATCGAAGAATGCACTGTCGATGTTCCTCGTCCTCGACCGCTCGGGCTCGATGGCCTGGATTACCGACGAGGTAGAATCAGAATCGACGAGATGCCAGAACCACAGCGCGAGCAACTGGTACACGGAGAACCTCAGGAAGACGAAGCCCTGCTATCGTTCCAAGATCTCGTCGCTGAAGATCGCCGTCGCCAACCTGACGTCGCAGCTCGACGAGTCGGACCCCGGCAACGAATTCGTCCGGACCGCTGCCGTGTCCTACAATGACGCCCAGCAGTCTCCCACGTCCCTCGCCTGGGGCACGGATGATGCGTCAGCCTATGTGGCGGCGTTTCCGACCGTACCCACGGGCGGGACGGATTCCAGTTCGGCCTTCAAGGTGGCCTATCAGGCCGTCGTCGCCGACGCCGAAACGACGGAACATGAGAGGAAGAACGGGCAGGTTCCGACCCGCTATATCGTCTTCATGACCGACGGCGAAAACACGTCTTACAACGGCTACAGCTATAGCGGCTACGGTGACCTCGCCGACACCGAAACCAAGAAGTGGTGCGACAAGGCCCGCGATGAGGACGAAGAGATCCAGGTGGAAGTCTATACCGTCGCGTTCATGGCGCCGACCAGGGGCAAACAATTGCTGGAATACTGCGCGACAAGCGGCGATCACTACATCGAGGCGACGAACAATGACGAACTCGTCGCAGCCTTCAAATACATCGGAGAGCGTGCCTCGGCCGTCGTCTCGCGCCTGTCAAAGTAAGCAGAATCCAACCCATCGGGGCAACCCGCTTCCGGTCGTCCGGAAGCGGGTTTTGACGTTGACGCGACCCCTTCGACCTGCAACGGGTGCATGTCTCGTTTCTGAAAAACACCTGTTGCAAGCGCTTCGGATAGATGCAAAATTGCCCCATCGATTGATTTTCCAACGGTCAGTCAACAGTAAGAAGGGGTTCGTTTTTCTTCATGATGAACAAGGTCTCCGTCAGCGAACTCCCCACACCAGCCCTCAGAAGTACGGAGCCCGGCCAGTTGGCGACGGAGCTTCTTGAGCGCCTCAAATACCGCATCGGCAAGGATCCGAAGGTTGCCAAGCCGCATGACTGGCTGACCGCTGCGATCCTCGTGGCACGCGACCGCATCACCGACAAATGGATGGATTCGACGCGCCGCACCTACGCGCAAGGGTCGAAACGCGTCTATTATCTCTCGCTCGAATTCCTCATCGGTCGCCTGATGCGCGACGCGATGACCAATATCGGCATCATGGACGAAATGCGCGAAGCGCTGTCCTCGCTCGGTGTCGATATCGACGTGATCGCGGAACTCGAGCCGGACGCCGCGCTCGGCAACGGCGGCCTCGGGCGGCTTGCGGCCTGTTTCATCGAATCCATGGCGACGACCGACGTGCCGGCCTATGGCTACGGCATCCGCTACGTGCACGGCCTGTTCCGTCAGCAGATGGCGGACGGCTGGCAGGTCGAACTGCCGGAGAGCTGGCTCGCCCACGGCAACCCCTGGGAGTTCGAGCGTCGGGAAAGCTCCTACGAGATCGGCTTCGGCGGCTCCGTCGAGACGCTGAACATCGGCGAGGACAAGCAGCGCTTCGTCTGGAAGCCGGCCGAACGGGTGATCGCGACCGCCTATGACACGCCGGCCGTCGGCTGGCGCGCGAAGCGCGTGAACACGCTGCGGCTCTGGGCGGCCAATCCGATCGACCCGATCCTGCTCGAAGCCTTCAACGCCGGCGACCATATCGGGGCGCTGCGCGAGAGCAACAAGGCCGAAAGCCTGACGCGCGTGCTCTATCCGGCCGACGCCACGCCGGCCGGCCAGGAGCTGCGGCTGCGCCAGGAATTCTTCTTCTCCTCCGCCTCGCTGCAGGACATCCTGCGGCGCCACCTGCAGCAGTATCCGGACTTCACCTCGCTGCCCGACGCCGTTGCGATCCAGCTCAACGATACCCATCCCGCGGTCTCCGTCGCCGAACTGGTGCGCCTTCTCATGGACGTGCACGGCCTGGACTTCGATTCCGCTTGGGACATTTCGCGCCGGACCTTCTCCTACACCAACCACACACTTCTCCCGGAAGCGCTGGAAAGCTGGCCGGTTCCGCTTTTCGAGCGGCTGCTGCCGCGCCACATGCAGATCATCTACGCGATCAATGCGAAAATCCTGATCGAAGCCCGCAAGGAGAAGACCATCGAGGACGCCTCGATCCGCAACATCTCGCTGATCGAGGAGAGCGGCGACCGGCGCGTGCGCATGGGCAACCTTGCCTTTGTCGGTTCCCATTCGATCAACGGCGTGTCGGCGCTGCACACGGAACTGATGAAACAGACCGTCTTCGCCGACCTCCACCGCCTCTATCCCGAGCGCATCAACAACAAGACGAACGGCATCACGCCGCGCCGCTGGCTGATGCAGTGCAATCCGGGTCTCTTCAACCTCGTGCGCGAGGCGATCGGCGACGCCTTCATCGACGATGCGGAGGCGCTGCGCGCCCTCGACGCCCATGCCGACGACCACGGTTTCCAGGAACGCTTCGCAGCCATCAAACGCGCCAACAAGGTGAAGCTGGCCAATCTCGTGCAGAGCCGCATGGGCATCCGCATCGATCCGTCGGCGCTCTTCGACATCCAGATCAAGCGCATCCACGAATACAAGCGCCAGTTGCTCAACATCATCGAGGCTGTCGCGCTCTACGACCAGATCCGTTCGCACCCCGAACTGGACTGGGTGCCGCGCGTCAAGCTCTTTGCCGGCAAGGCGGCGCCGAGCTACCACAACGCCAAGCTGATCATCAAGCTGGCGAACGACGTGGCACGCGTCATCAACAACGACCCCGCCGTGCGCGGCCTGCTGAAGGTCGCTTTCGTGCCGAACTACAACGTCTCGCTCGCCGAGGTGATGGTGCCGTCGGCGGACCTTTCGGAACAGATCTCGACGGCCGGCATGGAAGCTTCCGGCACCGGCAACATGAAGTTCGCCCTGAACGGCGCGCTGACGATCGGCACGCTCGACGGCGCAAATGTGGAAATGCGCGACCATGTTGGGGCAGACAACATCGTGATCTTCGGCATGACCGCGGATGAGGTGGCGAATACCCGTGCCGACGGGCACAATCCACGCGCCATCATCGAAAGTTCCCGCGAGCTTTCCCAGGCGCTGTCGGCAATCGCATCCGGTGTCTTCTCGCCGGATGACCGCAACCGCTTCGCCGGCCTCGTGGACGGCATCTACAATCACGACTGGTTCATGGTCGCTGCCGATTTCGACGCCTATGCCCGTGCACAGCGCGAGGTCGACGCCATCTGGCTGAACAAGACATCCTGGAATTCGAAGACGATCCGCAACACCGCGCGCATGGGCTGGTTCTCGTCCGACCGCACCATCCGCCAGTATGCGTCCGAGATCTGGAGAGCCTGATGAAAGGCCCGCCGACCACGAGCCAGGCGGACGTTCCGTCGACGGTTCCGGCGAGAGCTGAAATCGATGCCATTCTGCAGGGGCGTCACGGCGATCCCTTTTCGGTCCTCGGCGTCCATCTGGTCGACGACAAGTATGTCGCCTGCTGCTTCATCCCGGACGCGACGGAGGTCGTCGCCGAAACCATAGCCGGAAAGGCGATGGGCGCGCTTGCCTGTCTCGATCCGGCCGGCATCTTTGCAGGGCCTGTTTCCATTCGCAAGCTGCAGCCGATTCGCTACCGCGCACGCAATGCGGGGGGCGAATGGGTGGTGGTGGATCCCTATTCTTTCGGTCCCGTGCTCGGCCCGATGGACGATTATTACATCCGCCAGGGATCGCATCTGCGCCTGTTCGACAAGATGGGGGCCCATCCGCTGACGCTCGAAGGCGTCGACGGCTTCCACTTCGCCGTCTGGGCGCCGAACGCACAACGCGTGTCGGTGGTCGGCGACTTCAACGCCTGGGACGGCCGCCGCCATCCGATGCGGCTGCGTCGCGACACCGGCATCTGGGAGATATTCCTGCCGGGTGTCGGGCCTGGCACGGCGTACAAATACGAAATCGTCGGTCGTGGCGGCGAGCTCCTGCCGCTGAAAGCCGACCCGTTCGCCCGCCGCTCGGAACTGCGCCCGAAGACCGCATCGATGACGACGCCTGCGATCGACCAGGCCTGGGAGGACGCGGCGCACCGAGAGCATTGGGCAAGCGTCGACGCCCGCCGTCAGCCGATTTCGATCTACGAGGTTCACGCAAGCTCCTGGCAGCGCCGCGACAATGGCGAGATGCTAACCTGGGACGAGCTCGCCGACCGTCTCATCCCCTACTGCACCGACATGGGCTTCACCCATATCGAGTTCCTGCCGATCACCGAGCACCCGTTCGACCCCTCCTGGGGCTACCAGACGACCGGGCTCTATGCACCGACTGCCCGTTTCGGCGATCCGGAGGGCTTCGCCCGCTTCGTCAATGGCTGCCACAAGGTCGGCATCGGCGTCATTCTCGACTGGGTGCCGGCTCATTTCCCCACCGACGAGCACGGCCTGCGCTGGTTCGACGGCACGGCGCTCTACGAGCACGAGGATCCGCGCCAAGGCTTTCATCCCGACTGGAACACGGCGATCTACAATTTCGGACGCCTCGAAGTGCTTGCCTATCTCATCAACAACGCGCTCTACTGGGCCGAGAAATTCCATCTCGACGGCCTGCGCGTCGATGCGGTCGCCTCGATGCTCTATCTCGACTATTCGCGCAAACACGGCGAATGGGTGCCGAACGAATACGGCGGCAACGAGAACTTCGAAGCGGTGCGTTTCCTGCAGTCGATGAACGCGCATGTCTACGGCTCGCATCCCGGCATCATCACCATCGCCGAGGAATCGACCTCCTGGCCGAAGGTGTCGCACCCCGTCCACGAAGGCGGTCTGGGTTTCGGCTTCAAGTGGAACATGGGTTTCATGCACGATACGCTGCAGTATCTGTCCCGCGAGCCGGTGCATCGCAAGTTCCACCACAACGACATGACCTTCGGCCTGCTCTACGCCTTCACAGAGAATTTCGTGCTGCCGCTTTCCCACGACGAGGTGGTGCACGGCAAGGGCTCGCTGATCGCCAAGATGGCCGGCGACGACTGGCAGAAATTCGCCAATCTCAGAGCCTATTACGGCTTCATGTGGGGCTATCCTGGCAAGAAGCTGCTCTTCATGGGCCAGGAATTCGCCCAGTGGCAGGAATGGAGCGAATCCAAGGCGCTCGACTGGAACCTCCTCGAATACCCGATGCACGAGGGGATGCGCCGGCTGGTGCGCGACCTGAACGGCACCTATCGCCGCAAGCCGGCGCTGCATGCGCGCGACTGCGAGGGCGAAGGCTTCGAATGGCTGATCGCCGACGACAGCGACAATTCGGTCTTTGCCTGGATTCGCAGGGCGCCGGGAGAGCGGCCGATCGCCGTCGTCACGAACTTCACGCCGGTCTACCGCGAGAACTACGCTGTGCGCTTGCCGGCGGAGGGCCGATGGAAGGAAATCCTGAACACCGATGCCGAGATCTATGGAGGAAGCGGCAAAGGTAACGGCGGTGCCGTTCAGGCAACACGGGACAACAAGGGAACGGTCTCGGCCGCAATAACGCTGCCGCCGCTGGCCACGCTGATGCTGGAACTCGATGCGTAAGTCGACAGTTGGGAGGACACAATGGAGCAAAAGAGGATTCAACCGCTTGCGCGCGACGCGATGGCCTATGTTCTCGCGGGCGGCAGGGGGAGCCGCCTCAAGGAACTGACGGACCGGCGCGCAAAACCCGCCGTCTATTTCGGCGGGAAGGCGCGCATCATCGATTTCGCGCTATCCAACGCCCTCAATTCGGGCATCCGGCGCATCGGTGTCGCAACGCAGTACAAGGCACATTCGCTCATCCGTCACCTGCAGCGCGGCTGGAACTTCTTTCGTCCGGAACGCAACGAGAGCTTCGACATCCTTCCCGCCAGCCAGCGCGTCTCGGAAACCCAGTGGTACGAGGGCACGGCGGATGCCGTCTTCCAGAACATCGATATCATCGAGGACTATGGCGTCGAATACATGGTCATCCTCGCCGGCGACCATATCTACAAGATGGACTACGAGCTGATGCTCCAGCAGCACGTGGATTCCGGCGCCCAGGTAACGATCGGCTGCCTCGAGGTGCCGCGCATGGAGGCGACCGGCTTCGGCGTCATGCATGTCGACGAGAAGGACGAGATCATCGCCTTCGTGGAGAAGCCCGCCGATCCGCCGGGCATCCCCGGCAATCCGGACATGGCGCTCGCCTCGATGGGCATCTACGTCTTCCACACCAAATTCCTGATGGACCTCCTGCGGCGCGATGCGGCCGATCCGAATTCCAGCCGCGACTTCGGCAAGGACATCATTCCCTACATCGTAAAGAACGGCAAAGCGCAGGCACACCGCTTCACCGCCTCCTGCGTGCGATCGGACTTCGAGCGCGAAGCCTACTGGCGCGACGTCGGAACGGTGGACGCCTATTGGCAGGCCAATATCGACTTGACCGACGTGACGCCCGAACTCGACATCTACGACGGCACCTGGCCGATCTGGACCTTCGCGGAAATCAAGCCGCCTGCCAAGTTCGTGCACGACGACGAGGACCGCCGCGGATCCGCCATTTCCTCGCTCGTCTCGGGCGATTGCATCATCTCCGGCGCCGCGCTGCAAAAGAGCCTGCTCTTCACCGGCGTGCGCGCCAATTCCTATTCGCGGCTGGAGGGCGCGGTCGTTCTGCCGGATGTCAAGGTCGGCCGGCATGCACAGTTGCGAAACGTCGTCATCGACCGCGGCGTCGTCATTCCCGAGGGCCTCGTGGTCGGCGAGGAACCGGAACTCGACGCCAAGCGTTTCCGGCGTTCCGAGAACGGGATCTGCCTCATCACACAGGCGATGATCGACAAGCTCGACCTCTAACATGGAGTTTCGATGAACGTCCTGTCGGTCGCTTCCGAAGTGTTTCCCCTGGTCAAGACCGGGGGGCTCGCCGATGTGGCGGGCGCGCTTCCGCTTGCCCTGAAGAATCACGGCGTGTCGATGAAGACGCTGATGCCCGGCTATCCGGCCGTTCTCCAGCAGCTTCACGAGACGAAGACCCTCGCATCCATGACGAGCCTCCTCGGCGAGGAGGCGCGGCTGCTTGCCTGCGACTACGAGGGGCTCGACCTTGTCGTGCTCGACGTGCCGGCGCTCTACGACCGCAACGGCGGCCCCTATACGGATGTTACCGGCAAGGATTTCGTCGACAACTGGAAGCGCTTCGCCGCCTTGTCGCTCGCGGCGACGGAGATTGCACGCGGGCTGCTGCCCGATTGGCGGCCCGACATCCTGCACGCCCACGACTGGCAGGCAGCGATGGCACCCGTCTACATGCGCTATACCGGCCTGCAGCAAATTCCGACCGTCATGACCGTGCACAATCTCGCCTTCCAGGGCCAGTTCGGCCCGCAGATCTTTGCCGATCTGCAGCTGCCTCCGCAGGCCTTCTCCGTCGATGGCCTCGAATATTACGGCGACGTCGGCTTCCTCAAGGGAGGGTTGCGCACCGCCTGGGCAGTCACGACGGTCAGCCCCACCTATGCGCACGAGATCACCACCGCCGAATACGGCATGGGTCTCGAGGGGCTGATCAACGCGCGCGCCTCCGACCTCACCGGCATCGTCAACGGCATCGATACGCAGGTCTGGAACCCGGCCACCGATCCGCATATCGCCGAGAACTTCACCGCGGGTGCGCTGCGCAAGCGTGCCGCCAACCGCAAGGCGCTCGCCGACCGCTTCTCGCTCGGCGATGACGACGGCCCGATCTTCTGCGTCATTAGCCGGCTCACCTGGCAGAAGGGCATCGACCTCATTGCCGACGTCGCCGACTGGATCGTTGCCGAGGGCGGCAAGCTGGCGGTGCTCGGCTCCGGCGACCAGGGGCTCGAAGGCGCGTTGCTCGCCGCCGCCTCGCGGCATCGCGGCCGCGTCGGGATCGTCATCGGCTACAACGAACCGCTGTCGCATCTGATGCAGGCGGGCGCCGACGCTATCCTGATCCCTTCCCGTTTCGAGCCGTGCGGCCTGACGCAGCTCTACGGCCTGCGCTATGGCTGCATTCCGATCGTCGCGCGCACCGGCGGCCTCGCCGATACCGTGATCGACGCGAACGAGGCGGCGCTCTCCGCCCGGGTCGCAACCGGATTCCAGTTCACGCCCATCACCGCCGACGGCCTGCAGGTCGCACTGCGGCGCGCCTTCAAGGCCTATCGCGAGCCGAAGGTCTGGGCCCGCCTGCAGAACCAGGGCATGAAGTCGGATGTCTCATGGGAAAAGAGCGCCGAACGCTACGCCAATCTCTATTCCAGCCTCCTTGCGAGAGTCTAAGCCGATGATCACCACCGTATCCACCACGCCCTATGGCGACCAGAAACCCGGCACTTCGGGTCTGCGCAAGAAAGTCCCGGTCTTCCAGCAGAAGAACTATGCCGAGAATTTCATCCAGTCGATCTTCGACTCGCTCGAAGGCTTCAAAGGCGAGACGCTGGTGATCGGCGGCGACGGCCGTTTCTACAACCGCGAGGTCATCCAGCTTGCGATCAAGATGGCGGCCGCCAACGGCTTCGGCCGCGTGCTCGTCGGTCGAGGCGGCATCCTCTCGACGCCCGCAGCCTCCAACGTCATCCGCAAATACAAGGCCTTCGGCGGCATCGTGCTGTCCGCCAGCCACAATCCCGGCGGCCCGACCGAGGACTTCGGCATCAAGTACAATATCGGCAATGGCGGCCCGGCGCCGGAGAAGATCACCGATGCGATCTTCGCCCGCACCAAGGCGATCGACACCTACCGCATCGCCGACGTGGCCAACATCAACCTCGACCACGAAGGCACACAGGAGGTCGAGGGCATGACCGTGACGGTCATCGATCCCGTCACCGACTATGCGGCGCTGATGGAACAGCTCTTCGACTTCGACGCGATCCGCAAGATGTTCGCCGGCGGCTTCCGCGTCGTCTTCGACGCCATGAGCGCGGTCACCGGCCCCTACGCCAAGGAGATCATCGAGAACCGGCTCGGCGCGCCGAAGGGGTCCGTCTTGAACTTCATGCCGCTGCCCGATTTCGGCGGCCACCATCCCGACCCCAACCTCGTGCACGCCCGAGCGCTCTACGAGACCATGATGGCACCCGACGCACCGGATTTCGGCGCGGCCTCCGACGGCGACGGCGACCGCAACCTGATCATCGGCAAGGGTATCTTCGTCACGCCCTCGGACAGCCTGGCGCTGCTCGCCGCCAATGCGCATCTGGCGCCCGGCTATGCGAAGGGGCTCGCCGGCATCGCCCGCTCCATGCCGACGAGCGGTGCGGCCGACCGGGTCGCCGAGAAGCTCGGCATCGGCATCTACGAGACGCCGACCGGCTGGAAATTCTTCGGCAACCTGCTCGACGAGGGAATGGCGACGATCTGCGGCGAGGAAAGCGCCGGAACCGGCTCCAGCCACGTGCGCGAGAAGGACGGGCTCTGGGCCGTGCTGCTCTGGCTCAACATCCTCGCCGTGCGCAAGAAAAGCGTGCTCGACATCGTCCGGCAGCACTGGGCGACCTATGGACGCAACTACTATTCCCGCCACGACTACGAGGAAGTCGATTCGGATGCGGCCAATGGGCTTGTGACGGCGTTGCGCGAAAAGCTGGCTGCGCTGCCCGGCCAGTCCTTCGGTGCGCTCACGGTCGCGACGGCAGACGATTTCGCCTATCACGATCCGGTCGACAAGTCGGTCAGCAAGAATCAGGGCATCCGCATCCTGTTCGAGGGCGGCTCGCGCGTCGTCTTTCGCCTCTCCGGCACCGGCACCTCCGGCGCGACGCTCCGGGTGTATATCGAGCGCTATGAACCGGACGCAACGCGTCACGACATCGAGACGCAGGCGGCACTCGCCGACCTGATCGCCGTCGCCGACGAGATCGCCGGCATCGGAACGCGCACCGGCCGCGACGCGCCGAGCGTGATCACCTGACGATGGCGACGGGGAAGACCGCCGCCTTTCCCGCTCTCGGCGCGACGCCGCACGACAGCGGCACCGAGTTCGCCGTCGTCGCGCCCGATGCCGCGAGGATCGACCTGTGCCTGTACGACACGGATGGCGCCGCCGAACTCTGCCGCCTGTCCATGCCGCGCGCCGAAGACGGCGTTCACCGTCTCTTCGTCGAGGGAGCCGGTCCCGGTACGCGCTACGGACTGCGTGCCGACGGCATTCATTCGCCGGAACACGGCCTGTGGTTCGATCCGGCGAAGCTGCTGGTCGATCCCTATGCCAAGGAGCTCGACAGGCCCTTCCGTCACGACGGCAGACTTGCGGTCTTCGGTGAAGACACGGCCGACCTCGTGCCGAAGGCGATCGTCACCAGGGACGTGCCGGTGGTCGTCGCGCCGCCGCGGCTGCCGCCCGGCGGCCTCGTCTACGAAATCGCCGTGCGCGCCTTCACCAAGCTGCATCCGGACGTGCCGGAGGACCTGCGCGGCACCGTCGGCGCGCTCGCGCATCCCGCCGTGCTGAAGCACCTCAAGCGGATCGGCGTCGATGCGGTCGAGCTGATGCCGATCACCGCCTGGATCGACGAGCGGCACCTGCCGCCGCTCGGTCTTTCCAACAGCTGGGGCTATAACCCCATCGCCTTCATGGCGCTGGACCCGCGGCTTGTTCCGGGCGGCATGCGCGAACTCGCCTCGACGGTCGCGGCGCTTCATGCGGAAGGCATCGGCACGATCCTCGACCTCGTCTTCAACCATTCCGGCGAAAGCGACCGCTACGGTGCGACGCTGTCGATGCGCGGCCTCGACAACCGCGGCTATTATCGCCACGTGGCTGACAGGCCGGGCGCGCTCGTCAACGACACCGGCTGCGGCAACACGATCGCCTGCGACGCGCCGCATGTACACCGCCTCATCCTCGACAGCCTGCGCCACTTCGTCCGCAATGCCGGCGTCGACGGCTTTCGTTTCGACCTCGCTTCGATCCTCGGGCGCGACGCGACCGGCTTCGATCCCAATGCCGAACTCTTCCGCGCCATGCATGCGGATACGCTTCTGAAAGACCGCGTTCTGATCGCCGAACCCTGGGACATCGGTCCCGGCGGCTACCAGCTCGGCAATTTTCCGTCCCCCTTCCTCGAATGGAACGATCGGTTCCGGGACGACATGCGCCTCTTCTGGCGCGGCGATGCGCACCGGCTCGGCGCCTTCGCAACCGTGATGGCAGGGTCTTCCGACATTTTCGGCCGCCACGACGGCAGCGGAACACGTAGCGTCAATTTCGTCGCCGCCCATGACGGCTTCACGCTGATGGACACGGTCTCCTTTGCGGTAAAGCATAACGAGGCGAACGGCGAGGACAACCGCGACGGTCACGACGAGAACCACTCCTGGAACAACGGCGCGGAGGGCACCACCGATGACGCGGCGATTCTGGCGGCCCGGCAGACAGACGCCAAGGCCCTTCTCGCCTCGCTTTTCGCCTCGAAGGGAACGGTAATGCTGACCGCGGGCGACGAGGGCGGCCGCAGCCAGAACGGCAACAACAACGCCTATTGCCAGGACAACGCGACCACCTGGCTCGACTGGTCGGCGCTGGACGAGGCCCTGATCGCCCACACGGCAAATCTTGCCGGCATCCGCAGGCGATTTTCCGTTTTCGCCGACCCGGCGTTCTATTCGGGCGAGGGCGACGTCGAGTGGCTGACGCTCGACGGGCGCCCCATGGCGGCCGCAGACTGGGAGGCGCCCTATGCGCCGGGCCTCGTCATGCTGCTTGCCACCGAGGATCGCGCGACACGCAAATCGTCGCGTCTGGCGGTCGTCGTCAACCGGTCGAGAATCGAGCAATCGCTGGTGCTGCCCGCGATGGGCACCTGGAACAGCCTGTTCGGCAACAGCGCCGGTGTGGCGCGATCAATCGCGCCGCGAAGCGTGGATTTCCTTTTGCAAAGCTCCTGATTTTCTTGGCGCCGCCATTGCCACGCGGTATGACGGACGTGGGAGGCGAGGCCGCCACAAGGACAAAAGATGCCGCCTGCAATTCATCTCACGGACGTTCGGTCACTCGTCGGCAAGGAAATCGGCGTGTCGAAGTGGATCATCGTCGATCAGACGATGATCGATCGCTTCGCGGAGGCGACGGACGACCACCAGTTCATTCATACCGACCCGGCCCGCGCCGCCGCGGAGACACCCTTCGGCGGAACGATAGCCCATGGTTTCCTGTCGCTGTCGCTACTGTCGGCGATGAACTACGACTGCCTGCCGCGCGTCATCGAACAGACGATGGGCATCAACTACGGCTTCGACAAAGTGCGCTTCATGGCGCCGGTGAAGAGCGGCGCAAAGGTGCGCGGCCGCTTCACGATGGCCGACGCCCGTTTCCGCGGCGCCGGCATGCTGATGGTGACCTACAACGTCACCGTCGACATCGAGGGCGAGCGCAAGCCGGCGCTCACTGCCAACTGGATCACCATCATCCAGTTCGACCCCAGGGATCGTCCGGCAGACGAATAGCCGGACAACGTCTCTACAGACCGGGACCGTCTGTCCCCGGACGCTGTAATACAGAAGCGCGGATCCGCGCCCGGCAGGCGCTTGCCGTCAGAGTCCCGCGTCCTCGGCCCCCTCCGAGAGCAGGCCGAACGCATAGGAGGAGAAGGACCGCCAGCATTCGACGCGGTAGTCCTCCTCGCCCGTCCGGTAGATCACCACCTCGATCTTGCCGAGCACCGTGCGGGCGCAGGCGCCGACCGGGAAAACGGAGGGCGTGAGATCGTGAGGCGTCCCGCTCGCGATCGCTTCCGCCGCCTTCGGGCCGGAAACGACGATCGCCGTGTTGCGGTGCGACACGTCAGTTGCCGAATGCAGCACGCCGGCGGAGGCGGCCAGCGCCAACAGGTCGGCCTCGTTCTCGTCGATCAGCAGCCATTCGTCCGGACCGAGCCAGAGCGCATGCCTGCCGTTTGAGGAGGCAGACGTCTTCGGTCGCGTCGGCAGGCTTACACCGAGCGCTGCCGACAACCCGCCGACGGCGTCCGGATGAGCGCGGAGCGACAGACGGGTTGCCGGCATTTCCGGATTGACGCGGGCAAGGGCGGAGCCGCCGTGGTAGCCGGCGAGCGGTGCCTTGCGAAGTGCCTGGTTAGCCATGGAGGCGGCTCCCTTCCTTGTCGATGAAGATCATGTCGGTGACTTCGACCGCGATGGTGCGGTCAGGCATCGGCACGTAGAGGGTCTGTCCCAGGCGCGCCTGACCGCCGGCGACGACGGCCATCGCGATCGACCGGCCGCAGTTCTCCGACCAGTAGGCGGAGGTGACGTGGCCGAGCATGGTCATCGGCTTCGGCTGGTTCGGGTCGGCGACGACCTGCGCGCCCTCTTCCAGCACCACCTTCGGATCCTTGGTCATCAGGCCGACGAGTTGCTTGCGACCTTCCTTCACGAGATCGGGGCGCCTCAGACCGCGGATACCGACGAAGTCCGCCTTCTTCTTCGAGACGGCCCAGCCGACCCCGGCATCGAACGGCGTGACGGTGCCGTCCGTATCCTGGCCGACGATGATGTAGCCCTTCTCGGCGCGCAGCACGTGCATCGTCTCGGTGCCGTAGGCGCAGGCGCCCATGGGCTCGGCCTGGGCCCAGATCGCCTCCCAGACGGACTGCCCGTAGTCGGCCGGCACATTGACCTCGTAGCCGGCCTCGCCGGTGAAGGACATGCGGAAGAGCCGCGTCGGCACGCCGCAGATTTTCCCTTCGCGCACACTCATATGCGGGAAGGCCTCGTTCGAGAGGTCGATGCCCTCGACGAGCGGCGCAATGATGTCGCGCGCCTTCGGACCCTGGACGGCGATCACCGCCCACTGCTCCGTGGTCGACGTCAGCCAGACCTTGAGGTGCGGGAATTCCGTCTGGAGATAGTCCTCCATGTGATGCATCACGCGCGGCGCACCGCCGGTGGTGGTCGTCACGTGGAACCGGTCCTCGGCGAGCCGCCCGACGACGCCGTCGTCATAGACGAAGCCGTCCTCGCGCAGCATGATGCCGTAGCGGCAGCGGCCGGGCTTCAGCGTGTCCCAGGCATTGGTATACATCAGGTTCAGGAACTCGGCGGCGTCCGGACCCACGACCTCGATCTTGCCGAGCGTCGAGGCGTCGAAGAGGCCGGCGGCATTGCGCACGGTGCGGCACTCGCGGTTGACCGCGTCATGCATCGTCTCGCCGGAGCGCGGATAGTACCAGGCGCGCTTCCAGTTGCCGACATCCTCGAAGACGGCGCCATGCGCCTCCTCCCAGCCGTGCATCGGCGTCTTGCGCGCCGGGTCGAACAACGCCCCGCGCGAATGGCTGATCAGCGTGCCGAAGGTCACCGGGGTATAGGGCGCACGGAAGGTGGTGAGGCCGATCTTCGGGATCTCGCGGCCCAAAACTTCCGAGGCGATGGCGAGGCCGTGGATGTTGGAGAGTTTTCCCTGGTCGGTCGCCATGCCGTTGGTGGTGAAGCGCTTGATATGCTCGATCGAGTGCATGCCCTCGCGCACGGCGAGCCGGATGTCCTTGGCACAGACGTCGTTCTGGAAGTCGACAAAGGCCTTCACGGTCGTGTCCGCGCCCGCACCCTCGCCGGCGCCGGCTATTCCGCCCGTCCATTCGAAACGGTTCTCGCCGCGAAGCTCGATCTTGCCGGGGGTCTCCCCGCCATTCGTGCGCGCCATCAGCTCGCCTGCGGCGAGCGCCTCCTCGATCGTCGCCTGCAGCCCGTTCGTGCCGTTGCAGGCGCCGACGGAGAGGCAGTCCTGCGCGTAGGTGCCCGGCAGGAACCGGCCGGTCTCCGCATCGTAGGCGACCTTGCCGCGCGACTGGGAGAAGAGGTGCACCGACGGCGTCCAGCCGGCCGACATGATCAGCGCATCGACGGCGATCGCGCGCGACGAGCGCGAACCGTTGCGCGCGACAGCCATCGACGAGACGCGGCGATACCCCTTGGTGTCGACGACGGAATGACCGGCCAACACCTCGATGCCGAGGCTGCGGGCCTCCGCGAGCACCGCCTCGCCCGGCTTCTCGCGGCAGTCGACGATTGCTGCGACCGTGACCCCGGCGCGCTTCAGGTCGAAAGCAGCCTCATAGGCGGAATCGTTTGCCGTGTAGACGCCGACCTTCCTGCCGACGGCGACGCCGAAGTGATTGAGATAGGTGCGCGCCGCGGACGCGAGCAGGATGCCCGGCCGATCGTTGTTCGCGAACACCATGTGGCGCTCGATGGCACCGGTCGCCAGCACCACGCGCTTTGCCCGCACTTGCCAGAGCCGCTCGCGCGGCAGCTTGCGGTCGGGGCGCGGCAGGTGATCCGTGACGCGCTCGGCGAGACCGATGAAATTGTGGTTGTAGTAGCCGAAAGCCGTCGTACGGGTCAGGACCGTGACATTGTCCATCGCCGAAAGCCGTGCAGCAGCCGCCTGCGCCCAGGCGTAACCCTCCTGGCCGTCGATCGTCACGCTCGTGTCGAAATGCAGCGAGCCTCCGACCTCCGGCTGCTCGTCGCAGAGGATGACGCGCGCACCGCTCTCGGCGGCGGACAGCGCCGCCGAAAGGCCCGCAACGCCGGCGCCGACGACCATCACGTCACAATAGGCGTAACGGTTGGCGTAATGGTCCGGATCCTCTTCGGTGGGCGCGACACCCAAGCCGGCGGCGCGGCGGATGAAGGGCTCGTAGACCTTCTCCCAGGCCGCCTTCGGCCACATGAAGGTCTTGTAGTAGAAGCCGGCCGCGAAGAAGGGCGACATGAGATTGTTGACGCCACCGACATCGAAGGCGAGCGACGGCCAGCGGTTCTGCGACGACACCTTCATGCCGTCGAACACCTCCTGTACGGTCGCGCGTACGTTCGGCTGCTTGCGCGCCGCGTCGCGCGCGACGTCGATCAGCGCATTCGGCTCCTCGGGACCGGCCGACAGGATGCCCCGAGGCCGGTGATACTTGAACGACCGGCCGACGAGGTGGACGCCGTTGGCAAGGAGTGCCGAGGCGACGGTGTCGCCGACGAGCGCCTCGTAGCCCTTTCCGTCGAAGGTGAAACGGGCGGTCCTGGCAGGCGTCAGGCGACCGGTGCCGGCAATGCGATTGGCTCCGCTCATTTCGCCACTCCTTCCAGCGCCTCGTAGGTCTCGACGGTCTTGTCGCTCGCCGGCGTCGCCGCCGGCAGGTCCGGCTTCGGCTCGCCGGCCTTGTAGCTCGTCACGAACTTGTCGCTCACCGTGTCGCGCGCCGCATTGAAGAAGCGCCCGCAGCCGTGGATATGCCGCCAGCGCTCGAAGATCAGGCCCTTCGGGTTGTCGCGCAGGAAGAAATATTCCTCGAAGGCCTCGTCGCTGATATCCGCGATGTTCGTCGGCCGGGCAATGTGAGCGTCGCCGCCGTGCCGGAATTCCAGCTCGGAACGCTCCTCCTCGCAATAGGGGCAGTAGATCAGCAGCATGTTATCCTACCTGTTCAAAGCTCGGGTCCGGACAGCACCGTGCCCGGTTCTTGATTGCAGAGGCGCTGGCCCATGGTGACAAACGGAACGAGGCGCTCGACGAGCTGCTCCGGATTATCAAAGGGGGCAGGCACATTCGTTATTCCCAGATTGACGATGCTCATCGCCATCAGGTTGACGTCAAGGTTGAACGCACGGCTCTTGTCGGTCTCGTCGGGCATGAAATAGACGACCGGCTCTCCGAGCCCCTTCGCGCAACCCAACATGCCGCTCTCCGCCATGAAGGGCCAACCACGCTCGGCCGCCGCTTTCCGAATCGTCTGCAGACGCAAATCCCCGATCCCGGGGATCACGTCGCCAGCCGGCACCAGGCCGGTCACCGCAAGCAACCCGGCAAGCAGCGCGCTTGCCATCAGTGCGCCACCGCCGCAGCTGCCGCCTCGTCGATCAACCGTCCGGAGCGGAAGCGGTCGAGCGTCAGGCCGGCTGCCAGCCGGTGCGGCTCGCCCCTTGCGATCAGGTGCGCGAAGAGATGCGCCGAACCCGGCGTCGCCTTGAAGCCGCCGGTGCCCCAGCCGCAATTGACGAAGAGGTTCGGAACCGGTGTCACGCCCTGGATCGCCGAGCGGTCCGGCGTATTGTCGGTGATCCCGCCCCACTGTCGCATCATCTTGACCCGGCGGAACATCGGGAAGAGTTCGCAGATCGCGTCAAGCGTGTGCGTGATGATCTGCAGGCCCCCGGTCTGGGAATAGGAGTTGTACTGGTCGGTGCCGGCGCCGATGACGAGCTCGCCCTTGTCCGACTGCGAGATATAGGCATGCACGGAGTTCGACATGACCACGCAGGGGAAGATCGGTTTCATCGGCTCGGAGACGAGCGCCTGCAGCGGCACCGAATGAAGCGGCACGCGCACATCCGCCATCGCCATGATCACCGAGTTGTGGCCCGACGCAGACACGCCGATCTTGCGGGCACCGATGAAGCCCTTCGATGTCTCGACACCCGTCACCGCGCCGTCCGGCCCGCGACGGATGCCCTTGACTTCGCAGTTCTGGATAATGTGCACCCCGCGGTCGGACGCAGCGCGCGCATAACCCCAGGCGACCGCATCGTGACGGGCGGTGCCGCCGCGGCGCTGCAGCGCCGCGCCGTTGATCGGGTAGCGGGCGGTCGCGGAGATGTCGAGCGGCGGACAATAGGCTCTGGCCTCTTCCGGCGTAAGCCATTCATTGTCGATGCCGTAGAGGCGGTTGGCGTTGATGTGCCGCTTGAACGACTGCTTGTCATGGACGTTGTGCGACAGCATCATGACGCCGCGCGGCGAATACATGACGTTGTAGTTGAGCTCCTGGCTCAGCCCTTCCCAGAGCTTCAGCGCGTGCTCGTAGATGTCCATGCTCTCGTCATAGAGATAATTGGAGCGGATGATCGTGGTGTTGCGGCCGGTATTGCCGCCGCCGAGCCAGCCCTTCTCGATCACCGCGACATTGGTGATGCCGTGCTCCTTGGCCAGGTAGTAGGCCGCACCGAGACCGTGTCCGCCGCCGCCGATGATGACGACGTCATACTCCGTTTTCGGCTCGGGCGAAGTCCACTGCGCCTCCCATCCCTTGTGGCCGCGCAACGCTTCGCGTGCGACGGCAAAAACCGAATATTTGCGCATCCGCCTCTGCTCCGTAAGTCCGGGGTCGATCACCGTGTCGCCGATAGAAAGCAAATCTCCGGAAGACACAACGTTTCTTTTGCGACGCATTCCGGCGCGCCTTGTACCACATGCGACACCGCCGTTGCAGTGCGCCAAAAGGCCTCTCCGGGCAGACCGCCAGCCGCAGACGACGAAAAATGCGCGATCCCATCTGCGGCCATCTGGACTTCGCCATGACGATCTGGTATCGCACCCTTCAATCGCACGCCTGCCGGGCTGCGCGAACGTATTTTTATTTGCCTCCGCTGCGCACGTGCCGGAGGTGCTCAACAGAACGAAGGAACGGGATTCTCGTGCAGGTACTTGTCCGCGATAACAACGTCGATCAGGCTCTCCGCGCTCTCAAGAAGAAGATGCAGCGCGAAGGCATTTTCCGCGAAATGAAGATGCGCGACTACTACGAAAAGCCGTCGCAGAAGCGTGCGCGCGAGAAGGCTGAGGCCGTTCGCCGCGTTCGCAAGCTGGCACGCAAGCGCATGCAGCGCGAAGGCCTGATCAGCGGTAGCAGCCGTCCTGCGGCCCGTTGATCGTCGTTATTTCGACGTTTTCAGATGCAAGCTGAGGCGGGGGCGAGTGTTCGCCGCCGCCTTTTTTGGTGCGCCGGCGATGGCCGGCCGAAGCGGCGGACATCGGGTGGCCCGCACAACGCCGGCAGAACCGCCGCATAGCGGACTTGTTTGCCACCTTTGACATTGTGCGGATGCGGCGCGGCGCGCCACGGTGAGGGACGGAACTTGAAGACGGAAGTTAGCATGCGCACGGCGCACCAGATGTCGCGGACCCTTGCCCAATCCGGGCTGCTGCCGCAGCGGCTTGCCATCGTCCTTCTCACCGCATCGTCCCTCGGCACGCTGACAGCCTGCCAGTCGAGCGGCAGCACAGTCGACGTGATGCGTGTGGAGCGCGCCCAGGGCTCCGAAGAGAACATCGCGTCGCTCTCCAGCGTCATTGCCGCCAATCCGCAGGATCCGGAAGGCTACAACGTCCGCGGTTCGGCCTACGGCCGCTCCGGCCGGTTCCGCGACGCGCTGTCCGACTTCAACCGGGCGCTCGAACTCAACCCGCGCTTCTATCAGGCCTATGCGAACCGCGCGCTCGTGCAGCGCAATCTCGGCAACCTTTCGGAAGCCGCCGCGGACTATAACGCCGCGCTGCAGATCAGCCCGAACTACGACGTCGCCTATATCGGTCGCGGCAACCTCTACCGCCAGGCCGGCCGCAACGACGAGGCGTTCCAGGATTTCAACAAGGCGATCCAACTCGATACCACCGATCCGCGCGCCTATCACAATCGCGGCCTGATCTATCAGACGCGCGGCCAGCATGACGCGGCGATCGACGACTTCTCCAAGGCGATTTCGCTGTCGCCGTCCTCACCGGAGCCTTACAACGGCCGCGGCATCTCCTATGTCGCAACGAACGACGACGACAACGCGTTCTCCGACTTCAATACGGCGATCAACCTGGACGGCAAGCTGGCAGAATCCTGGGCGAACCAGGCCCTCGTCTACGAGCGCCGCGGCGACTTCGCACGCGCTGCGAAATCCTATTCGCACGCACTTCGCCTCGATCCGAAGTACAAGCCGGCCGAAGACGGTCTGGCGCGCGTTCGCGGCAAGACCGCGACCTGAGACCAGACGACAGGCTCGTCAACGACAAAGCCCGCGGCACGTGCCGCGGGCTTTGTCGTCTGGCGTCAGTGGTTCATCGCCTTGACGATGTCCTCGGTCATCTTCTTCGCGTCGCCGAGCAGCATCATCGTCCCGTCCTTGTAGAACAGCGTGTTGTCGATGCCGGCATAGCCGGAGCCGAGCGAACGTTTGACGAAGAGGCACGTCTTCGCCTTGTCGACGTCGAGGATCGGCATGCCGTAGATCGGCGAGGACTTGTCGTCGCGCGCTGCCGGGTTCGTCACGTCGTTGGCGCCGATGACATAGGCGACGTCGGCCTGAGCGAATTCCGAGTTGATGTCTTCCAGCTCGAACACCTCGTCGTAGGGCACGTTCGCTTCGGCGAGCAGCACGTTCATGTGGCCAGGCATGCGGCCGGCGACCGGATGGATCGCGTATTTGACCTCGACGCCCTGCTCCTTCAGCTTGTCGGCAAGTTCGCGCAGCGCATGCTGCGCCTGCGCCACCGCCATGCCGTAGCCAGGCACGATGATGACCTTGGCGGCATTGGACATGAGGAACGCCGCGTCGTCGGCCGAGCCCTGCTTGACGGTGCGCTGGACGCCGTCATCCGAAACTGCGGCAGTCTCGCCGCCGAAGCCGCCGAGGATGACGGAGATGAACGAGCGGTTCATGCCCTTGCACATGATGTAGGACAGGATCGCGCCCGAGGAACCGACCAGCGCGCCGGTGATGATCAGTGCAAGATTGCCGAGCGTGAAACCGATGCCGGCGGCGGCCCAGCCGGAATAGGAATTCAGCATCGAGACGACCACCGGCATGTCGGCGCCACCGATCGGCACGATGATCAGCACACCGAGCACCAGCGCCAGGACGACGATCGCCCAGAAGTCGAAATGGCTTTCCGACAGCGTCAGGCCGACGATGAAGAAGACGATCGTAAGCAGCAACACGATGTTGATGGCGTGCCGGAAGGGCAGCATGATCGGCTTGCCGGACATGCGCCCATCGAGCTTCAGGAAGGCGATGATCGATCCGGTGAAGGTGATCGCGCCGATGGCGGCACCGAGCGCCATTTCGACGAGTGCCTGGCCGTGGATGTCGCCGAGCTCGCCGATGCCGAAGGAAACCGGCGAATAGAGCGCAGCCGCGGCGACCAGGACCGCCGCCAGACCCACCAGCGAGTGGAAGCCGGCGACGAGCTGCGGCATCGCCGTCATCGGAATCGACCGGGCGATAAAGGCCCCGGTGCCGCCGCCGATCGCCAGGCCGAGCACGATCAGCACGAGCCCCCCGAACGAGGGTGTCGCAAGCAGCAGCGTCGTCGCGATGGCGATGCCCATGCCGGTCATGCCGAGCACATTGCCGCGCCGGCTCGTCGTCGGATGCGACAGGCCGCGCAACGCCATGATGAAGAGCACGCCGGAGACGAGATAGAGGAAAGCTGCGAAATTCGCGTTCATCGGGCCAGCCTCACTTCTCTTTTTTCTTGTACATCGCCAGCATGCGCTGGGTGACGAGGAAGCCGCCGAAGATGTTGACGGAGGCGAGGATCAGCGCGACGAAGCCGAAACCGGTCGCGACCCCCGAAAGCGAGATGCCGACGGCGAGCAGCGCGCCGACGACGATGACCGACGAGATCGCGTTGGTGACCGCCATCAGCGGCGTGTGCAGGGCCGGCGTCACCGACCAGACGACGTAGTATCCGACGAAGATCGCGAGAACGAAGATCGCCAGCCGGAAGACGAAGGGGTCGATCGCGCCGCCGGATACGCCGTGAGCGACCGCGCCGGCCGCATCCGGCACATATTCCGCTGCAGTCTTCACGGCTTCGACCGCACGATCGAGATCGGTCAGCGCCTTGTCGAGAAGTTCGTTGGCCATCATGCGTCCTCCCTGCTAACGGCGCCGAAGTTGGGATGAACCACCGCGCCGCCGTGGGTGAGCATGGTCGCCTTGACCAGTTCGTCCTCGACATTGACGGTAACCCGCTTCGTCTCCTTGTCGACCAGCGTCTCCAGGAAGGTGAAAAGGTTCTTGGCGTAGAGCAGCGACGCGGACGCCGCGATGCGGCCCGGCACGTTGAGATGGCCGATGACCC
>NZ_JAKGBU010000086.1 GCF_021555155.1 Rhizobium alarense
ACCAGTTTGACCGACCCTTGATAGTCTCGCGGCATGGAACAGGGCACCCCCGGCCGCGGCTTCGAACTCTTCGCGCGGATCAACCATGGCCGGACGGCCGACGAGGTCGTGCGGCAGATCGAGATGCTGCTGCTCGACGGCATCCTGCGCGCCGGCGACCGCCTGCCGGGCGAGCGGGAGCTGTCGGGCCGCCTCGACGTATCCCGCCCGATCCTGCGGGAAGCGCTGAAGGAGCTCGAGAACCGCGGCCTGCTGCTGAGCCAGCACGGCGGCGGCACCTATGTGGCCGACATCATCGGCCAGGTCTTCTCCAGGCCGCTCGTCGAGCTGATCGCCCGCCATCGGCGCGCGACCATGGACTATCTCGAATACCGCCGCGAACTGGAGGGCATCACCGCCGACCTCGCGGCGCGGCGGGCGACCGAGGACGACCGCGCCCTCCTCCGCCGCATCGTCGCCAGCATGAAGGCCGCGCATCGGAGCGGCAATTTCGACGACGAGCTCGCCGCCGACCTCGACCTGCACAACACGGTCGGCGAGGCGGCGCACAACAGCATCCTGCTGCACACGCTGCGCGCCTGCTACCGGCTGCTCGAACAGGGCATCTTCTTCCACCGCCATCTCGTCTTCTCGTCGGACGCGGCGCGCGCCCAGCTTCTCGCCCAGCACGAGGCGATCGCCGATGCGATCATCGCCGGGCAGCCGGACCTTGCCCGGACGGCGGCACAAGCCCATATCGACTACATATCCGGCGCGATCCGCGAGGCCGAGCGCAGCGGCGAATGGCAGCGCATCTCGCGGCTGCGGATGCAGCAGCGCGACACCGCCGACAAAAATTCGCAAAATTAGCGTTTTTTGTGGATCTTTTGGCGGTATAGCGAAGTCCAGCGAGGCGCCCGACGTTTACATGACGCGAAAGGGAGTCATACTGCCTCACACGCACAGGACGAATCGAAGAGCGAGGGAACGACGAATTGAACATTCTCAACCGGTTGGCCAGCGATATGCAGCTGATGTTCCGGCGCCCCGCCCGGATGCAATATGCCGCGCTCTGCTACCGGCTGAAGAAGAGGCGTTCGCAGCTTGAGGTGCTGGTCATCACCAGCCGCGATACCGGCCGCTGGGTCATCCCGAAAGGCTGGCCCATGGAAGGGCGCCCGTCCCATGCCGTCGCCGAACGGGAGGCCTTCGAGGAGGCCGGCGTGAAGGGCCGCGTGCGGAAGGAGCCTATCGGCTACTACATGTACGAGAAGGCACTTGCCGATGGCCTCCGGGTTCCCTGCAAGGTACAGGTCTACACCCTCGAAGTGGACGAGCTCAGCAAGAACTTCCCCGAAAAGGGCGAGCGCCGGCTTGAGTGGGTCAGCGCCGAAGAGGCCGTCCGGCGCGTCGACGAGGCCGGTCTCAAGCAACTCATCACCGAATTCGAACAGCAGTGGATCGCCGAGACGGAAATCCGCGCGCCGAAAAATGCCCGGGGCTGATCATCCCCGTATTGCCCTTGCCACGCTCAGACGCTAGTGGCGCTCTGGCACGGGGGTGATGGAATGGCGAACACGTCGGCACGGCTGGAAAAACCCACACTCGACAAGGATCTCGAGAAGCTGACGCGCGTCGAGGAGGCGACCCATTTCGTATCGCGCCGGCTTGTCGCACCGGGGCTCGGCCTGATCTTCCTGGCGATCGCGATGATCGTCTCAGGTGCCTTCGTCATCGACGGCCCCGGCGCGGCCGTCATCGTCGCCGCGGCGGCAGTCGCCGCCTATATGGCGATGAACATCGGCGCAAACGACGTCACGAACAATGTCAGCCCGGCCGTCGGCGCGCGCGCCCTCAGCATGACCGCCGCGCTCGTCATCGCCGCCATCTGCGAGACGCTGGGCGCCTTCTTCGCGGGAGGCGACGTCATCTCGACGATCTCGGCAGGCATCGTCGCCCCGTCCACCATGCCGCCGGCGGTCTTCATCTGGGCCATGATGGCGGCGCTGCTTTCGGCCGCCGTCTGGATCAACGTCGCAACCTGGTCGGGCGCGCCCATCTCGACGACCCATGCCATCGTCGGCGCCGTCATGGGCGCGGGCATCGCCGCCGGCGGCGCCCCGGCGGTCGACTGGCCGCTGATGGCGGGCATCGCCGCAAGCTGGGTCGTCTCCCCGCTGCTCGGCGGCCTTGTCGCCGCGCTCTTTCTTTATGCGATCAAGGAAACGATCATCTACCAGGACGACAAGATCGCCGCCGCCCGACGATGGGTGCCGGTGCTCGTCGCGCTGATGGCGGGCTGTTTCGTCGCCTATCTGGCGGTCAGCCCCCTCGCCGGCATTCTCGGCTTCGGGCTCGCAACGGACCTCCTGATCGGCCTCGTGACCGGCATCGCGACCTATGCCGCGGCGGTGCCCTTCGTCGCCCGCCAGTCGATCGGCCTGGAAAACCGCAACCAGTCGCTGCGCAAGCTCTTCCGCATCCCGCTCATCTTCTCCGCCGCGCTGCTCTCCTTCGCCCATGGCGCCAACGACGTCGCAAACGCCATCGGGCCGCTCGCCGCGATCGTCCATGCCGCCCGGAGCGCCGAAAGCGGCTTCGATGCCGTCGTGCCGCAATGGGTGATGCTCATCGGTGCGCTCGGCATCTCGCTCGGCCTCCTGCTCTTCGGCCCGAAGCTCATCGTGCTGGTCGGCAAGGAGATCACCAAGCTCAACCCGATGCGGGCCTATTGCGTCGCCCTGTCGGCGGCCGTCACGGTGCTCGTCGCGTCGGGCCTCGGCATGCCGGTCAGTTCCACCCACACCGCGGTCGGCGCGGTGTTCGGCGTCGGATTCTTCCGCGAATGGTACACGCGCAATTCGCGCCGTCGCCTCGACTACATCCGCAAGCGCGGCGGCATGTTCGAAACGGAGAGCATCGATGAGCGCAATCCCGACGAGCTCAGCAGGCGACGCCTCGTGCGGCGGTCCCACTTCATGACCATCACGGCCGCCTGGATCATCACGGTTCCCCTGACGGGGATGGTCTCCGGACTGCTTTTCACCCTGCTTCAATGGCTGTTCGGCTGACGGGAAAGACGATGCGCGCCAACCACCGCATGCAACGCCTTTTCGTGACGGCCGACCTCGCCGCCGGCGCAGCCTTCGAAGCGACGAAGGAGCAGTTCCATTACCTGTCGAACGTGTTGCGCATGGAGGACGGCGCCAGCGTGCTCGTCTTCAATGGCCGCGATGGCGAGTGGCGGGCCGAACTCGGCTATCCCACCCGCAAACGCCTGCTGCTCAACCCGATCGAAGAAACGCGACCGCAGCCGGAGCCCGCCGACCTCCACTATCTCTTCGCCCCGCTCAAGGCCGGGCGCCTCGACTATCTCGTGCAGAAGGCGGTCGAGATGGGGGCCGGCCTGCTGCAGCCGGTCATGACGCAGCATGTCCAGGGCCGGATCGCAAACCTCGACCGGCTGGCGGCGAATGTCGTCGAGGCGGCGGAACAGTGCGGCATCCTCGCCATTCCCGAGGTCGCCGCACCGCGCCGGCTGGAGGACCTGCTCGCCGCATGGCCGCGCGACCGTCGCATCCTCTTCTGCGACGAGGGTCACGCCGGCCAGAATCCGCTTCCCGTCCTTGCGGCCATCGGCGAGAAAAAACTCGCCCTGCTCGTCGGCCCCGAGGGCGGCTTCTCGGACGACGAACGCCGGACGCTGCGCAGCCTTGACTTCGTGACGCCGATCCCGCTCGGCCCGCGCATCCTGCGTGCCGACACGGCGGCGGTCGCGGCGATGGCCGTCATCCAGGCGGCGATCGGCGACTGGCGCTAGTCGGCCCGGCGGGCTTGCGGGCGACGGGAAGCGCCCCGGAGCGGCACCGTCCATGGCCGATTTTTTTTGAAGATGCCTTGAAAGGAATTCGCTTGCGCCGCACTTAATTCCGGTCCAAGCACCCCCTCGAAGCCCGCCTCTCCTGGCGGGCCGCACCCGTTCAGAAGAAGAAGCCCATGGCACGTGATACCACCGACCAGACGCCGGTCCGCACGCTGGCGGACATGACGGACTACCTCGCCGCCGGCTGCAAGCCGAAGGAAAGGTTCAGGATCGGCACCGAACACGAGAAATTCGTCTTCTTCACGGCAGACAACGGCCCTGTGCCCTATCATGGCGCGCGCAGCATCTCGGCGCTGCTGAACGGCATGCAGCAGAAAACCGGCTGGGACCCGATCCTCGACGCCGGCAACATCATCGGGCTTTCGGAACCGACCGGCATGGGCGCCATCTCGCTCGAGCCCGGCGGCCAGTTCGAGCTGTCCGGCGCACCGCTCGAGAACCTGCACCAGACCTGCAAGGAATCGAACCAGCATCTGGCGACGCTGCGCGAGGTCGCCGAGCCGCTCGGCATCCGTTTCCTCGGCATGGGCGGCAGCCCGAAATGGTCGTTCGCCGAGACCCCGCGCATGCCGAAATCGCGTTACGAGATCATGACCCGCTACATGCCGAAGGTCGGCACGCAGGGTCTCGACATGATGTACCGCACCTGCACGATCCAGGTGAATCTCGACTTTTCGTCGGAAACCGACATGCGGCGCAAGATGCAGGTTTCGCTGAAGCTGCAGCCGCTCGCCACCGCCCTCTTCGCAAGCTCGCCCTTCACCGAGGGCAGGCCGAACGGGCTGCTCTCCTGGCGCGGCGACATCTGGCGCGACACGGACAACGCCCGCGCCGGTCTCCTCCCCTTCGCCTTCGAGGCAGGCTTCGGCTTCGAGCGCTATGTCGAATGGGCGCTCGACGTGCCGATGTATTTCGTCGTGCGCGACGGCCGGTATCACGACTGTACGCATGTCACTTTCCGCCAGTTCCTCGACGGCGCGCTCAAGGGCGAGATCGCCGACTGGGAGCCGAACATAGGCGACTGGACCAACCATCTTTCGACGCTGTTTCCCGACGTGCGGCTGAAGCGCTTCCTCGAGATGCGCGGCGCCGACGGCGGCCCGTGGCGGCGCATCTGCGCGCTACCCGCCTTCTGGGTCGGTCTGCTCTATGACGACGCAACGCTCGATGCAGCCGAGGCGCTGACCCTGGACTGGACCTACGACGAGGTCCTGGCGCTGCGCAACGCGGTGCCGTCCAAGGGGCTTTCGGCCGAATTCCGCGGCAAGCCGCTCTGGGACGTGGCGCGCACCGTCGTCGACCTGTCGCGCAAGGGGCTCGTCTCCCGCGGCTGCCGCAACGGCGACGACGTCGACGAAAGCATCTTCCTTGCGCCGCTCGACGAGGCGCTCGCCAAGACGTCGACGCTTGCCGAGGACATGCTCTCGCTCTACCACGGCCGGTGGAACGGTTCGGTGGAGCCGCTCTTCAGCGAATACCAGTACTGAGGAGCGCCGGTTTCACCCGGAAGAAACCGGTTTGCGCGGTGCGATTTGCCGTTATAGTGCAGGGACATGTTCGTGCCCGCGCAACGGAAAGGGATCGCCGATGCTTCCACTCTACGAGATGATGACGCAGGCGCAGAACGGCAAGGCGATGGAGGTCGTCGCGCAGCAGTTCGGCCTCGCCCAGGAGCAGGCGGCCAAGGCGATGGCGGCCCTGCTGCCGGCCTTCTCCGAGGGCCTGAAGCGCAGCGCCGCCAACCCTTATGATTTCGGGGCCTTCCTGTCGGCGCTGACGAGCGGCGAGCACGCCAAATATTTCGAGGACGTCACGAAGGCCTTCACGCCGCAGGGCATCAATGCCGGCAACAACGTGCTCGGCCAGCTGTTCGGCTCGAAGGAGGTGTCGCGCGCCATCGCCGCGCAGGCAGCACAGATGACCGGCATCGGCCAGGAGATCTACAAGCAGATGCTGCCGGCCATGGCCAACACGCTGATGGGCGGGCTCTTCAAGCAGACCTTCGGCCCCTTCGCGGGCGCGTCCGCCGAGGTCAATCCCTTCGCCGCCATGACGCAGCAATGGATGGAAATGATGGGCATGGCGAAGAAGCCGGAGCCCGTCACCAATCCGTTCAACAATCCCTTCACCCAGGCTTTCTTCGGCGGCGACAAGACCGAGAAGGCACCGGACCTCTTTGCCGACAACCCGTTCGCCAAGGCGTTCCAGGACATGATGGCGACAATGAGCGGCGGCGCGGCGGCACCGTCGGAGAAGGCGCAGCCGAAGACCGAGACGCCCGCCGACAGCCTCGGCAAGCTGGTCGGCGCGATGTTCGACACGGGAATCGAGATGCAGAAGGACTACCAGAAAAACATCGAGAGCATCTTCGAGACGATGAGCAGGCCCGCATCGGCGCCGCCCGCATCGGGCAAGCCCGAGGCCTGAGGACAGCGCGCCGCGGCGCGGGATCGCCCCGTTTCGTCCGCCCTTCGCGGGATCAGAACTCTTCCCAATCCTGGCTGACCGCGACGGCTGCATTGCCGGAGGCGGCATGACGGGGCTTCGCTGCGGCAACCTGCGGTGCCGGACGGGTCGGTGCCACCACGGGCGGAGCACCCGCACTTTCGGCCGCCTGCCCGACGTCGCGAAGCGCAAAACGCGCGACGAGCGCGGCGAGCGCCTGCGTATCGGCGGCAAGGCCCGACATGCCGGAGGCGGTTTCGCCGACCGCGCGCCTGTTCTGGTCCGTCCTCTGCTCCATCTCGTCCATCAGCCTGCCGATCGAGCCGAGGCTCTCCGACTGCTCCCGCGCCGCCGCGGCGATCGTGTGGATATGGTCGCTGATGCGCGTCACCTCGCCGGCGATGCCGACCAGTTCCGATCCGGTCTGCTGTACGAGCCGGACACCCGTGGCAACCTCCTCGCCGGATTTGGTGATGAGGCTCTTGATGTCCTTCGCCGCGTTCGCGGAACGCTGCGCAAGTTCCCGCACCTCCTGCGCGACGACGGCGAAGCCCTTGCCGCTCTCGCCGGCGCGGGCCGCCTCGACGCCGGCATTCAGCGCCAGCAGGTTGGTCTGGAAGGCGATCTCGTCGATGACGTTGATGATCTGCGAGATTTCCCGCGAAGCCGCCTCGATGCGCCCCATCGCCGCCACCGCATCCGAAACGACGCCGCTCGAGCGGTCAGTGCTCGACTTGGCGCTCGTCGCCATGCGCGAGGCCTCCTCCGCCCGCTCTGTAGCGCTGCGGATCGCGCCGATCGTCTGGTTGATGGCCGACGAGGTCTGCGCGAGCGCGACCGCCTGCCCCTCGGTCCGCTCGGCGATGTCGGCGGCCGCGCCATTGACCGTTGCGGTCTTGGCGCTGATCGACCGGGTGTTGCCGGAAACCGCGACGATCGTTTCGGCGAGCCGGCTCACCGACTTGTTGAAGTCGAGGCGCAGCTGGTCGAGGCCTTCGGCGAAGGGCTGGTCGATCTCGACGGCGAGGTCGCCGTTCGCCAGCCGCTCCAGCGCGCCGCCGAGCGTTTCCACGGCTTCGCGGACACGGCGCTGCGCCGTGTTCCTGGCAGTCTCCTGCCGTTCCCGCTCCTCCGCCGTTCGCAGCCGGCCTGCCTCCGCCGCCTGCTGCAGGTCCTCCTTCTCGATCGCCGCCTGGCGGAAGACGGCGACGGAACGCACCATGTCGCCGATCTCGTCCCTGCGTGTCTCGTCCGGCAGGTCGATCGCCGTGTTGCCGCCCGCCAGCTCAGCCATCGCATCGACCAGACGGTCGATCGGGCGCGCGATGGCACGCGAGAAGGCAATGGAGGCTGCGAGCGCAAGGGCCAGAACGGCCAGCGCCAGGCCGATGACGATCTTCGCGCCGTTGACGATGCCGGCATTCGCCTCGGCCTTCGCCATCTTGGCGACGACGACCCACTCGGTGCCGCCGAAGGAAAGTGGCGAGGCGCCGGCGTAGAAGGCGGTTTTCGAGGGATCGGTGAGGCTGCCGCGTGCCTCGGTGCCGTTCGCGGCGTCCGGCATGCCCGCCATGTCGAGCGTTACCGCGAGCGCATCGGCCTCCGCGCTGCGCGGCGGATCGGTCACCACCATTCCGTCCCTGCGGGCAAGCACCGTTTCTCCGGTGGCGCCCAGGCCCTTCACGTTGGCGAAAATCGCGTCGAGCTTTCCGTTCGGGATGCGGATCGCCATGATGCCGAGCGTGCGGCCGTTCATCAGGATGGGCGCCGCGATGAAGGCCGCCCGCGCGCCCTCGGACGCCGCATAGGCGGAAAAGTCCGACACGGCGACGGCACCGGGCTCCTTGAGTTCCAGGGCATGGCGGAAGGCGGTGGCAAGGCCGCTTTCCTTGTAGGGGCCGTCCATCAGGCTTGTGCCGAAGTCGCTCTCCTTCGCAACGGAATAGAGCACGTTGCCCTTCGGATCGATCATGTAGAGATCGTCGTAGGCCTGGGCCTCCAGATGCTTGCGGAAGACGACATGGTACTGTTTGTGCGTCCGGTCGAAATTGTCCTTCTTTGCCGTGTCGAGCAGCAGCCGCTGGCCGCGCGGATTGGGATTGCCCTCGATATAGCGCGCGCTGAGCTCGGCCGCGGGATCGTCGCCGAGCGCCTTCCAGGCGCCGCTGAAGCCGTAGAAGGCCTGCGTTGTCGGCATGGCGCTCGCCATGCCCAGGAGGTCCAGCTTGATGCCGTCGAGATAGACCCTCGCCTCGTTGCGCCGCCCGTCCGCCGTCGCCTCGAGCTTCTGCATGACCTGTTCGCCGACGGTATCGGCGCCGACGACGAGGGCGGCGGTGCTTGCCGCGCCGATGGAGAGAAACGTAAGAACGGCGGCGGCGATCGGCAGCTTTCGCGAAATGCGCATGGGACGGTCCATCTATCGAAGGTTCGCCCGGATCATCCGGCCTGCAGCCAGCCTCATGCCGACGGGACTCCCCGCCGCTGCGTCACGCGACGTTAGAGCGTTTTGGTTTCCTATCGGTAAATCAGCGACGACAAGAAAAAACCCGGCGGGACCTTTTCGGGTCGCACGCCGGGCAAGCGGCAGGGTTATTGGCTCTCACCCTGCGGGGAAGCAGGAAGGCCGTCAGTCGAGGCGGCCGTTCCGGAGATGGCGGCGCGCGCGCTCGCGCGCAGTGATCGTCAGATGCAGACCGGGATCGGAGAAGAAGGCCGACGTCATCGCCGTCGTTACATCTTCCCGCCGCAGGCCGAGGTCCAGCAGTTGGTGATCGTCGAGATCCTGCAGCTGAAGCACCGCGGCGCGGTTGAGCCATGCGCGCACGAGGCGAGAGGCAGCGTTGCGGAGCCTGACGGAAAACGTCGGGGCGGGCTTGGCGGAAACGGCAAGATCCAGATCGAGCCTGTGATTCATCATGCGCATGGCATTTTCTCCTTTCCGGCGTCGTGGTCCGACCATCCTGGGGCGGGGTTCACAAAGCACCAATGATCGTTCACCGCACCGGTAGGGGCGGCGTTGAGGGCGGTCTCCTGCGGAATGGGGCCCCTCACCGCCGGGAGGCCGGAGCGGGAGGGGGTGCGGCGGAATGATCGGCTGGCGGACATGTCGATCACCCTGCAGCTAACATTTCGCAAAATCCCATTGATCAGTCCAACGAATGTTTTTAATAGTATCAATCAAACACTCTGATGGGTTTCGTCATGTCCGCTCCACTCGACATCGATCAGCTTCAAACGTTCGTCGCCATCGCCGACACGGGCAGCTTCACCAAGGCTGCCGACCGCGTCTTCAAGACCCAGTCGGCCGTCTCCATGCAGATGCGCCGGCTCGAAGAGAGGATCGGCAAGCAACTCTTCATGAAGGACGGCCGCGGCAACCGGCTGACGGCGGAGGGCGACAAGCTCCTGAACTTCGCCCGCCGCATGATCCGGCTGAACAACGAGGCCGTCGCCGCCTTCGACGACAACCGGCTTGAGGGTACGCTCAGGATCGGCACGCCGGACGACTATGCCGACCGGTACATGCCCGAGATCATCATGCGCTTCGCCAAGACGCATCCGAACGTGGAACTCTTTATCGTCTGTGAACCGTCGGTGGACCTTGCGGAAAAGATGAACAAGGGCGAGCTCGACATCGCGCTCGTCACCCACAATCCGCGCGAACGCCAGTCGGACGTGGTGCGGACCGAACCGCTCTGCTGGGTCATGTCGGCGAACCATCCGCTGCCGGAGAACGCGCCGGTTCCGCTCGCCGTCGGACGGCGTGACTGTCAGTGGCGGCAGATCGCCTGCGCGGCGCTCGATTCGGTGGGCCGCGACTATCAGGTGCTGTTCACGAGCTGGTCATCGACGGTCGTCGCGGCGGCCGTGATGGCCGGCATGGCCGTTTCGGTCCTGCCGGAATCGGCGTTGCGGCCCGGCATGAAGGTGCTGACGCAGGCGGACGGCTTTCCGCCGCTCGCCCCGGTGCAGATCGGCATCATGAAGCGGCCGGGGTTCTCGACCTCGCTGATGAACGCCATCACCAACCACATCACGGCCTGCCTCGACAACATCTCGCCGCTGGCCGTCAACGACGACCTGCCGGAGGCGGAGGTCAAGGCCTTTCCTCGCCTGCCGCGGCTTCGGCCGGGACATGTGATGCCCGGCTGGTAGCGCCGACGCAGGACCCCGACATGCACCGCATGCCGGGGTCGGACGAAGGCCGGCGGCCAGCGGTTTAGGATCAGTCGTAGGTCGCGTTCACGCCGTCGAAATAGATGGTGTTCGCCTCGCAGATATTGATCGTGGTCTCGTCGCCCTTGACGCTCGATCCGTCCTCCGCCTCCCAGGTGACGTAGAAGGAGATGTCGCAGGCGCCGTCGTGGTTGAAGGCCATGTCGGCGGTCTCGCCGGCATTGAGCTTGAAGTCCATCCAGTTGGCGCTCCATTCGCCGCCCTCGCCGGTATGGAAGCCGTCGATGATATAGTCGGAGTCGTTCTGGATCTTGAAGTTCATTCCGGCCGCAAAGGCCGCAGACGGCACAATGGCGGTTGCGGTCATCGCGACTGCGAGAACCGAGGTCAGTATGATGCCTCTCATGGACGTATCCTGATTGTATGAGTGATGGGCTGCCTGTGCCGATGGCTTTGTCGCCGTTGAGCCGCGCCTTCCGCCGGGCCTGCCTGAACCGAGGTTCCTTGCCGGAAACCGGTTCCGTTTCCGGAGCCCGATTTCCAATTCGCTATACGGGACAGCAGCTTGCTTTATTCGGCGGTTCCGGAGGTCGCATCCACGCTGCCGTTCACCAGCGTATCGCCCTCTTGTCGCGGCGCGATAATTTCCAATTGCATTTTCGGCAATCAATGATAGGAAAAACCTATCATGATAACTCTTCGCCAGATGCGCTATTTCGAGGCACTTGCAGCAACCCGCCATTTCGGCCGGGCGGCCGAGCTCGTGCATGTCAGCCAGCCGGCGCTTTCCGCGCAGATCATGGAAATGGAGCAGCATCTCGGCGTCAAGCTCGTCGAGCGCATGCGCGGCAACATTCTCATCACCCGCAAGGGCAAGGAAGTTCTGGAGCATGTGCGGCTCATCCTTGCGGAGCTGGACCGGCTCGAGAAAACGGCGCGCAAGGGGGAAGGCGTGCTCGACGGGCCGGTTCGCATCGGCATCATTCCCACCGTCGCGCCCTATCTCGTGCCGCATCTCGTGCCGCACCTGCGCATGACCTATCCGGCGATCGAAATCGAGCTCAAGGAGGCCGTGACGGATCGCCTGGTGACCGATCTTGCCGAAGGGCGCCTCGACGTCGTCATCGCCGCGCTGCCGATCGACAACGAGGCGATCGCGACCCGCCCGCTCTTCCGCGACCGCTTCTTCATGGCCATGGCCGAGAACGAACATGACGTGCTGATGTCGCCGCTCACGGAATCGCAGGTGGACACGGACCGGCTGCTCTTGCTCGAGGAGGGTCACTGCCTGCGCGACCAGGCACTCGCGGTCTGCGGCGTCGCCGGCAAGCGCAGCCTCGTCAATTTCGGCGCAACGTCGATGGCGACCCTGCTGCAGATGGTGTCGCACGACATGGGCATGACGCTGATCCCCGAGATCGCCGTCGCGACGGAGACGCAGCGAAACGCGATCCGCATCGTTCCCTTCGCCGAGCCGCAGCCCGCCCGCGAGATCGGGCTCGCCTGGCGAAAGGGCCTGCCGCGCCCCGGCGAAATGGAAGCGCTCGCCGCGGCGGTGATGCGCTGCGCTGCGCTGCCCGGCGCGGACGCCGCCTGAGGGGCGCGTCAGGCCGTCGTCAGATACTTCTGCAGGAAGGCGACGGTGCGGCCCCAGGCGAGGCCGGCGGCCGCCTTGTCGTAGCGCGCCTCCGAGGTATCGTTGTTGAAGGCGTGGTTGACACCGTCATACATGTGGATCTCGAACGTCTTGCCACCGGCTTCGAGCGCCTCGCGATAGGCATCGATGCCGGCATTGATGCGTTCGTCGAGCCCCGCATAGTGCAGCATCAGCGCCGCCTTGATGGCCGGCACGTCCTCCGCCGGCGCCTGAGCGCCGTAATAGGCGACACCGGCCTTCAGCTCGGGCGACGCCGTGGCAAAGCGGTTCACCAGCCCGCCGCCCCAGCAGAAGCCGACGGCGCCGACGAGTCCGTTCGATCCATCGAGACCGGCGAGATAGCCAAGGCTCGCGACCGCATTGGCGGTCGTCGTGTCGCGGTCGAGCTTGCCGATCATCTCGCGCGCCTGGTCCTCGTTGTCCGGCGTGCCGCCGGAGGGCGACAGGAAGTCGGGGGCGAGCGCGATGAAGCCCTCCAGCGCCATGCGCCGCGCCACATCGCGGATATGCGGGTTGAGGCCGCGGTTCTCGTGGATGACGATGACGCCGCCGAGGGAGGCGGCACTGTCCTCGGGACGCACCAGATAGCCCTTCATCTCGCCCGCCCCGCCCGGATAGGCGACGTCCCGGGCCGCAAGCCGCGGATCGTCCGCGGCGATCATCTCTGCATGGGCCGTGTTGGCTGCAAGCAGGGGCGCGATGGCCGCCGCCGCGGCGCCGGAGCCTGCGAGCAGCGTCAGCCGCTCCATGAAGCGGCGGCGGTCGAGCGTCAGGTGGGTATATTCGTCATAGGCATCGATCATCGCCTGCGTGATGACAGGTTTTTCCATGGCAGCCTCCCGTGTCCGTGAACCGGTGGCGCGACCCGAACGGAAGCGCCGCTCACCGACAAGATAGGTTGGCGGGCGGCGCGCGGCGAACAAAACTGCGTTACCGGCAAGGCCGGCCTATGCTGCGAGGTCGAGCACGATCCGGCCGTCGATGCCGCCCGCCTCCATGCGCTCGAAGATCGCATTGATGTTCTCGATCCTGTCCCAGGAAAAATGCGCCGCCACCTTGCCCTCGCCGGCGAAGACGAGCGACTCCTCCAGGTCCTGACGCGTGCCGACGATCGATCCGCGCACCGTGATGCGCTTCAGCACCGTTTCGAAGACGGGAAGCGAGATGAAGCCCGGCGGCAGGCCGACGAGCGCCATCGTGCCCTTCGACCGCAGGAAGCCGTAGGCCTGCTCCATGGCCTTCGGGGACACGGCCGTGACGAGCGCGCCATGCGCTCCCCCGGTCGCCTTCTGCACCTGCTCGATCGCGTCCGCCGCCTTGCCGTTGACGACGACGTCGGCGCCGAGCGTCTTTGCGAGCGCCAGCTTGTCGTCGAAAATGTCCGCCGCGACGACATGCATGCCCATGGCCTTGGCATACTGAACCGCCATGTGGCCAAGCCCCCCGATGCCGGAGACGACCACCCATTCGCCGGGCCTCACCTCCGTCTCCTTCAGTCCCTTGTAGACGGTGACGCCGGCGCAGAGCACCGGCGCCGCCGGGCCGAAATCGAGCGACGGCGGCAGATGGCCGACGAAGTCGGGATCGGCGAGCCCGTATTGCGCGAAGGTACCGTTGACGGAATAGCCGGTGTTCTGCTGTTCGGCGCACAGCGTCTCCCAGCCGGTGCGGCAGGGCGAGCAACAGCCGCAGGCCGTGTGCAGCCACGGCACGCCGACCCGGTCACCCTCCTTCACCCGCTTCACGCCGGCGCCGACCGCGGCCACGTAGCCGACACCCTCGTGGCCCGGAATGAAGGGTGGCTTCGGCTTTACCGGCCAGTCGCCATTCGCCGCATGCAGATCGGTGTGGCAGACGCCGGTCGCCGCGTATTTGACGAGGATCTGGGCCGGGCCGGGCTCGGGGACAGGAACCTCCTCGATGGACAGAGGTCTGCCGAATTCGCGGACAACCGCCGCTTTCATCGTCTTCGCCATGGGTCTCTCCTCGATGTCGCGGGCGTACCGCTTTGCCGTCCGTGACAAACAACAGGAGAATGCACCCGTTCGGCATGACATCGATCAAACGCGGCGGAGTATGTGGCCGGAAGCGTCTCAGATATGAGCCAATCGGGCCCGCGATCTACGTGAAGGCCAGCCAGACGGCGAGCCAGACCCACAGGAGGCCGAGAGCGGCAAAACCGGCGACAAAGGCCGGGCGGCGGTAACGCAGCCGGTTGGTCGTGACGTGGACATAGGCGTGTGCATAACGCGAGACCACGAAGAACCAGCCGAGAGCGACCGTGACGAGATTGTCGGCATCCACCAGGTAAAGCAGGATGCTCACCGCATAGAAGAGCACCGGCAGTTCGAACTGGTTGGCAAGGCAGTTGCGGGCCGTCAGGCTGCCGTCCGGCTCGCTGCGGTTCTCGCGGAAGGCCGAGGCCTTGGCGCGGCCTGCGCGCACGGCGGCGAAGCGGCGCCTTGAGAGCAGTGCATACAGCATGAAGACCAGGAGCACATGGGCGATCAAGGGCCACAACGTGGCTTCGGTCGGTGTCATCCGTCTGTTCTCTTTCCTTTTCGAACCGGATGCGCAGCCGCGCCGGCCCGGTTCCTTCGGTTGCGACGGCAGGTGAGAAGCACCGGCGCGATCGACAGGCAACTTAGAGAAAACAGAAGCAGTTTCAATCGGCTGATCGACGAAAGCGTGAGAACTGCAGGCATTTCGCCGCCCGGCGCGATGTCGATGAGACCGCATCCGCCGCACGGGCAGCGGACGCAGCCTCTCTCGTGTCACTGCTGCAGCGTCAGCGTCTCCGTGCCGGCACCGTCCTTGCCGGTGATCGTCCAAGCGCCATCGAGAACGCCGCCGTCCCTGACCTTGTAGACGACGAGCCCGACGGCATCCTCGAGCACATAGCCGGCGGCGAAGGCGTCGTCATGGAGCATGCAGACGCCCTGCGACGTGGTGCCACCGGTCGTCCATTCAATCACACAGGTCGTGTCGCTGGTCAGCGTGATCGTCGCGGTTCCGTCATAGGCGGAACCGTCCAGGTTCGTACCCTCGACAGAATAGGTGCCAGCACTCACCGTTTGCGCTGCGGCAGGCGACGTCACCGCCATGCCCAGAAGAGCACAAGCCAACAACCTTTTCATGCAGTCCCCCAAGAAAAGCCGGCGACATTGCCGACCGTGCAGATTAGGCCCGGCTCATGAAAAAAGGAAAGGGAATTGCACGGGCCGATCGCCGGCGGCGCACCTTTTTGTCGCCGCCGCGCGCAACCCATCGCCGCCGTCAGGCGGCGCCCGGATAGTTGGGGCTTTCGCGCGTGATCGTCACGTCGTGGGCGTGGCTTTCGCGCAGGCCCGCGCCGGAGATGCGCACGAAGGTCGCCTTCTCCTGGTAGTCCTTGAGATCCCGGCCGCCGACATAGCCCATGGAGGCCTTGAGACCGCCGGCGAGCTGGTGCAGCACGCCGGAGACCGGCCCCTTGTAAGGCACCTGGCCCTCGATGCCCTCCGGCACGAGCTTCAGCGTGTCGCGTACTTCCGCCTGGAAATAGCGGTCGGCCGAGCCGCGCGCCATGGCGCCGACCGAACCCATGCCGCGATAGGCCTTGAAGGACCGGCCCTGGTAGAGGAAGACCTCGCCCGGGCTCTCGTCGGTGCCGGCGAGCAGCGAGCCGATCATCACGGCCGAAGCGCCGGCGGCGATCGCCTTGGCGAGATCGCCGGAGAACTTGATGCCGCCGTCGGCAATGACCGGAACGTCGGCCGCCTCAGCCGCTTCGACGGAAGCCATGATCGCCGCGAGCTGCGGCACGCCGACGCCGGCGACGATGCGGGTCGTGCAGATCGAGCCCGGGCCGATGCCGACCTTGACGGCGTCCGCGCCGGCATCGATCAGCGCCTTCGTGCCGTCCGACGTCGCCACGTTGCCGGCCATGATGCGAACCGAGTTGGAGAGTTTCTTCACGCGCCCCACCGCATCCAGCACGCGCTGCGAATGGCCATGCGCGGTGTCCACGACGATCAGGTCGACGCCGGCGTCGATGAGGCGCTCGGCACGCTCGTAGCCGTCGTCGCCGACGGAAATGGCGGCGGCGGCGCGCAGCCGGCCCTGCGCATCCTTGGAGGCGTTGGGATTGAGCTGCGACTTCTCGATATCCTTGACGGTAATCAGGCCGACGCAGCAACCGTCGCCGTCGATGACGAGCAGCTTTTCGATGCGATGCATGTGGAGGAGGCGCTTCGCCTCCTGCTGGTCGACGCTCTCCTTGACCGTGATCAGGTTCTCCCGCGTCATCAGCTCGTAGATCTTCTGCGACGGGTCCGAGGCGAAGCGCACGTCGCGGTTGGTCAGGATGCCGACGAGGCGGCCGGGCGCGCCGGCACTGCTGCCCTCGACGACCGGAATGCCGGAAATGCCGTGCGCCTTCATCAGAGCGAGCGCCTCGGCGAGCGTCGCGTCGGGGCCGATCGTCACGGGATTGACGACCATGCCGCTCTCGAACTTCTTGACCTGCCGCACCTGCTCGGCCTGTTCGATGGGGGTGAGGTTGCGGTGGATGACACCCAGGCCGCCGGCCTGCGCCATGGCGATCGCGAGCCGGGCCTCGGTCACGGTGTCCATCGCCGAGGAGAGAATCGGCAGGTTGAGGTCGAAATCCCGGGCAATGCGGGTCGCGATGTTCGTCTGCCCCGGCATGACCTCGGAATGGCCGGGTTGCAGCAGCACGTCGTCGAAGGTCAGTGCTTCCAGTCCGGTTGCGGTCTCTATGATGCGCGCCATGGCCAAATCCCTTCGGTGTAAAGGCAGCAGTCCAGAGGAACGACGGAACGGCTCCACCTGGTCGCTTGCAAGAAAAGTCTTGGAAGTTGGCGAGGGCTGGTAACACGAGTCCGGCGCGAAAGGAATAGCTAAAACCGGATGGCTGGCCTGCGCCGACGGTCGATGCGGATTGACGGTTTCTTAGCCGTGTCCGCTGGCGCTCCGTTAAATCTCTGCGTGTATAAGCAAAGTCGCGGCACCGGACAGGGAGCCGCGATAAAACAAACGGGGAAACGACGATGACGGCATTGAAGAAGCGGGCCCGCGCGCTCGAGGACGAATTTGCTCACAACGAGACTCTGATGTTCAGGGCCCAGGCACGGCGCAATGCGCTGCTTGGCTTCTGGGCGGCCTCGGCGATGCACCGCATGGACGGCGAGCGCTATTCGCACGAGCTCGTGGCGGCGGACGTCGCCGCGCCGGACGGCGCCTACGAACGCATTCGCTCCGACTTCCGGACGGCCGGCGTGCGCTGTTCCGACGAGGATCTGCGCGAGCGCATGGTGACGCTGCTGAAGGATGTCGCCCGCGAGATGCGTGGCTTCTGAGCGCCACCACGGATTGTGCCGCCCCGCAGATCGTGACGAACTGCGGGGCGTCTTCCCTGTTTCAGATGTCGAACTGATAGCTGAGCGGCACGAAGCGGTAGCCCTCGCCCGTCCTTTCGACATAGCCGACCGCCGGAAACGGCATGTGGTAGCCGACGAAGGCGAGCTTGTCGGCCGCGATCATGTCGAAGACCGTCCTGCGCGCCGCGGCGGCCATCGTCTTGTCCATGTCGAACTTCACCTCCCAGTCCGGCCGCTGCAGCGACAGCACGAAGTGGTTGGCGGTATCCGCCGTCAGCATCAGCGCCTTGCCGTCCGATTCGATGCGGAAGATCATGTGGCCCGGCGAATGGCCGAAGGCGTTCATGCCCGTGATGCCCGGCACGACGGCGCCGCCATCCTCGATGAAGGTGATCTTCCCGGCGAACGGCTTGACCTTGGCGAGCACGCCCTTGTGCCCCTGCTCCGCCGGTGTGCCGACGCGGTCGGTGCTCGTCCAGAAATCGTATTCCGTGCGGCCCGTGACGTAGCGGGCATTGGCGAAGGTCGGCTGACCGCCTTCCGTCAGACCGCCGATATGATCGCCGTGCATATGCGTGATGACGACAACGGTGACCCGATCCGGCGTGTAGCCGACAGCCTTCAGCCCCTCGACCAGGCGGCCCATGCCGGCTTCGCGTCCGCCTTCGCCGAGGCCGGTGTCGAACAGCACCACATCCGCGCCGGTGTCGACCAGCGTCGGCGCGAAGCTGTTGACGAACTGGTCCGCCGGCAGGAAGTTTTCGGACAGCAGCGCGCCGACGGCTTCGGCCGGCTGGTTGGTGCCGAAGGTTTCGTTGGGCGTGCCGGACGGGCGCATGCCGTCGCGGATCGTCGTCACCCGGAACGAACCGACCTTGAAGCTGCGCGTCTCGACCGGTGTCGTCACCATACTGTCCTGCGCCATTGCCGCCGGGCCCGCCCCTTTCAGGAGGAAGGGCGCCGCGAGCGAACCGATGCCCGCCGCCACGAACAGCGACCTGCGTGAAACGTCCAATGTCCTTGCCATGCCAGCCTCCACTTTCACTTGTTGCGTCTTGACCCTGCCCGCCTCGGCGCCGGGAACGGTGCAATCTTGGCACGGACGGAAGACCGGACGGTGTCACGAAGACGGCCGGTGGAATCACGGCTTTGTGATAGGGAGCCGGAAATCCCGGGATTTGACAGATGCCAGGTCCGGGCGCAGAAGGGCCGTGCCTGCATGTCCCATCCGTCCGCTGGCGCTCCGGCCGCCATCGGCCCTCAAAAGTCACCGATGAACCGCATCGTCCCCCTCATCCTCGCCGTCGCGCTGTTCATGGAGCAGATGGATTCGACGGTGATCGCCACGTCGCTGCCGGCGATCGCGCACGACCTCGGCGTCGGGCCGATCACCCTCAAGCTGGCGCTCACCTCCTACATGGTGTCCCTCGCCGTCTTCATTCCCGCGAGCGGCTGGATGGCGGACCGCTTCGGCGCCAAGCGCATCTTTCGCCTGGCGACCCTCGTCTTCGCCGTCGGCTCGATCTTCTGCGCCATGTCGGGCAGCCTCGTCGCCTTCGTCGTCGCCCGTTTCCTGCAGGGCATGGGCGGGGCGATGATGACGCCCGTCGCGCGTCTCGTGCTGGTGCGCAGCACGTCGCGAAGCGAGCTCGTCTCGGCCATGGCGCTGCTCACGATCCCCGCCCTCGTCGGCCCGCTCGCCGGCCCGCCGCTCGGCGGCTTCATCACGACCTATTTCTCCTGGCACTGGATCTTCCTGATCAACGTGCCCGCCGGGCTCGCCGGTTATGCGCTGTCCGGCATCTACCTGCCGGAGATCCGTGCCGCGGTACCGCCGCCGATCGACGTCAAGGGCTTCCTGCTCAGCGCCGCCGCCGCCGCGCTCACGATGTTCGGCCTCTCCGTCATCAGCCTGCCGGCGCTGCCGCCGGCGATCGGCGTCGTCTCGACGGTCGCCGGGCTCCTCAGCGGCTGGCTTTATGTCCGCCACGCGAAACGGCATCCGGCGCCGATCCTCGATCTCCGCCTTTTCCAGGACAGTGCCTTCCGCGCCGCCTCGATCGGCGGCACGCTGTTTCGCATTTCGGTCGGCGCGGTGCCCTTCCTGATGCCGCTGATGCTGCAGGTCGGCTTCGGCCTGACGCCGTTCCAGTCGGGCCTGGTGACCTTCACCGGCGCCATCGGCGCGATCACCACGAAGTTCCTCGCCAGGCGCGTGCTGACCTTCGCCGGCTTCCGCACGACGCTGATCGTCGCCAGCGTCTGCGGCGCGGCGCTGACCTTCGTCAACGGCCTTTTCACCTTGTCGACGCCCTTCGCCGCCATCGCCTTCGTGCTGCTGCTTGCCGGCTTTGCCCGCTCCTTCTTCTTCACCAGCGTCAATGCCCTGTCCTTCGCCGACATCGCCGACCAGGATGCGAGCAAGGCCACGTCGATGGGCGCCGTGCTGCAGCAGATCAGCCTGGCGCTCGGCGTGGCGGTCGCCGGCGCGATCCTGGAGATCGAGACGGCACTGACCGGCTCGCCGCTCGGGCTGCGCGACTTCCAGATCGCCTTCATGCTCATCTCGGTGCTGACGCTTGCCGCCGTGATCCCCTTCATCGCCATGGCGAAGAACGCAGGCGCGACCGTTTCCGGCCACCGGCTTGCGGTCAAGGAGAGCGAGACGACGGCGGCGGTGAAGTAGGAAGCGGCGCTATTCCGGCCGCTCGCAAACGGCGGAGATCTTGTTGCCGTCCGGATCGCGCACGAAGGCTGCGTAGAAATTCGCATGGAAGGGGCGCAACCCCGGCGCGCCCTCGTCGGTTCCGCCCTGCGCAAGCGCTGCGGCGTGGAAGGCGTCGACCGCCGCTCGGTTCGGCGCATCGAAGGCGATCGTGACGCCGTTGCCGAAGCTCGCCGGCTCGCGGTTGAAGGGCTCGACGACCCAGAAGCGGCAGCGCACATCGCCGTCCGCGCCATAGCCGATCTCGTCCGCGCCCTCCTTCTGGCGGCGGTAGCCGAGGAGCGGCAGGACGGCATCGTAGAAGCGGCCCGCACCGGCGAGATCGTTGGTGCCGACCGTCGTGTAGAGCAGCATCAGGCCGTCTCCTGTGCCTTGTCTTCAGGCGCCCTGCGGCCCTTGAAGCCCTTTGCCAGCAGGAACATCTCCACCGACTCGGCCCGCGAGGCGCCGGGCTTCACATGGATGACCTGGCGGAAATTCTGCTTCAGCATGGCAAGCAGGTCGCGCTCGGTGCCGCCCTGGAAGGTCTTCGCCAGGAAGTGCCCGCCCTCGGCCAGCACCTCGACCGCGAAATGCGCCGCGACCTCGCAGAGATGCATCGTGCGCAGGTGGTCGGTCTGGCGGTGGCCGGTCGTCGGCGCCGCCATGTCGGAAATGACGAGGTCCGGTGTGCCGCCGACCGCCTCGATCAGCTTTTCCGGCGCCTGCGGGTCGAGGAAGTCCATCTGCAGGATGCGCACGCCCGGTAGCGGATCCATCTCCAGGAAGTCGATCGCCGCGACGCGCGGATCGGCATCGGTCGAATCCGTCACCTTGGCGGCGATCTGCGACCAGCTTCCCGGTGCCGCACCGAGGTCGATGATGCGTTTCGCGCCGGCGAGAATGTGGTGCTTCTCGTCGATCTCCAGCAGCTTGAAGGCGGCACGCGCCCGGTAGCCCTCGAGCTTCGCGCGCTGCACGTAGGGATCGTTGATGTGCCGCTCGATCCAGCGGCGCGACGAGGCCTTGAGCTTGCCCTTCTTCACCTTCTGGCCGAGCTTGCGGCCCGTGCGGTTGCCCGATACCGGCGGCTTCGTCATCTGGCCTGCTCCTCGGAACCACCGGGATGACGGAAACCGGACCGGTTCTGCCGGCGGTGGCGACCGCGCCGCCAGACGCCGTCGTCGGCCATCATGTCGGTGAGCAGTCCCTCGCGCAGCCCGCGGTCGGCAACACGCATGCGGGTGGCGGGCCAGCGGTTGCGGATCGCCTCGAGGATGGCGCAGCCCGCGAGCACCAGGTCGGCCCGGTCCGGGCCGATGCACGGATTGGCGGCGCGCGCCGAGAAGTCCCAGGAGAGAAGCCGCGCCTGCATCGCCGTTACCTCCTCGTCGGAGAGCCACACGCCGTCGACGCGGCGCCGGTCGTAGCGCGGCAGGTCGAGATGCACGCCGGCAAGTGTCGTCACCGTGCCGGAGGTGCCGATCAGGTGGAAATCGTCCGGCGCCGTCCAGTCGCGCTCGACGGGGCAGTCGAAGCCGGCCAGCATGCCTTCCACCTCGCGCACCATGGCGGCGAAGCTTTCCGGCGTCACGTCGCGCCCGCCGTGTCTTTCGGAGAGCGTCACGACGCCGACGGGCAGCGACGTCCAGTGCGTGATGTGGTTGGCGAGCCGGCTGGAGCGGGTCTCGCCGATGCGGATGACCGCGATCTCCGACGAGCCGCCGCCGATGTCGAACAGCACGACGGATTTCGCCTCGCGCCCGACGAGCGACGAGCAGCCGGAGACGGCAAGCCGCGCCTCGGTCTCCCGGTTGATGATCTCGAGGTCGAGCCCGGTCTCGGCGCGCACGCGCGCCAGGAAGGCCGGGCCGTTTTCCGCCGACCGGCAGGCTTCCGTCGCGATCAGCCGGCTGCGGCGGATGTTGCGGCTCCTGAGCTTCGCGGCGCAGATCCTGAGCGCTTCGACGGA
>NZ_JAKGBU010000087.1:0-15799 GCF_021555155.1 Rhizobium alarense
CGTCGGCTGGGGTATGGGAACCGCCGTCTTCCACTGTCCGCATTTCCCGGCCGAAGCCCGCGCAACGCTGCGAGCGGACGGCACCGCATTGGTGGAGACGGCCGGTGCCGACATGGGGCAGGGCGCCTGGACGGCGCTCGCCCAGATCGCCGCCGAAGCGCTCGGCCTCGATCCCGACCAGGTCGAGCTTCATTCCGGCCTGTCGACGCTGCCGGACGGCGGCATCGCCGGCGGATCGGGCCATACGGCAAGTGCCGGTCTGGCGCTCAACAATGCCGGCAAGGACGCGCTCGCCAAACTGGCGGAGCTTGCCGTGAACGATCCGGATTCACCGCTTTTCGGTGCCGGAAACATCGGCGTGGAAGCCCGCGGCGGGCGACTTTGCCGGCGCGACGACGAGAACCGCAGCGAGAGCTACGCGGACATTCTCCGGCGTGCGGGCGCGACGCAGGTGGTTGGGACGGCGAAAGCCGCCCGCGATCCGGCGGATGCCGAGGCCCATGCCATGTTTTCGCATGGCGCGGTCTTCGCCGAGGTGACGATCGATCCCGATCTCGGCCAGATTCGCACGACCCGTCTCGTCGGCGCCTTTGCCGCCGGCCGCATCATCAATCCCCGGCTCGTGCGCAGCCAGTATTTCGGCGGCATGATCTGGGGAACGTCCTTCGCGCTGCACGAGGAGGCCATCACCGACCGCCGTACCGGCCGGATCATGAATGCCGATCTGGCCGAGTATCACGTGCCGGTCAATGCCGACGTGCCGTCGCTCGAGGCGATCCTCGTGCCGGAGACCGACCCCTATGTCAATCCGATCGGCGTCAAGGGCGTCGGCGAGATCGGCATCACCGGCACGGTCGGCGCGATTGCCAATGCCATCTGGCATGCGACGGGCATGCGCGTGCGGCGCTTCCCCGTGCGTATCGAGGATATCCTGGTCAGCCTTTAGCCGGCTTCGAAACCGGCCCGGCGGAACGCCTTGTTTCGTCGGGCCTTTGTGACCTGCACGGGAAAGCGCAGCCTGCGGCCGTCAGATGTCGAGCGTCGTCGCCCGCTCCCATTCGGTGAAATGCGACGCGTAGGCGTTCCATTCCTGCTGCTTGAGCTTCAGGTAAGCCGCCGAGAATTCCGTGCCCATCGCCGCCTTCAGCTCGGTGTCGGCATCGTAGTCGCGCAACGCGTCGAGCAGGTTCAAGGGCAGCTTCGGTGCGTTCTTCACCGTGTGGCCGTCCTGGTACATGTCGATGTCGTAGTGTGGACCCGGATCGGCGTTCGACTTCAGGCCGCTCAAGCCGGCGGCGATGACGACGGCCTGCAGCAGGTAAGGGTTCACCGCGCCGTCGGGCAGGCGCAGTTCGAAACGGCCGGGGCCCGGCACGCGCACCATATGGGTGCGGTTGTTGCCGGTCCAGGTGACGGTGTTCGGCGCCCAGGTGGCGCCCGAGACGGTGCGCGGCGCATTGATGCGCTTGTAGGAATTGACCGTCGGATTGGTGATCGCGGCAAGCGCCGAGGCATGTTTCATGATACCGCCGAGGAACGTCTTGCCCTTGGCCGAAAGGCCGAAGGGGGCCGCGTCGTCGGCAAAGGCGTTGACCCTGCCCGCCGTGTCCCAGACCGAGATGTGGCAATGGCAGCCGTTGCCGGTCAGCCCCTTGAAGGGTTTCGGCATGAAGGTGGCGCGCAATCCGTGTTTCTCGGCGACCGACTTCACCATGAACTTGAAGAAGGAATGCTTGTCGGCGGTTGCAAGCGCGTCGTCGAACTCCCAGTTCATCTCGAACTGGCCGTTCGCATCCTCGTGGTCGTTCTGGTAGGGCTTCCAGCCGAGCGCCAGCATGTGGTCGCAGATCTCGGCGATCACGTCGTAGCGGCGCATGACGGCCTGCTGGTCGTAGCAGGGCTTTTCCGCCGTGTCGCGGCCGTCGGAGATTTCCGATCCGTCCTGCGAGATCAGGAAGAACTCCGCTTCGACGCCGGTCTTGACCCTGAGACCCTGCTTGGCCGCTTCCGCGATCAGCCTCTTCAGGATGTTGCGCGGCGCCTGCGCCACGGCTTTCCCCTCCATGAAGCAGTCGGCCGCCACCCAGGCGACCTCCGGCTTCCAGGGAAGCTGGATGACGGCGCTTGCGTCCGGCATGGCGAAGAGGTCGGGATGGGCGGGCGTCATGTCGAGCCAGGTGGCGAAGCCGGCAAAACCCGCACCGTCCTTCTGCATGTCGGCGATCGCCTGCGCCGGCACGAGCTTCGCCCGCTGGCCGCCGAAGAGATCGGTGTAGCTGATCATGAAATACTTGACGCCCTTGTCCTGGGCGTAGGTCGAGAGATCCAGTGTCACGGCGTTCCCCTTTGGATTATCTGGACACTATTGCGAAAAGCGAAGGACGCCGGTCTCCTCCCAAAGGCCGGCGTCGAAAAAAATCGGCTAGAAGCCGCCCTTGCCGGGCACCCAGCTCGTGCCGGCAAGCGGCACCTGCGCCATGGCGGATGCCTCGATCGTCAGCGCGCAGAGGTCTTCCGGCTCGAGGTTATGCAGGTGGTTCTTGCCGCAGGCGCGCGCGATGGTCTGCGCTTCCAGCGTCATGACCTTGAGATAGTTGGCGAGCCGGCGGCCGGCGATCTCCGGGTCGAGGCGCTTTGCAAGCTCCGGGTCCTGCGTCGTGATGCCGGCCGGGTCCCTGCCCTCGTGCCAGTCGTCATAGGCGCCGGCGGTCGTGCCGAGCTTGCGGTATTCGTCCTCCCAGTGCGGGTCGTTGTCGCCGATGGCAATGAGCGCCGCCGTGCCGATCGCCACCGCGTCGGCGCCGAGCGCCAAAGCCTTCGCGACATCCGCGCCGGAGCGGATGCCGCCGGAGATGACGAGTTGCACCTTGCGGTGCATGCCGAGGTCCTGCAGCGCCTGCACGGCGGGACGGATGCAGGCGAGCGTCGGCATGCCGACATTCTCGATGAAGACGTCCTGCGTCGCGGCCGTGCCGCCCTGCATGCCGTCGAGCACCACGACATCGGCGCCGGACTTCACGGCCAGCGCCGTGTCATAATAGGGCCGGGCACCGCCGACCTTGACGTAGATCGGCTTCTCCCAGTCGGTGATCTCGCGCAGCTCGAGGATCTTGATCTCGAGGTCGTCCGGCCCGGTCCAGTCGGGGTGGCGGCAGGCCGAGCGCTGGTCGATGCCCTTCGGCAGCGTGCGCATCTCGGCGACGCGGTCGGAGATCTTCTGGCCGAGCAGCATGCCGCCGCCGCCGGGCTTCGCCCCCTGGCCGACGACGATCTCGATCGCATCGGCGCGGCGGAGATCCCGCGGGTTCATGCCGTAGCGCGACGGCAGGTACTGGTAGACGAGCGTCTTCGAGTGGCCGCGCTCCTCGTCCGTCATGCCGCCGTCGCCGGTGGTCGTCGAGGTGCCGGCGATCGTGGCACCCCGGCCCAGAGCCTCCTTGGCAGGGCCGGACAGCGCGCCGAAACTCATGCCGGCGATGGTGATCGGGATCTTGAGCTCGATCGGCTTCTTCGCGAAACGCGTGCCGAGCGTCACCGAGGTCTCGCATTTCTCGCGGTAGCCCTCGAGCGGATAGCGCGAGATCGAGGCGCCGAGGAAGAGCAGGTCGTCGAAATGCGGAACCTTGCGCTTCGCACCGCCGCCGCGGATGTCGTAGATGCCGGTCGCCGCGGCGCGGCGGATTTCCGCCATCGTGTAGTCGTCGAAGGTCGCGGACTTGCGCGGCGGGGTGAAGGGATTGTGATAGCTCATCGTGTCGCCTCAATATGCATCGGCATTGTCGATGTTGAAATTGTAGAGCGTGCGGGCCGAGCCGTAGCGCTTGAACTCCTCCGGCTTCGCATCGGTGACGCCGGCCTTGTCGAGAAGGTCCGCTAGGAGCTTCAGGTGCTTCGGCTTCATTTCCTTCTCGACGCAGTCGGCGCCGAGGCTCTTCACCGTGCCGCGCACGAAGAGCTTTGCCTCGTAGAGCGAGTCGCCGAGCGCCTCGCCGGCGTCGCCGAGCACGACCAGGTGGCCGGACTGGCCCATGAAGGCCGACATGTGGCCGATCGAGCCGCAGACGACGATGTCGATGCCCTTCATCGAGATGCCGCAGCGGGATGCCGCGTTGCCGCGGATGACGAGCAGGCCGCCTCGGCCCGTCGCGCCGGCATATTGCGAGGCGTCACCCTCGATGACGACGGTGCCGGACATCATGTTCTCGGCGACGCCGGGGCCGGCCGAGCCGTGCACGGTCACGGTGCCGCCGTCGTTCATGCCGGCGCAGTAGTAGCCGACCGAACCGCGCACATCGACGGAGACCGGCTTGTCGATGCCGACGGCGACGGCGTGGCTGCCGCGCGGATTGACGACCTCGAAGGCCGTTTCGTTGGAACCTTCGGGGATCGCATGCAGCGCCTGGTTCAGCGCGCGCAGCGGCATGACGGAGAGATCGTAGGTGGGCATGAAGTCCTCTTTGCGCGAAAGGGGGGAGGGCGCGTCACGCGGCCTTGTCGCGGTCCCAGAAATAGACGGTGGCGGGTTCCGGCTCCCAGACGCGGGCCGTCTCGATGCCGGGCAGGTTGACGAGCGCGCGGTATTCCGAGCCGAAGGCGACGTATTGCTCGGTTTCGGCCATCACGGCCGGCTTGCAGGCGATCGGGTCGCGCAGCACGCCGAATCCCGACTTCGTGCCGACGACGAAGGTGAAGAAGCCGTCGAGGTCGGAAACGGCGCCTTCCAGTGCGCGACCCAGATCCTTGCCCTTGGCCATCTCGGCCGTCAGATAGGCGGCGGCGACCTCGCTGTCGTTCTCGGTCTCGAAGCTCATGCCCTCCCGCTTCAGGTCGCGGCGCAGGTTGTTGTGGTTGGAGAGCGAGCCGTTGTGCACGAGGCACTGGTCTGAACCGGTGGAGAAGGGATGCGCGCCGAGCGTCGTCACGGCGCTTTCCGTCGCCATGCGGGTATGCCCGATGCCATGTGTGCCGCCCATCGCTCGGATGTCGAAGCGGGCGACGACATCCCTCGGCAGACCCACTTCCTTGTAGATCTCGACGCTGTCGCCGGCGCCCATGACGCGCACGGCGGAGCGCTCGGCCTTCAGCCAGTCGCGCACGGCCTCCGCCTTCGCGGCGTCGACGGACAGAACGGCATGCGTCGCCTTCACGGTCATCACGGCCGACGGATCGACGGCCGAAAGTGCGGTATCAAGCCCGGCGAAATCCGCGTCGGGATTGCCCGACTGCACCGTGATCTTCACCCGTCCAGCCTCCGGTGCGCCGTAGATCGCGATGCCGGCCGAATCCGGACCCCGGTCCGTCATCGTCACCAGCATGTCCGACAGCATCGCGCCGAGCTTCGGCTCCAGGCCCTTGTCCTTCAGAAACAGACCGACGATCCCGCACATGCGAATGGCTCCCTTGCTGCGATGCAAAGTGTCTTAGCAGCAAGCGTGGCGACCTTCAATCACGAAGAATATAAATTTCTCTAAAAGAATATTTTTGCGCATACGCCATTTGGTGCTAGATATATAGGTAAGTTATCACATTGGAGTGCCCGCATGCGAACACTGGTGACATTCGACGACGACCAGATTCGCGCGCTTGACACGCTTGCGCGCCGCCAGCGCGTCTCCCGGGCCGAACTGATCCGGCGTGCCGTCGACCGCTTCATAGAAGAGAAGACACCGAGTGACGACTTGCCGTCCTTCGGCCTATGGGACGGTGGCGCCGGCGATGGGCTTGCCTATCAGGAAAAGCTGCGCTCCGAATGGTGAAGGCGGTCTTCGACACCAACATCCTGGTCGACTATCTGAACGGCATAACCGCTGCACGAGACGAGATTCTTCGCTATCGGGAACGCGTCGTCAGCATCGTCACCTGGATGGAGGTGATGGTCGGAACCACGCCGGAGACCGAAGCCGGCACCCGCGCCTTTCTCGGCACATTCGAGGTCCTGCCGCTCACGGACCTCGTTGCCGAGGAGGCGGTGACGCTCCGGCGCAGGCATCGAATCCGACTGCCGGATGCCGTCATCTGGGCGAGCGCCCTGACGAGCGCGTCCCTTCTCGTCACACGCAACAGCCGGGACTTTCCCCCGGATCGGCCCGAGGTGCGTATTCCCTACGTCTTCGCCGGATGTTTGCCGGTCGATCCGACGATCGATAAATTATGACCAACAAGCAGGTCAGGAGCAGTGCTGTGACGCGCATCAATCTCACTGAGGCCAAGGCCCGCCTCGGCGAACTCGTTGCACGCGCCGAGGCGGGCGAGGCAGTCGAGATCATGCGGCGCGGCAAGATCGTCGCGCGGCTGGTGCCGGTGCCGGCGGAGAAGACCGAAGAAGCCGATCGACATCAAGCGCTTGCGGGCGTTGACTGCATCTATGCAGCCGTCGGCGGAAAGCGCAGGCGATTTCCTGCGAAAATTTCGTGATGACGAACGATATTGATGCGTATCCATCTCGTAGCTTCGCAGAATGAGACGACAATCTGCACATTCCGTAGTCACCCCTGCGGATAGGCGATGATCGACAGATATTTCGCCGGCAGCGTCACCAGCACCTCGGGTCCGTGGCGCGCATCGGCGTCGAAGAACAGGCTGTCGCCGGGCTGCATGGTGAAGAGCTGGTCGCCGTGGCGGTAGACCACCTCGCCCTCCAGCATGTAGAGAAATTCCATGCCCTCGTGCTGGAAGGCCGGGAAGACGTCGGAATCGGTGGTGAGCGTGATGAGATAGGGTTCCACCACCACCCCGCTCGTGTTGTTGTCGATATGGCCGAGCAGGTTGTACTGGTGGCCGGAGCGCGTGCCGCGCCGCTCGATCTCCACCCCTTCGCCGGCCTTGACGAACATCGCGTTGCGCGGCTCCTCGAAGCGGCGGAAGAAGGCCGTCAGCGGCACGCCGAGTGCGCGCGAGAGCGACTGCAAGGTCGTCAGAGACGGCGAGATGTTGCCGTTTTCGATCTTCGACAGCATGCCGAGCGAAATGCCGGTCGCGGCCGAGAGGTCGGTGACGGTGATGCCGAGCTTCTTGCGGAAGGCGCGCACCTCGTGGCCGATCGCCATTTCAAGGTTGTTCTCCTTCGGCTCGCGCAGCGCGTGCGGGTCCTGCGTCAGGCTCGGCCGCACGGTTGCGCCGTCGCCCGCCGCCATCGCTATCGGTTCCTTCCTGCGTGCCATTCCGTCCTCCGGCGCTGCGTCGATCGGCAGCCTATCTCCGGAGTGAAATCTTCTCAACCCGCAAGAAAACCGCTTCCGGCATCAGCCGCGCACGGTGCTGGGGGTCTGGCCGAAATGGCGGCGGTAGGTCGTGGAGAAATGTCCGGCGCTCTGGAAGCCGCAGGCCAATGCGATCTCGCCGATCGCGAGCGGGCTCTGCTGCAGCAGGCGCCGCGCGTGCTCCAGCCGGATGCGGCGGTATTCGGCGAGAAAGGTCGAGCTCATCTTGCCGGCGAACAGCCGGTCGAGATGGCGGGGCGTGATGCCGGCGAAACGGGCCATGGCGTCGCGGGCAAGCGGCGTCTCGACGGTCGCCTCCATCTTCTCCAGCACGGCGAGCAGTGCCGGATGATGAACGCCGTGCCGCTCGGCGAGCGAGGCGCGCTGCGGTGCCGCGGATCCGCCGACGGCCGTGTGCAGGTACCAGTCGCTGACGCGGCGTGCGAAATCCCCGCCCATGCGACCGGCGATCAGCGCATGCATCATGTCGAGCGGCGCGACGCCGCCGCCACAGGTGATGCGCCCGGCGTCGATCACGTAGCGCGCCCGTTCCGGTGCGAGCGCCGGAAAGGTCTCCGCGAAGACCGGCGCGTGCTCCCAGTGAATGGTGAAACGGCAGCCGGCAAGCAGGCCGGCGGCGGCGAGAATATGCGGACCGCCGGAAATGCCGCCGATCCGCACGCCCTGCCGCGCGAGAAGCCGGATCGTCGCCTCGACGGCCGGCGCCTGCCAGCGGTCGGGCATGCCGCCCGCGCAGACGAAGACGGTGTGCAGGCCGCCCGCTTTCTGCGGCAGGCCTTCGCAGGGCACCAGCGCGCCGGACGAGGCTCTTGCCGCCCCGCCGCCGTCGCGAAAGGCCTGCATGCGATAGATCTCGCGTCCTGCCAAGAGGTTGGCGGCACGCAGCGGTTCGCTCGCGGCGGCGTAGCTCATCAGCGCGAAGCCGTCGATCAGGATGAAGCCGATGTCCTGGACCTGCCGGTCGTCGCGATCTCCCATGTCCTATTTTGTAAATTTTTCGTCTCGTGCAAGCAAGTGCCCGATCGACTTCCAACCGATGATGCGGCGATCACTCCCATGGGGGCCGCATGCGCTATTCCGCCCTGTCTCTGCTGAAGAACGCCCTCACAGGCAACCGCGACTGGCAGCCCGCCTGGCGTCAGCCGGCGCCGAAGCCGCACTACGACGTGATCATCGTCGGCGGCGGCGGGCATGGACTGGCGACGGCCTACTACCTCGCCAAGGAATTCGGGCTGCGCAACGTCGCGGTTATCGAGAAGGGTTATGTCGGCTCCGGCAACGTCGGCCGCAACACGACGATCATCCGCTCCAACTACCTGCTGCCCGGCAACAATCCGTTCTACGAGCTGTCGCTGACGCTCTGGGAGGGGCTGGAGCAGGACTTCAACTTCAATGCCATGGTGTCGCAGCGCGGCATCGTCAACCTCTACCATTCCGACGCCCAGCGCGACGCCTATACGCGGCGCGGCAACGCGATGCGGCTGCACGGGGTCGACGCCGAGCTGCTCGAGCGGCCGGCGCTGCGCGAGATGCTGCCGTTCCTCGATTTCGACAATGCCCGCTTCCCCGTGCTCGGCGGCCTTCTGCAGCGGCGCGCCGGCACGGTGCGCCATGATGCCGTCGCCTGGGGCTATGCGCGCGGCGCCGACAGCCGCGGCGTCGACATCATCCAGCACTGCGAGGTGACAGCCATCCGCCGCGAGAACGGCCGCGTCACCGGCGTCGAGACCAGTCGCGGCTTCATCGGATGCGGCAGGCTGGCGCTGGCGACCGCCGGCAATTCGAGCCGCACCGCGGAGATGGCCGGCCTGTCGCTGCCGATCGAGAGCCATGTGCTGCAGGCCTTCGTCTCGGAGGGGCTGAAGCCCTTCATCGATTGCGTCGTCACCTTCGGCGTCGGCCATTTCTACATCTCGCAGTCGGACAAGGGCGGCCTGGTCTTCGGCGGCGACATCGACGGTTACAATTCCTATGCCCAGCGCGGCAATCTGGCGATGGTGGAACATGTCGCCGAGGCCGGCGTCTCGATGATCCCGGCGCTGTCGCGCGTCCGGATGCTGCGCGCCTGGGGCGGCATCATGGACATGTCGATGGACGGGTCGCCGATCATCGACCGCACGCCGATCGACAATCTCTACCTCAATGCCGGCTGGTGCTACGGCGGCTTCAAGGCGACGCCGGCCTCCGGCTACTGCTTCGCGCACCTGATCGCGAGGAATGAGCCGCACGAGACGGCGCGGCAGATGCGGCTCGACCGCTTCGAGCGCGGTTATCTCCTCGACGAGGGCGGCAAGGGCGCCCAGGCGAACCTGCACTAGAAGGGAAACACGATGGCAAGCTTCATTCCGTGCCCCCATTGCGGGCCGCGCCCCAAGGAAGAGTTCAAGGTGCGCGGCGATGCCGCCGTCGTGCGCCCGGCGCCCGATGCGCCGCGGGAGGCGTGGTTCGCCTATGTCTATGCGCGCGACAACCAGCGCGGGCGCCACCGCGAGCACTGGCAGCATGTCGGCGGCTGCCGGCGCTGGCTGGTGGTGGAGCGGGACACGGCGACGCACGAGGTCTACGGTGCGCAGGACGCGGCGGGTCTTTCGTCCGGAGGCGCCGCATGACCTCCCGGCGCCTTGCCGAGGGCGGCCTCATCGACCGCTCGGCCACGCTTCGCTTCACCTTCGACGGCAGGCCGCTGTCCGGTCATGCCGGCGACACGCTGGCCTCGGCGCTGCTCGCCAACGGCATCGGCCTCGTCGGCCGCAGTTTCAAGTACCATCGCCCCCGCGGCGTGCTGACCGCAGGTGCGGCCGAGCCGAACGCGCTCGTTGCCATCGGCCGCGGCGGCCGGCGCGAGGCCAACACGCGGGCAACCGTCCAGCCGCTCTATGACGGGCTCTCGGCCGAGAGCCAGAACCGCTGGCCGTCGCTCGGCTTCGACATCGGCGCCGTCAACGGCTTGCTCTCGCCGCTGCTCGGCGCCGGTTTCTACTACAAGACCTTCATGTGGCCGGCGGCCTTCTGGGAAAAGCTCTACGAGCCGCTGATCCGCAGGGCCGCGGGCCTCGGCCGTGCGACGCACGAGGCGGACCCGGACGCCTACGAGAAGCGCTGGGCCCATTGCGACCTGCTCGTCGTCGGCGCCGGCCCGGCGGGCCTTGCCGCGGCGCTCACCGCCGGCCGGGCCGGTGCCCGCGTCCTCCTCCTCGACGAGGGCGAGCGTCCGGGCGGCAGCCTGCTCTCGGAAACGGCGACGATCGGCGGCGTCCTGGCGCCGGCCTTTGCCGCGACGGTGATCGCGGAATTGGAGAGCCTGCCGAATGTCGACATCCTCCCCCGCACCACGGCCTTCGGCTGGTACGACGACAATGTCTTCGGTGCCGTCGAGCGCGTGCAGAAACATGTCGGCGTCGTCGATCCTAAGCGCCCCGTCGAGCGGCTCTGGCGCATCGTCGCGAAGCAGGCGATCCTGGCGACCGGCGCCGAGGAGCGCCCGCTCGTCTTCGGCGGCAACGACAGGCCGGGCGTCATGATGGCGGGCGCCCTGCGGACCTATCTCAACCGCTACGCGGTCGCGGCCGGGCGCCGCGTCGCGCTGTTCACCACCAATGACAGCGCCTATGCCGTCGCCGCCGACCTGGAGGCGCGCGGCGTCGAGGTCGCTGCGATCGTCGACAGCCGCCCGGCACCGGCCGTCTCCTGGAGCGGCCGGGCACGGCAGATCGCCGGCGCCGTCGTCCGCGACACGAAGGGGGGCCGCGCGCTCAACGCGGTCACGGTGGTGCGCGACGGGCGGGAGGAGACGATCGAGGCGGATGCGCTCGGCATGTCCGGCGGCTTTTCGCCGGTTATCCACCTCGCCTGCCATCGCGGCGGAAAACCCGTCTGGGACGAGGCGCAGGCCGCCTTCCTGGCACCCGCCGATCTCCGGGGGCTCGCGCCCGCCGGCGCGGCTGCGGGCAGGGGCGGGCTTGCCGATTGCCTTTCGGACGGCGCGCGGCTGGCTGCCGAGGCCGTGCTGTCGCTCGGCCTGCCGGGCCGGCCGGCAGAGTTCGGTGCCGTCGAGGGCGCGCCCGGCGACGGGGCGGCGAAGCCGCTCTGGGCGGTCAAGGCACCGAAGGGCAAGGCCTTCGTCGATTTCCAGAACGACGTGCATGTGAAGGATCTCGGCCTCGCCGTCCGCGAAGGCTACGGCCATGTCGAGCTCGCGAAGCGCTATACGACGAGCGGCATGGCGACCGACCAGGGCAAGCTGTCGAACGTCAACGCCATCGGCATTCTCGCCGAGGCCCGCGGCATCTCGCCGGCCGAAGTCGGCACCACCACCTTCCGGCCCTTCTATACCCCCGTCACCTTCGGCGCGCTGGCCGGCACCGCGAAGGGCCGGCATTTCCAGCCGGTGCGCCGCTCGCCGCTGCACGGCTGGGCGGAGAGGAACGGCGCCGTCTTCGTCGAATCGGGCCTGTGGTACCGCTCCTCCTGGTTCCCGCGCGCGGGCGAGGCGACCTGGCGGCAGAGCGTCGACCGCGAGGTCCTGACCGTGCGGTCCGCCGCCGGCCTCTGCGACGTGTCGACACTCGGCAAGATCGAGATCTTCGGCAGGGACGCCGCCGTCTTCCTCGACCGCGTCTATTGCAACGGCTTCCTGAAGCTCCCCGTCGGCAAGGCGCGCTACGGCCTGATGCTGCGCGAGGACGGTTTCATCGACGACGACGGCACGACGAGCCGGCTGGGCGAAAGCCACTACCTGATGACGACGACGACGGCGCATGCCGCCGGCGTGCTCGAACATCTCGAATTCTGCGCCCAGGCGCTCTGGCCGGAGCTCGACGTGCGCTTCGCCTCGGTCTCGGACCAGTGGGCGCAGATGGCGATCGCAGGGCCGAAGGCCCGCGCGATCCTCCAGGCGATCGTCGACGATGCCATCGACAACGACGCCTTCCCCTATCTCGCCGCCCGCGCGGTCTCGCTTTTCGGCGGCGCGCTCCACGGCCGGCTGTTCCGCATCTCCTTTTCGGGCGAACTCGCCTACGAGCTTGCCGTGCCGGCCGGCTACGGCGAGACGGTGGCGGATGCGATCATGGCGGCGGGCAGACCGCACGGCATCTGCGCCTATGGCGTCGAGGCGCTCGGCGTCATGCGCATCGAGAAGGGTCACGTCACCCATTCCGAGATCAACGGCACGGTGACGCCCGGCGACCTCGGCTTCGGACGCATGGTGTCGAAGACGAAGCCGGATTTCATCGGCAAGGCCATGCTCGCCCGCGAGGGTCTGCAGGCCGCCGACCGGCCGCAGCTCGTCGGCGTGAAACCGCTCGATCGCGGGGAGGGCTTCCGCGCCGGCGCGCATATCCTGAAGAAGGGCGACGCCGCCACGCTCGAGAACGATCAGGGCTACGTCACCTCCGCAGCCTTCTCGCCGGGTCTCGGCCATGCGGTCGGCCTGGCGCTCGTCAAGCACGGGCCGCAGCGCCACGGCGAGGAGGTCGTGGTCTGGAACGCGCTGCGCGCCGAGTTCACGCCGGCCGTGCTCTGCGCGCCCTGCTTCATCGATCCGGAAAACGGAAAGCTCCATGTCTGACGCCGCGCTCATCCTTTGTTCGCCGCTCGACGGCAAGGCCGTCGGCGATGCCGGTTCGCCGCTCTGGCTCGCCGCACCGGTGCCGGGCCATGTGGTGCAGATCCTTGCCGCGCCCACCGCGAACGATGCGGCGACGGTGCTGGCGTCGCTTGCCGAACGGCAGGGCGCGTCGCTGCGTCCCGCCGGCCCCGGCCAATGGCTGCTGGTCGGCGACCGGCCGCTCGAGCCGACCGGCCTGCAGGCGATCGCCGCCGCGCTCGACGGCAGGGCCGACGTGCTGGACCAGAGCCACGGCCGGGTGCGTATCGCGCTCGGCGGCAGCGCGGTGCGAACCGTTCTTGCCAAGGGCACGGCGCTCGACCTTCATCCGCACGCCTTCCCCGTCGGCGCGTCGGCCATGACGATGATCGGCCATCTCGCCGTCCACCTGACGAAGGTCGACGACGACCGCTTCGAGATCGTCGTCACCCGCTCCTTCGCGGAAAGCCTGTGGGAGGATCTCGAGGCGATGGCGGCGGAATATCTTTAGCCGGCTATAGCGTGTCCGGCTTCGCTTTCGCATTGACAGCGCCGCGCGCCTTCCGGCAGGCAGGAGCCGACGCAACCGGATCGACGCACCATGTCCAGGACCACCCGTGCCACGGCAACGCTCGCAAAGGCGGGCGTCGCCTTCACTGTCCATGCCTATGACTACGACCCGAACGCGGAGCGCATCGGCCTGCAGGCGGCCGCCGCGATCGGCGAGCATCCGGCGCGGGTCCTCAAGACGCTGATGGCGGAGGTCGACGGCAAGCCGGTCTGCGTCGTCGTGCCGTCCGACCGCGAGGTCTCGATGAAGAAACTCGCCAGCGCCTTCCGGGGCAAGTCTGCCGCGATGATGAAACCGGCCGATGCCGAGCGGCTGACCGGCTATCATGTCGGCGGCATCAGCCCCTTCGGCCAGAAGAAGCGCGTTGCGACGGCAATCGAGGCCGAGGCGATGGCGCATGACGCCGTCTATGTCAACGGCGGGCAGCGCGGCCTGCAGGTGCGGCTCTCGCCACGGGACGCGTAGGCCGTGCTGCAGGCGATCGCGGCGCCGCTGGTCGCCTGACGTTCAGAGAAGTTTTGCGAGCAGCGTCGCCAGCACATTGGCGTCGACCTCGCTCATCCGCGCGCCGAGGTGCCGCTCGATCGAGGGCTCGTAGACCTCCCACATCTTCAGCCGCAGTTCGCGACCCGCCGGGGCGATCGCGATCCGCAGCCCGCCGCCTTTTGCGTCAGGATCGTCCCGGAGCACGAACCCTTCGTCCGCCAGTCGGTCGAGCACGGGCACGAGATCGGCCTGCGCAAGCATGGCGCGCCGTCCGATCTCCGCCGGGTCGAGCGAACCCTCGTGGGCCTGGGACAGCACGTAGAGAATGTCATACACGGCAAGCGGCGGCTGGCCCGCCGCCAGCAGGTCGGCGTCGATCGCCGAAAGCACGCTCCTCTGCGCACGCATCAACCGGAACCAGGCTTCGACGGCCTGATGCGAGGGCAGCGGCGGATGATCCTGCGATCGGTGCGGCATGCACGCATTCACATCCATATCGACGGAATTTGCAAACGGATTTAGAGGCAGCGGCAAAGGCCGCCTCGCCGGTGCCCCCGGCGGCCTGTGTCCCTGCCGGCGGCGCGACCGTGAAGAGGCCGGCCGGTTGGCGCTTCATTTCTTGCGCAAAGCGCTCTAAGTCTGTTCCATCCGATTTGAGAAGAGCAGGCGTATCATGTCCTATCCGGCCAATTCCCCGTCCGCCGTCGATCCGGCGAAACTCGACAAGCTGGCGGAAGTCGCCGTCAGGATCGGCCTTCAGCTTCAGCGCGGCCAGGACCTCGTGATGACGGCGCCGGTTGCCGCCCTGCCGCTCGCGCGCCTCATCACCCAACATGCCTATATGGCCGGCGCCGGCCTCGTCACGGCCTTCTATTCCGACGAGGAGGCGACGCTCGCCCGCTATCGCCACGCGCCGGACGAAAGTTTCGACCGCGCCTCGGACTGGCTCTACGAGGGCATGGCGAAGGCCTATGCGAACGGCGCGGCGCGGCTCGCGATCGCCGGCGACAATCCCATGCTGCTGTCCGGCGAGGATCCGGGCAGGGTCGCACGGGCCAACAAGGCGAATTCCACCGCCTACAAGCCGGCGCTCGAGAAGATCGCCAATTTCGACATCAACTGGAACATCGTCTCCTATCCCAACCCGTCCTGGGCGAAGCAGATGTTCCCGGACGACCCGGAGGAGGTGGCGGTCGCCAGGCTCGCCGATGCGATCTTCGCCGCCTCGCGGGTCGACGTCGCCGATCCGGTTGCGGCCTGGGAGGCACACAATGCCAATCTCGCGAAGCGGTCGGCCTGGCTCAACGGGCAGCGCTTCGCCGCCCTTCGCTTCACCGGGCCCGGCACCGATCTGACGGTCGGCCTTGCCGACGGCCACGAATGGCACGGCGGCGCCTCGACGGCGAAGAACGGCATCACCTGCAATCCGAACATCCCGACCGAGGAGGTCTTCACGACGCCGCATGCGCGCCGCGTCGAGGGCCATGTCTCCTCCACCAAGCCGCTGTCGCACCAGGGCACATTGATCGACGACATCCGGGTCCGCTTCGAGGCCGGCCGCATCGTCGAGGCAAAGGCGTCGAAGGGCGAGGCGGTGCTCAACAAGGTGCTCGACACCGACGAGGGCGCCCGCCGCCTCGGCGAGGTGGCGCTGGTGCCGCATTCCTCGCCGATCTCGGCGAGCGGCCTGTTGTTCTACAACACGCTGTTCGACGAGAACGCCGCCTGCCACATCGCGCTCGGCCAGTGCTATTCCAAGTGCTTCCTCGACGGCGCGACACTGACGCAGGACCAGATCGCCGCGCAGGGCGGCAATGCGAGCCTCATTCATATCGACTGGATGATCGGTTCGGACAGGGTGGACATCGACGGTGTCAAGCCGGACGGGGAACGCGTCCCCGTCATGCGTGGCGGCGAGTGGGCGTGATCGGGAAC
>NZ_JAKGBU010000087.1:15899-22018 GCF_021555155.1 Rhizobium alarense
CGCTGGGGGTGATCGGGGGAAACGGCTGGCTGGCCGGGGCGTTGCTGCGGCCTGCCATCGTGGAAGGCGTCATATCGCCGGCCCGTCTCGTCATCTCGTCGCGCAGCGGCACGGGCGGCCTCGAGTCGTGGCCCGCCGTCCGCCACCTGACCGATAACGAGATCCTCGCGGACGAGGCCGACATCGTCATGGTGTCGGTCCGTCCGGCCCAGCTGGCGGAGATCGAGCTCGACCTCGACGACCGGCTGCTCATCTCCGTCATGGCCGGCGTCGACACGGACCATCTCGCCGATCGCTTCGGCACGGAGCGCATCATCCGTGCCATGCCGAATGCCTGCGCCGAGCAGCGCCTTTCCTTCACGCCCTGGTATGCGACCGACGATGCGACGGACGAGGACATCGACTTCGCTGAACGGCTCTTCTCCGCCTCCGGCACGCCGCATGCGGTGACGGAGGAAACGGAGCTCGACTATTTCACCGCGCTCACCGGCGGCGGGCCGGCCTTCCCGGCGCTCTTCGCCGATTCGATGATCCGCCACGCGATCGAGGCCGGTGTCGATCCGGAAACGGCCGACACGGCGGTGCGCCAGCTCTTCCTCGGTGCCGCCATGCTGATGGCTGAGTCGCCCGACACGCCCGCCGACATCGTCGAGACCTTCATGGAATATCGCGGCACGACGGCGGCCGGCCTCAGCGCCATGCTGGACAGCGACGTTACCGGCGCCGTCTTCGACGGGCTGTCGGCCGCCCATCGCAAGGCGCGCGACGGCGGCTGACCGTGCGCCCGGCGTCAGACGCGTTTCAGGGCGAGCACGAGCAGGATGTTCATCGGCGCCTCAGAAGAGCGAGCCCTGGTCGGACGGATCGGAGCCCGGCGGCACCGGTTTGCCTTTCCGGCGGGCCGGCGCGGTTGAGGATGGCGATGCGACCCTCGCGGCATCGCCCGGCGCCGGGTCGCCTGCGTCCGGCCGCGCCGCCTTCGCCACGGCATCGACCAGCCCGTCCGAAAATTCGATGGTGATCGCCGCGGCGGGAGCGAGTTCCCTGGCCGCCTTCACGGGCCTTCCGGCGTCGTCGCGCACCAGGGCGTAGCCGCGTTTCAGCACGTTGCGGTAGGAGAGCGACTGCAGCACCCGGTCCTGCGCGACGAGCTGAGACCGCCGCCGGGCAAGCACCGCCGTCATCGCCGTCTCCGCGCGCCGGGCGCGGCTGGCGAGGCTTTCCCGGCCGCGCCGGATTTCTGCAAGCATGCGCATCGGCGCGCCACGCAGCGCCGCCTCGGAGGCGGCGGTGCGGGCGCGCAGCCGGTCGAGCAGGCGTTCCACCATGCGCTCGGCACGGCGCGCATTGTCCGCGATGCGCTGCCGGCGCTCGGCGATGCGGCCGGCGACGAGATCGCTTCGCAGATGCGCGGCGCTGCGTTCGAAGGCCTGCCGCTTGGCGAGCGTGTTCATGCGCAGGCCCCGCCCGAGGCCGGCGGCGGCCTCGTCGAAGCGGCGGCGCGGCAGCGCGAGCAGCTGGTCGAGCGAGGGAAGCGCCCGCGCCATCGCCCGGAGCGCCTGCCGCCGCAGCTCCATCTGCCGGCTCGCGGCATTGCCGAGCCGTGCCGCGAGCGCCGCCAGCGTCGCTTCCAGATCCGCCTTCACCGGCACGGCGATCTCGGCGGCGCCGGTCGGCGTCGGTGCGCGCCGGTCGGCGGCGTGGTCGATCAGCGTCCAGTCGGTCTCGTGGCCGACAGCGGAGATGAGGGGGATGCCGGACCGGGCCGCGGCGCGTACGACGGCCTCGTCGTTGAAACTCCAGAGGTCCTCGAGGCTGCCGCCGCCGCGCGCGACGATCAGCACGTCCGGCCGCGGTATCGGCCCGCCCGTCGCGAAGGCGTTGAAGCCGTCGATCGCGGCGGCCACGTCGTCGCCCGATCCCTCGCCCTGCACCTTCACCGGCCAGACGAGCACATGGACGGGGAAGCGGTCGGCGATCCGGTGCAGGATGTCGCGGATGACGGCGCCGGTCGGCGAGGTGACGACGCCGATCACCGCCGGCAGGAACGGCAGCGGCCGCTTGCGGTCGGCGTCGAACAGCCCCTCGGCGGCGAGTTTCCTGCGCCGTTCCTCGAGCAGGGCCATCAGCGCGCCGGCGCCGGCCGGCTCGAGCGATTCGATGACGATCTGGTATTTGGAGGATCCGGGAAAGGTGGTGACCTTGCCGGTGGCGATCACCTCCATGCCCTCCTCCGGCCGGAAGCGCAGCCGCGAGAAGGTACCCTTCCAGATGACCGCGTCGATGCGCGCCCGGTCGTCCTTCAGCGAAAAATAGGCGTGGCCGGAGGAGTGCGGCCCCCGGTAGCCGGATATCTCGCCTCGCACCCGGACCTGGTCGAAGGCCTGTTCCACCGTGCGCTTGATCGAGCCGGAGAGCTCGGAGACCGAGTATTCGGCGAGATTGGACGGCGAATCGGCGGCGTCGAAGATGCTCATGCTGCCTTTTTAGCGCAGTTGCGCCGCGCTGCCAGCATGCGGAGCCCTCATTCCCGGAGATTCCCTGCGGCGAGGCCCCTGGTGCTACCGAACGCCGTCCTTCGACGGCCGGACGCGATAGAGCCGCAGCGGCGTGCCGCCGTTCGGGATCGCTTCGAGATAGGACGGCACCCGGCCGGCATTGAGCTCGGCATAGAGGCCTTCCGGCTCGCTTCTCGCGATCAGCTGCATCTGCGTGTCCGTCGGGCAGAAGGCGACGAGCGTCACGCCGGCGCCCCGCAGGAAGGCCTCCGCCTGGCGCGGATTCGAAAGCCCGATGTGAAGCTCCGTCAGCATGCCGCCCTGGTTGCGATGGTAGGGCGCCGACAGCACGCGGTGGCCGGTATAACGCAGGACCGGTGCCCCGAAATCCGAGGTTCCGGCGACGACGCCGGCCGGCTCGGCGGAAAGCGGCGCGATGGCGGCGGCGCTGAAGCAGGAGGTGGCGACGGTTTCTTCCGCCGTGCTCGACCAGGTGGCGCCGACCCTTGCCTGGGTGGCGCCGGGGATCGAGACGCCGACGAGCGCCCAGGCCGGCGGCACGCTGGCCAGGGCGAAGACCGCGAAGGCGAGGCTCGCCTTGTTCTCCTTCGGCCGCGCATGCATGCGCTGCCGCAGATCGGCGATCGCGCCGGCGAGCGGCACGATGGCGATCATGTTGGCGAAGGTCGAGGCGCGGATCTGCACGAAGGCGATGAGGAGGCAGCAGGCGAGGACCGCCAGCACGACTGCATGCGCCCCGCGCCGGTCGCCCCGCGCGACGCGCAGCACGCAGACCGCGACGCCGAGCACCCCGGCGGCGTAATAGAAGCCGATCATGCCGGGATCGCTGGACAGCACGGCAAGGAACGACTGGGCCTCCATCACGCCGGCAAGCCAGAAGGTCTGCAGCAGCGGGTCGAGGTCTGCAAGCGGATTGCCGAGGCAGCCGGGCGCGATCAGCAGCGCGGAGACGCCGAGCACCGCGCCGATGCCGGCAAGGGCTGCAAGCCGGACGGAGAGGCTGCGGCCGCTTGCAAAGGCGGCGGCCAGGAAGAGCAGCCCGCCGCCGAAGGTCGCAAGTGCATAGAAGCCGTAGGAAATGGCGTCGCAGGTGACGGTGCCGTAGCCCGAAGGCGGCACGGTTGCGAAGAAGCAGAGGCCGACGGTCGCCGCCAGTCCGAGGCCGAAGGCCATCGCCGGCGCGCCGTCGGGCTTTCCCCGCAGCGCCCAGCCGATCGCCACGCAGCCGCAGGCGACGGCGACCATCGGCGTCGTCTCGGCGCCGATCGCGATCGCCAGTCCGCTGAGCATGCCGGCGGCGAGGCGGTCGCGCCGCACGCCGGCGCCGTCCGCCGGGCCGATCAGCAGCGCGATGATCCACACCATGAGCACGAGCTGCACATTGGTGTGGTCGATGGAACCGGGCTGGAAGCGGTTCAGCGAGAAGGCGGTGACCGCGGCGAGGATCAGCCCGATATGCAGGGCCGGCCGGCCGCCGATCCGTCCGGCGGCGAGCGCGATGCCGGCGAAGAGCGGGAAGATCAGAAGGAGCGGCCAGCCCGTGAGCACGATCGCCTCGGCCGTCGCCTGGCCGGTGAAGAGCCGGAAGAACGCGATGAGATTGGCGATCGGCAGGTCGATCAGCCGCGACCAGTGCATCAGCGTGCCGTCTCCCAGCCCGAGGCGGTACTGGTGGAGGTCGAACCAGTCCTGGCCGGCAAGCAGGTCGCGCACCTGAACGAGGCGCATGATGTCGTCGTTGTCGCTGCCGACATAGTCGGTGGCGGACGGCAGGCGGTTGACGGCGGAGGCGATGGCCACGGCGAGCGCGTAGAGCGTTGCGACAAGCGCCGTCGGCCACGCACCGCGCCGCGGCCGGGCCGCCTGCCGCCCGTCGTTGTCGTCGGAGGTCATCGTCCAGCTCGCCATGCGCTGCCGCCGTTCTTTCGTCATGACACTTGCGCGGGAAACCTAAGCTTAACCTTCTCAAGAAATAGTAAAGCGCGCACCGGCGGGAGGCCGGCAAACCGTTTCAGAAAGCCGATCCATGCCGGACGTCCTGCTCAGCGAACTCGATGTCGCGATCCTGTTGCCCTGCTACAACGAGGCGCAGACGATCGCCGCCGTGGTCACCGGCTTCCGCGCGGCGCTGCCCGGCGCCCGCGTCTTCGTCTACGACAACAATTCCACGGACTCGACGGCGCTGCGCGCGGCGCTCGCCGGCGCGATGGTCGTGCGCGAGCGGCGCCAGGGCAAGGGCAATGTCGTGCGCCGGATGTTCTCCGACATCGAGGCCGACATCTACGTCATGGCGGACGGCGACGGCACCTACGCGCCCGACGACGCGCAGGAACTGATCCGCACGCTGCTCACCGAACGGGCCGACATGGTGGTCGGCACGCGCCGCGGCGTACACGACGATGCCGGCCGCCAGGGCCATGCCTTCGGCAACCGCCTCTTCAACGTGCTCTACCGGTCGCTCTTCGGCAACGATTTCACCGACATCTTCTCCGGCTACCGGGTGTTCTCGCGCCGCTTCGCCAAGAGTTTCCCGGCGGTTTCCGGCGGCTTCGAGATCGAGACGGAGATGTCGGTGCATGCCTCGCGGCTGAAGCTGCCGGTCGCCGAGCTCGAGCTCGACTACGGCCGCCGTCCGGAGGGCTCCCATTCCAAGCTGTCGACCTTCCGCGACGGCGCGCGCATCCTGTGGATGTTCGCCATGCTGATGAAGGAGACGCGGCCCTTCACCTTCTTCGGCACGATCAGCGCCGGCTTCATGCTGGCAAGCCTCGCCTTCATGGCGCCGGTGCTCGCCGAGTATTTCCGCACCGGCCTCGTCGACCGCCTGCCGACCTGGGTGCTGTCGATGGCGCTGATGATGATCTCCTTCCTCGTCTTCGCGGCCGGCATGATCCTCGATTCGGTCGCCCGGGCACGGGCCGAGCAGCTGCGCATCCACTATATGAGCCTCACGGCGGCGACGGAGCCGTCCCTGCGAAAGGCGCCGGCGGAGAAACCGGCGCAGGGCAGGCGGGCGCGCGCCGCGTGAGGCGGCTGCTCGCCTTCGCGGTCGCCGGCGCCATCGGCTTCCTGGTCGATGCCGGCATGCTGGCGCTGCTTCTTGCCGCCACCCCGCTCGGTCCGTTCCTCGCCCGCATCGTCGCCATCGCGACCGCCATGGCGGTCACCTGGTTCGTCAACCGGCGGGTCACCTTCGGGCGCAGTCCGCATTCGCTGGCTTCCGAAGGCGCCCGCTACGGCGGCGTCGGCCTGTCGTCGGCGCTGCTCAACTATGCCGTCTATTCCGGCCTCGTGCTGGCGCTGCCCTGGCTGAACCCGGTTCTTGCCGTGGCCGCCGCTTCGGCCGTGGCGATGGTCTGGTCCTATCTCGGCTATTCCCGCTTCGTCTTCGGCGCGCCGTCCGCCTCGAAGTGAGCCCTGGTCCCGGCGGACGCCGGAAAGAAACGCCCGGTCGGCACGCCTCGGATTCGGCAAACGCCTGCGGCGTGGCTTTCACGTGCTCGCCGGCGCAGCCGCTTCGCCCACGCCCGCCGCCGCGCCGTGGTTTTGCGAAAGTCTCGGACGGGGCGCCGCAAGCTGCCTCGTAAAGTAATTTTATAT
>NZ_JAKGBU010000088.1:0-3066 GCF_021555155.1 Rhizobium alarense
CAGCTGGCCCAGCAGCGATCTCGATGCACTCATGCCGTGGAATTACGCAGCCTGAGCGGCCTCAGCTTGCCGCTTACTGAGAACAGGTGGGATGCTATCTTCTACCGCCGCCGATACAGAGTGGAATTGCGCAAAATCGGCATCTCCGGTTTGCAGGCTGGCTTCATCGAAGCGTACGCCAAGCAATCCCGGATAAGCCTGAAAGGCGGTCGTGCCGACAAGAACGGCTCGTAGCCGAAAAAGGCCGGCATTTGCTAGCGCTTCCACGACGTCCCCCGCAATAGGGTTCGGTTGGGGCAAATAGGCTTCGCGAACGAGGGTGGATACCAGTTTGTGCCGAGCCTTGATATCAGCTTTTAGGCCCTTGAAATGCTCTACTCTGTCGGAGATCTCTGTGTCATCAACTGGACCAACGTAAGCCCTCTTCTTCCCGCCGAATCCGTCAGGCATGTCGAAATACCAATAGGTCCTATCCTTCACGGTTACTGGAACAAAGCGTCCTTCCGGCGAAAAATCACTCAGGAAGGCGCCATCGAAGCAGCGTTGCGTCAACTCCGAAAACAGGGTCTGATAAACGATATCAATTGGTTTTATCATGCCTGATACTATACCATTTCCGCGAAAAAGGTATGATCGAACAAAGTTCGATCATACCTTTTTCGCGGAAATGGTATAGTAAGTTACGGAGATGTCAAGAACCTTAATGGCTGCTTGGCAAGGGCTATGGCGAGAACCTGCCTCGCCGCCTGACGCGACAGTGCGTTTTTCGGCCAGACGAGGCTGAGCGATTGCTGGTAGCTCTCGCCGATCGAAATGAGGCTCGGCGGCCTGTCGATCCGGGAGACCGACTGTTCCGGCAGGATGGACAGGTAGCCGTGATGCAGCACGAGATTGATGATGACCGGAATGGAGTCGACCTCCACCAGACGGAGCCGTGCGCGTTCGGCCGGCGATAGCGTATCGTTGAGGAAGCGGTCCGCCATCTGGCGCAGGCCGCTGCGCGGGCTTGGCACGGCGACCGGGTGGCGGAGCAGCATGTCGGGCATGGCGAGGCCGTCGACCACATGGCCGCGCGGTGCTGCCAGCGCAAGGCGGGAACGGGCGATCAGGGCGCCCTCGAATTCCGCCGGAAAGCGTTCGATATCCAGCAGCACGAGGTCGAAGCGGCGGCTTTTCAGGCCGGCCAGCAGTTCGTCCGCCGTCGTCGAGGAGATGAAGAGCGGCTGGCGCGGGCGGATCGCCTGCCAGCCGATGGCAAGGCGCGCCAGCATCGCGGCGATGTCGCTCTCATGGCCGAAGGGGATCACGGAGCCGAGCCGCCAGGTGGCCGCACTCTTGCGGAAACGCTCGGCGGCGGCATGCGACAGCCGGTCCCAGATCTCGCCGATCTCCTCGGCGAGCCGAAGCGCCTCGACGCCCGCCGCCGTGCCGTGGATGCCCTGCGGCGAGCGCGTGAAGAGGATGCATCCGAGGTCGGCCTCCAGCCTGCCGATCTGGCGCGCCAGTTGCGGCTGGCCGATGCCGGCTGCGCGTGCGGCGCTGCGCACGCTGCCCATGCGCGCGGTCGTCACGAAGCGCGCGAGCGTGTGCAGGGATATGGACAGCGAATAGATCGACCTGTCCTGCGCCCCTGATAATCCGGCGAGAGCCCCGGCGGTCTCGGCGAAGCGGGCGAAATGCGTCAGACGTGTTTCCGCCTCCAGCGTCGGGATCAGGTTCTGCCCGTCGCGCCGCACCAGCGGGACCGAAATCTCCGCCTCGAAACGTTGCAGGGCCGCGCTGATGGTCGAGGGCGGCCGCCCGGTGACGCGGGCAGCGCCGCGGATGCTGCGCTCCTGCAATATGGTATGCACGAGGCAGACGGTTGCGAGGTCCAAGATCGTCTCCTGCCTTCTGTCCGGAAAATGGAATAACCCGTATTGTTTATGGGATATACCGCAATCGCGCCGGCGGCGTAACATTCGAATCCGAAAGGACTCCTCCCACATGCTCGCTTCCGCAGACAGCTATTATCTCACCGGCCAGCCGCTGAGCTTCGAGGTGCTCGAAGCGGTCGGCACGGCGTCCGTGCGGATGGTCGCCTGCGAGATGGGCATGGGCCGGGTGGCGGAATCGCGCAAGGTGATCGCCGACCGCTTGATCGCGGGCCTGCCGGTCTACGGCTCCAATACCGGCGTCGGTTCGATGAAGGACAGGCTCTGGACGGTCGACGACCTCATGGAGTTCAACGCCAACCTGGTCAGGGCACATCATTTCGGTACCGGCGAACCCTTCTCGTTGCCGATCGTGCGCAAGGGCATCGCGATCCGGGTGAACACGGCGCTCGGCGGTTTCTCCGGATGCAGCCCGGACCTTGTCGCGGCCTTCCTTTCGCTTCTCGAAAAGGACGTGGTGCCGGTGGTGCGCCGGCATGGCTCCATGGGTTGCGCCGATATCGGCCTGATGGGGCAGGTGGCCTCCGCACTCACCGGCGAGGGCGAGGCCTGGTATCGCGGCGAGCGGCTGCCCGCCGCCGCGGCGCTGGAGCGGGCCGGGCTGAAGCCCTTCCGCATGCAGCCGCGCGACGCACTGGCGGCGCTCAGCGTCAACGCCATCGCCCATGCCGCCGCGGCCGATGTCGCCCGCGAGGCGGCAAAGGCGATCCGCAACCTTATGGTCACCGGCATGATGTCGTCGCTGGCGCTCGGCGCGTCGGCCGATCCGTGGCGGGTGGCGGCACGGCTGTCCGGCCATGGCGAGGCGCTCGCCGGCAAATGGTTCGAGGCGCAGGCCTCCTCCGGCAGCTGGCCGAAGCCCTCGGCAATCCACGATCCGCTCAGCCTGCGCATGACGGCGCAGGTCTTCGGCGCCTGCCTCGATACGCTGATGAACGCTGCCGAGCGTATCGTCGAGGCGACGGCGCAGACCGACGACAATCCGGTCGTGCTCGATCATGCGGTGATGGCTTCGGGCGGCTCGCTGCCGCTGTCGACGGCGCTCTATGTCGAGGCGGCGCAGACCGGCTTTGCCCATCTCGCCCGCAACGTGCTGAACCGCTGCGTGCTGCTCTCCAACGGCGTTCGCCGC
>NZ_JAKGBU010000088.1:3166-17388 GCF_021555155.1 Rhizobium alarense
CGGCGCAGACCGGCTTTGCCCATCTCGCCCGCAACGTGCTGAACCGCTGCGTGCTGCTCTCCAACGGCGTTCGCCGCAACCTGCCGGTCAATCTGGTGGCGCCCGGCGAGGCGGCGACCGGCTTCGGGCCGCTGGTGAAGCTCGCCGTCGAACTCTACATGCGCATCCAGTCGCTCGCCGTGCCGATCTCGGCGCAGTCGATCGTCGTCGCCGGCGGCCTCGAGGAGGAGGCGACCTTCCTGCCGCTGATCGTCGAGCGCATGGAAAGCCAGGTGCGCGACCTTCGCCAGCTGGCGGCGCTGGAAGCCATGCTGTCGGCGCAGGCGATCGATCTCGCCGGCGACAATGCCGAGGGTGTCGTCGCCGTCGCCTATAACCGGACGCGGGCGATCTGCCCCTTCTACCGCAAGGACCGGCCGCTGTCGGCCGAGATCGAGGCCCTCGACCACGATCTTGCCTGCCCGGACGCGCTCGCCTCCTTCGTCACCGAAGCGCCGATGCAGGACTTCGACAGCTTCTTCGCGCTCGGGATCTGAGGAGAAACGACCATGGCCGATTTCGATCTCGTGCTGAAGGGAACCGTTGTGCTGCCGGACCGCCTTGTCGAGGGTGGCCATGTGGCGGTCCGGGACGGCAAGGTCATCCATGTCGGCCAGGGCGCCATGCCGGCGGCGAAGGAGCGGCACGACCTCTCCGGCGCGCTGATCCTGCCGGGCGCCATCGACGCGCAGGTGCATTCTCTGTCGCAGAAGAACCAGGAGGATTTCATCTGGTCGACGCGCTCGGCGGCGGCCGGCGGGGTCACCACCATCGTCGACATGCCCTATGACGAGGGCAATCTGGTCTGCTCGGCCGAGGCCGTAAAAATCAAGGTCGACCATGCCGCGCCGCAGGCGCGCGTCGATTTCGCGTTCTACGGCACGGTCGATCCGGAAGAGGGGCCGGCGCGCATCGGCGAGATGGCCGAAGCCGGCGTGGCCGCCTTCAAGTTCTCTACCTTCGGCACCGACCCGAAGCGGTTTCCGCGCATTCCCGCCGCCCTGCTGGAGGACTGCTTCCGCGCCATCGCCCCGACGGGGCTGACGGCTGGCGTGCACAACGAGGACGACGAGGCGGTGCGCGCGGCGATCGCCAGGGTGAAGGCCATGGGCATCACCGACTATCGCGCGCACGGCCTGTCGCGTCCGCCGCTGACGGAACTGCTCGCCTCCAACCAGATCTACGAGACCGGCGCCGAGACCGGTTGCCCGGCGCATGTGGTGCATTGCTCGCTCGGCCGCGGCTACGAGATCGCTAGCGCCTACCGCGCGCAGGGGCACCGCGCGACCATCGAGTGCTGCATCCATTACCTGACGCTCGACGAGGAGAACGACGTCGCGCGGCTCGGCGGCAAGGCGAAGATCAATCCGCCGATCCGTCCGCGCGCCGAGGTGGAAAAGCTCTGGCGTCATGTGGCGGCGGGCAATGTCACGCTGGTCTCGACGGATCATGTGAGCTGGTCGGAGGACCGCAAGACCGATCCGGACATGCTGGCGAACGCCTCCGGCGTGCCGGGGCTGGAGGTCATGGTGCCGCTCTTCGTCAAAGGCGCGCTGGAGCGCGGCATCCCGTTGACCCGCGCCGCCGAACTGATGGCGCTGAACCCGGCCCGGCATTTCCGGATCGATCATGTGAAGGGTGCGCTTGAGGCCGGCAAGGATGCCGACATCACCGTGCTGACGCCCGAGCCCTACACCTACAATGCCGCCGCGAGCGGCCACAACGTCGTCGGCTGGTCGCCCTATAACGGCATCCACCTGCCGTGGCGCGTTTCCGCGACCTGGCTGCGCGGCACGCTCGCCTTCGACGGCAGCAAGGTGCTGGCCGAACCCGGCGCCGGTGCCTTCGTGCGTCCGCTGCCGACGCTCGTTTCCTCCGGTGGCCGCTGATGGCGGCGACGAAAACCAATCTGCCGGTCGATCCCGCCCGCATCGCGGATGTGATCGACGGGCTTGCCCGGCTCACCGAACCCGGCCGGCCCTATACGCGGCGTGCCTTTACCGCTCTGTTCCCGGCGGGGCGGGATTTTCTTCTCGACAGGTTTCGGGCTGCGGGGCTCGAAACCCGCATCGACGCGGCGGGCAACCTCGTCGCCCGGCGGCCGGGCAAAAGGCCGGGCCTCGGCACGATCATGCTCGGCTCCCATTCCGACACGGTGCCGGATGGCGGGCGCTATGATGGCATCGCCGGCGTAGCGGTGGCGCTGGAAGTGGCCCGCGCGCTCGCCGATCAGGGCATAGACCTCGACCACGACCTGGAGGTCGTCGATTTCCTCGCCGAGGAAGTCTCGATCTTCGGCGTATCCTGCATCGGCAGCCGCGGCATGGCCGGCGTGCTGCCGGAGGACTGGTTTTCGCGCGAGAGCAACGGGCTGACGCTGGAGCAGGGTATTCGCGACGCTGGGGGCGACCCGGCGCGTATATCTGCCGAGGCGCGCAAGGATATCGCGGCTTTCCTCGAACTGCATATCGAGCAGGGGCCGGTGCTCGAAACGGAAAAGCTCGACATCGGCGTGGTGACGGCCATCGCCGGCATCACGCGCATCGAGATCGTCGTCGAGGGCCGGGCCGACCATGCCGGCACGACACCGATGGGCGCGCGCGCCGATGCGCTCGCGGCAGCCGCGCGGCTGGTGACGGGCATCGAGGCGCTGGCGAAATCGCTTTCTGGCGAACCGGGGCATTTCACGGCGACGGTCGGCGAATTTTCGATCGAACCGAATGCCGCCAATGTCGTGCCGTCGCGTGCCCGGTTGCTGATCGACGCGCGGGCGGAGGAACGGGCGGCGATGGATCTCTTCGCCGCATCCGTCGACCTTTTGACCGAGCAGATCGCGCGCGAGACCGGTACGATCATAGCGGCACCGCGCCGCATTTCCGACAACCCGCCGACGCCCGGCGATCCGCTGCTGCTCGACGTGCTGGATGCGGCCTGCGAGACGGCGGGTGCCAGCCATCGCCGCATGGCCTCCGGCGCCGGGCACGACACGGCCTGGATGGCGCGGGTCACGCGTTCGGCGATGATCTTCGTGCCCTGCCTCGGCGGGCGCAGCCACGCGCCGGACGAGTTCGCCGAGACGGACGATATCGCGCTGGGCGCGGCGGTGCTTTTTAACGCAGTGATTCAGCTGGATAAGATATTGAGTCAGGAGGGCGCCTGATGGGCCGGATTTTAATGGAAAAAGACGTCGAGGCAGCGGTCAGGGGCGGGTCCGTCTATGCCGCCGGCGGTGGCGGCTGGGCGGACCACGGGCGCATGCTCGGCTATGCGGCGGTTTCCATCGGCAGGCCGGAACTGGTCTCCATCGACGAGCTTTCCGACGACGACTGGGTGGCGACCGCTGCTGCCATCGGGGCGCCGGCCTCGACCACGCCCTGGGAAATGCGCGGCGTCGATTATGTGAAGGCGGTCGAGCTTCTGCAGGAGGCGCTCGGCGAGAAGGTCTCGGCGCTGATGGTCGGCCAGAACGGCAAGTCCTCGACGCTGAACGGCTGGCTGCCGTCCGCCATCCTCGGCACGAAGGTGCTGGATGCCGTCGGCGACATGCGGGCACATCCGACCGGCGACATGGGCTCGATCGGCATGGCCGGTTCGCCCGAGCCGATGATCCAGACGGCTGTCGGCGGCAACCGCGACGAGAACCGCTACATCGAGCTTGTCGTACGCGGCGCCACGGCAAAAGTCTCGCCGATCCTGCGCACCGCCTCCGACATGTCCGGCGGCTTCATCGCCTCCTGCCGCAACCCGCTGCGTGCCTCCTATGTGCGGAAGAATGCGGCGCTCGGTGGTATCTCGCTGGCGCTGACGCTTGGCGAGGCGATCATTGCCGCCGAAGCCAAGGGCGGGTCGGCGATCATCGACGCCATGGTCAGGACGACGGGCGGTTCGATCCTCTGCGAGGGTACGATCACCGACAAGTCGGTGGTCTATACCAAGGAGGCCTTCGACATCGGCACGGTAACGCTCGGCAAGGGCGATGACGCAACGGTGCTCCACGTCATGAACGAATACATGGCGGTTGACTCGGCGGAAGGCCGGCGTCTCGCCACCTTCCCCGACGTCATCACCACGCTTTCGCCGGAGGGCGAGCCGCTCAGCGTCGGCCAGCTCGAGGTCGGCATGACGATCTTCGTGCTGCATGTGCCGAAGTCGATCATCCCGCTGGCGTCGAGCGTGCTCGACCCGACCGTCTATCCATCGGTGGAGAAGGCGATGGGGATCGATCTCGTGAGCTACGCGCTGGCCTGATAGGGCAGAGGGGGGAGCCTCCCCGAACAACCGATCTCAGGAGACGAGCATGCCCAGACCGAACCCGCGCCATCCGAACTATCCGATCCCGAGTGGCCCGGTGCTGCGCGCCAAGGGCTGGCGGCAGGAGGCGCTTTTGCGGCTGCTCGAAAACGTGCTGTCGGTCGGCGAGGATCCAGACAATCTCATCGTCTATGCGGCGCTCGGCAAGGCCGCACGCAACTGGGCTTCGCACAGGGCGATCGTCAAGGCGCTGACGGAGATGGACGAGGACCAGACGCTGGTCATCCAGTCCGGCAAGCCGGTAGGGCTCCTCAAAACACATGCCAAGGCGCCGCTCGTCATCATGGCGAACTGCAACATCGTCGGGCAATGGGCAAAGGCCGAGGTGTTCTACGAACTCCAGCGCAAGGGACTGATCTGCTGGGGCGGGCTGACGGCGGGCGCCTGGCAGTATATCGGCAGCCAGGGCGTCATCCAGGGCACCTATGAAATCTTCATGCGCATCGCCGAAAAGCGCTTCGGCGGAAGCCTCGCCGGGCGTTTTATCCTGACGGCCGGCCTCGGCGGCATGGGCGGCGCGCAGCCGCTCGCCGGCCGCATGGCGGGGGCGGCCATCCTCTGTGTCGACATCGATCCCGCGCGTGCGGCGGCGCGCAAGGCGGTCGGCTATCTCGAACATGTGGCGCCGGACCTCGACACCGCGCTTTCGATGATCGAGGCGGCCGTGAAGGAGAAGCGCGCGACCTCGATCGGACTTGTCGGCAATGCCGCCGAAATCTATCCGGAAATCGCGCGGCGCGGCATCGTGCCGGACATCGTCACCGACCAGACGTCGGCGCATGACCTCGTCTACGGCTACGTGCCGAAGGGCATGAGCCTCGACCAGGTGAAGGGGCTGCGCGACGACGGGCAGGGGCAGCTGATGGCGGCCAGCCGCGCCTCGATCGTCGAGCATGTCTCGGCGATGCTCGACTTCCAGAAACGCGGCGCGGAAGTCTTCGACAACGGCAACCTCATCCGCACGCAGGCGCGGGAAGGCGGCGTCGCGAACGCCTTCGACATCCCGATCTTCACCGAAGCCTATCTGCGGCCGCTCTTCGCGCGCGCCATCGGCCCGTTCCGCTGGATGGCGCTTTCGGGCGAGGAAAGCGACATCGCGCGCATCGACGATCTGGTGCTCGACATGTTCCGCGACAACGGCATTGTCACCAACTGGATCCGGCTCGCCCGCGAAAACGTGCCTTTCGAGGGGCTGCCGGCGCGCATCGCCTGGCTTGGCCACGGCGAGCGCACGGCGCTGGCGCTGGCGGTCAACCGGCTTGTCGCGGTGGGCGAACTCAAGGGGCCGATCGCCTTTTCACGCGACCATCTCGACGCCGGCGCCATGACGCATCCGAACATCATGACGGAGCGCATGAAGGACGGCTCGGACGCCATCGCCGACTGGCCGCTGCTCGACGCCATGCTGCTCTCCTCCTCGATGGCCGACCTCGTCGTCATCCATTCCGGCGGTGGCGGTTATGCCGGCTACATGACGAGCTGCGGCGTGACGATCGTCGCGGACGGCACGGATGCGGGCGCGGAGCGTCTGGAGCAGGCGCTGACCAACGACACGTCGCTCGGCGTCATCCGCTATGCGGATGCGGGCTACGAGGAGTCGCTCGACGAGATCGGGAAGAAGGGCATCGGCTACGTGCAGGTGGGGTGACACCCGCATGGCGGGGCCGGCTCAGGCTGCCGCGCGCGGCGTCGCGGGACTGCGCCAGAGCAGCGCCGTCGTCAGCAGCGTGTAGGCGATGGCGCCCATGACATAAAGAATGCGGGTCGAAAAGGATTCTGCGGCGCTGCCGGGCAGCGGCGAGACGCCGAGCCCGAACAGCACGAGGAAGATCGTCAGGGCTCCCGCGAAGACCTTCGCGTCGGGCGATCGCGCCGCCGCCCGTCCGCCGGCCAGCAGGCTCACCACCAGGACGATCAGGAACATCGTGAGGAGGTTGGGGCGCAGCATGAGGATCGCGTAGGCGAGCGAGCCGACGACGCCGCCGGCGAGGTTGACGATCACCAGGCCGAAAGATGCCCGGCTGCTCGTCGCAAGATCGATCTGGCCGAGCAGCGAGGCGACCGTGATCGGAATGACGAGGGCGGCCGCGAGTTCGTCGCTCGTCAGGCAGATCGTCACCGCCGCCAGCAGGATGACGGTGTTGGCGAGCGCCCGCAGGTGGGATGCCGGCCGCCGCGGCGGCGGCTCGGCCTGCTGCGCGTCCGAAACGGGTTCCGGAACGAGCGCATGGGCTGCCCACATGAGGGCCGCGCCCGTCAGGACGCCGATCGTCAGGATCGACAGGATGGAGGCGGCGAGCGTCTCGTTGAGAATGCCGAGCAGCGGCACGATGATCGCCACGACGAGGATGAGAAAGGGCGCGGCGCCGCCTCTTCCCGCCGTCTGCGCCAGGAAGCAGGGGAAATAGACCAACGCCAGCAGCAGGAGGAATGTCGGCGGGTGATCCCCGAAGGATGCCGTAACAGCCATCATGCCGATGCCGGCGAGCAGGATGAGCAGCACCATGCCCAGCATCCGCGCGAGCGGCATCGGCCGGGATTCCGCCAGCAGGAACTGTGCGGCGAAAAGCGGCCCGAGAAAGGGCACGATGGCGCCTGCGGCAACGGACGCGGTGAAGCCGACCGAGACCGCGAGCGCCACGCGCAGCCCCTTGCGCCGCTGTTCGGCAAGGCGGTCGCCGCTCGCCGGGCTAGCCGACATAGGTCAGGACCGACAGGATGCGGATCCACAGCGTGCCCCAGGCGTTCGTCACCGGATTGTCGCCGGTATAGATGACGACGGTTGCCTGCGAGCCGTAGCGCACACCCTTCGGACGGGGCTCGTCGAGGATCAGCCGGACGGGAAAGCGCTGCGCCTCCCGCACCCAGCCGCTGTCGCTGCGGATCGTCGGCAGTCCCGTCGCAGGGTCTGTCCCGCCCTGCGAGACGCCCAGGCCGACACTTTCCACCTTTGCCTTGAACAGGCGGCCCGGCAGGGCGTCGAAGAGGATTTCGGCATCGTTGCCGACGGCGACCCTTTCCAGGCTGTTTTCCTTGAAGGCCGCGGCGATCCACACCGTTCCCACATCGATGAAGGTCATGGCCGACTGGCCGGCCGAGACGACCTTGCCGATCGAGAGCTGCAGATTGGTGACGACGCCCGCGGACGGCGCGCGCACCGTGGTGCGCAACAGATCGAGCTGGGCGTGTTCGAGCGCGGCGAGTGCTTCCTTGATCTGCGGATTGTCGTTGCCGGCAGGCCCCAGTTCCTCCTGGGCGCGGGCGAGGTCCGCCTCGGCCGCCTGCACCACGGCTTCCGCCTGGTCGAGCGCCGATTTCGCCTCGTCATATTGCGAGCGTGCATAGACGCCGCGCTTGACGAGTTCGCTTGCGCGTCCCGCCACCTCGCTGAGGTTGTCGCGGCTGGCCTTCGCCTCGACGACCCGCGCCTGCACGGCATCGACATTGGCGGTGGAGGCGCCGATCGACTGCCCGATCCGCGCGAGCCCGGCTTCGGCCTGGGCCACTGCGATCTCGTAGCGGGTCGGGTCGATGCGGAACAGCACCTGGTCGGGCTCGACGAGGGAATTGTCGGTGACGTTGACCTCGACGACGCGGCCCGTCACCTCGGGGGCGATGCCCACGACATAGGCCTGGATCTGCGCCTGCGACGTCGAGGGCGTCCGCCGTTCCATGAAAACGGAAAGGACGAAGAGAAGCAGGGCAAGAAGCGCGATGACGATCGCGGTTCTGCGCAACGGATTTCGTGTCGGAGCGGGCTCGCTCATCGTGTCGTCGGAAGCCACGGTTACGTCCTCTGAAAAAAATGTGCGGAGTGCCTCCACGCGGGCTGCCCCGCGCGGACCTTCGCGGATGGAGTGGCCTATGCGGCGGAGGGATAGACGATGCGTGCCCCCCGGATGAACAGGGCGCGGATCTTCTCCCAGAAATTGCCGCCGAGGACGAAGAAGCTTGCGAGGAACATCACGTCACCCAGCAGCTGGAGTTGCCAGAGGTTCGGGCGCAGGCCCGGCCAGAGCGCATCGACATAGGGTTCGAGCCAGCTTGAAAGCAGCGGCAGGACGAACATGACGAGGCCCAGATTGTAGCGCGTGCGGCTGATGCTTTCCTCCGGTGCGAGGCGGAAATAGCTGAAGATCCGGCTTTTGAGCTGCTGGAAGCCGGATTTGCCCATGACGGCGATGACGAGCAGCAGGATCACCTTGTTGAGGATGAAGATGCCGCCGGTCATCGCGGCGATCCTGGTGCTTGAAATGCCCGCCGAGGCCGCAAGCGGCACGCACAGCCACATGGCGACGGCGAGGCAGAGCAGGGCAACGCCCGCCTTGAACCGCCAGGTTGCCGCCTGCGGTTCGATTTTTTCTTCCGGCTGTACAGACATTTCCTGCTCCCCCTCGAACATGCGAACACGACGCGATTGTCCGGTTTGACCATGCTTCCGGAAAATATCTCCAAGAAACAACGGGATCATACACTGCGGTTGTGTCGTTTGACATATCGGGCGATCCGAATATCCGGCAAATTCTTCTTCTTCCGCTCCGCTTCTTCCTGCCGTCCGAAGAATTGTCAGGCCGTCATTTTTGTTGCAGCGCCTGCCGCCGGCGGTCCGCGTACCGCCGCCCCGACCGCGCGCGTAAACTTCGCATTTAACATTTCCCGGTAATCTCCCGTTAGCAATTTCCGTCCCCGCCTGTTGCGGGACGGCACTTCGGTCTTGTTCTGCGTGCGGGTGCCCATGCGTTTTCCGGTTGTTCCAGCGATCTTTCTTGCCTGCACCTATCTCGCGGGCTGCGCCTCCAGTTCCGGGCCGGATACCTCGGCTCTCGCCATCACGCCGTCCAAGGAAACGACGAGCTCGGTAACGGTTTCCGCGCCGGTTCCGGCCATGGCGGTCGGGGAGACGGTCGAGAAGGAGACCGCCAAGCAGGAGGAACTCGCCTGGGCGGCGGCGATGCCCGAGACCCATGCCTTCGACGGCATACCCGGCGAAGCCGGTGTGATCGTCCCGCTGGAAAAGCCCGCGAAGGGCGCGATCGCGATCACCCGCGATGCCGGGGCGCGCGGCCAGCGCATGCAGATCTACGGCCAGAAGTTCCGCGACGCGCATCCGATCAACTTCGGCAAGCGCACGCCGCGGCATTATGCGGTGCACGGCGTCGACGTGTCGCGCTGGCAGGGCGAGATCAACTGGCCGAAGCTGCGTTCGCAGGGCGCGAACTTCGCCTATATCAAGGCGACCGATGGCGGCGACCATCTCGATCCGATGTTCCGGACGAACTGGAAGCGGGCGAAGGAGGCCGGGCTGAAGCGCGGCGCCTATCACTTCTTCTACTGGTGCCGCGTCGCGAGTTCGCAGGCCGAATGGTTCATCCGCAACGTGCCGAAGGATCCGGATGCGCTGCCGCCGGTGATCGATGTCGAATACAATGGCCAGTCGAGCTGCAAGAAGCGGTTGTCGCGCGCGCAGTATCTCGAAAAGATCAAGGTCTTTGCCGACATGCTCGAACGCCACTACGGCAAGCGCCCGGTCATCTACACGGCACCGGATTTCTATGCGGACAATCTTGCCGGCGAGCTGAAGGGCTACCCCTTCTGGCTGCGTTCCGTCGCGGCGCATCCGGCGAAGCGCTACCCGAACCGCAAGTGGGTCTTCTGGCAATATTCCGGCTCGGGCCTGTCGCACGGCGTCGACGGCCAGATCGACCTCAATGTCTTCAACGGCAGCGTGGACGACTGGCACAACTGGCTCTACGGTCAGTCGAGCTGAGGATGGGCCGGAGGCCCGCTACGCCGGCTTTTGCGGGTAGATCGTCTCGCCGCGTTTCAGCATCGCGACGAAGGTTTCGATTTTCCGCTTCCGGCCGGCCTCGGTTTTCATGTGATGCACGCGAAAGGCGAGGGCGAAGCGGTTCCGTTCGCTGAGTTTCCCCAGCATTTCCTTCGCCAGAGGCTCGGCGTCGATGGCTTTCTGCAGGTCGGGCGGGATCGCCATCTCCCTGCCGCTGCCATAGGCCTTGTCCCACCGGCCATCCGCCTTGGCCGCCTCGACCGGCTTCAGGCCATGCTCGGTCATGCGGCCGTCGGCGATCAGGCGGCCGACCGTCTCGACATTCTTCCTGCTCCAAACGCTTCTGCTGCCGCGCGGGCTGTAGCGCTGGAAAAAGCTCCTGTCGTCCAGCCCTTTGCGGATGCCGTCGATCCAGCCCCAGCACAGGGCGACCTCGATCGCCTGTTCCGGGCTGATGGACCTGAGCCCGGAGCCGCGCTTGTGGATATTGATCCACAGTTCCGGCGCGCTGTCGTGGTTGTTGCCGAGCCAGCGGCGGAAATCGTCAGCGTCAGCAAATTCCCGGACATGATCGGGATTGATCGAGACAGATGCCATTCCACATCCCCCGGTTCTTGAAGCGGTTGCTCTTCCGGCATAGTTTCAAAAGACGGCAGCCTCGGCGACGATGCCGAAGAAGTGATCCGCAGGCTTCTTGCCAGTGCCGCCCGGCATTGGCTAGCCATCGGGTCGCCTTTGTCTTGCCACTGGAGAGAGTTTCGCGAATGCCCATGGTCTGCTCGTTGTCGCGAAGAGCCTTTCTTTTCGGTGCCGCCGCGACGCTGTCCGGATGCGCCAGCACGGCGCCGTCCTGGCGGCGAACGCCTGTTCCGCAGCGCGTCAGCTATCCCATCACGCCGGCGACGCCGGAGGAACTGGCGACGCGTTACGGGACCGTCGAGGACGGCGGGCATATCATCCCGGCGATTCCCTACCAGCAGATGGACCCCAAGTTCCTCCGCCAGCGCGTCAATGACCCGACGGGTGAGGCGCCGGGAACCGTGGTCGTCGATACGCCCGGTCGCTTCCTCTACGTGGTCGAGCCCGGCGGCACGGCGATGCGCTACGGCGTCGGTATCGGCCGTGACGGATTTGCCTGGGAAGGGCAGGGCATCATCCATTGGCGGCAGGCCTGGCCGCGCTGGAAGCCGCCGGCCGAAATGATCGCGCGCCAGCCCGAACTCGCGAAATACTCGGTCGAGAACGGCGGCATGGAGCCGGGGGTCCAGAACCCGCTCGGGGCGCGCGCGCTCTACATCTTCCAGGACGGTGAGGATACGCTGTACCGGCTGCACGGCACGCCCGAATGGGCCTCGATCGGCAAGGCGGTATCCTCCGGCTGCGTGCGGCTGATCAACCAGGACGTCATCGACCTCTACAGCCGTGTGCCGCACCATGCGCCGATCGTCGTCCACCAGGGCACGATGGCGCTGGCCTGGGCACGGGTCTGATTTCTAGACGACCGTTTCGCCGCCGTCGACGACGAGGATCTGACCGGTCATGTAGCTCGACCGATCGGAGACGAGGAAGAGGATCGGCTCGGCGATCTCCTCGACGGCGGCCCAGCGCCCCATCGGCACCTTTTCACGGATATAGGCCTCGATCGCGCCGCGCCCGCCCATCTGGGCGATGAAGGGCGCGTTGAAGGGGGTGTCGACCCAGCCGGGGCAGAGCGCGTTGACGCGGATGCCGTGCGGCGCGTAGTCGCCTGCCATCTGTTTCGTCATGGCGATCACGGCATGTTTGGTCGTCGTATAGGCGATCATCTCCCGGTCGTAGATGACGCCGGAGGAAGACGCGGTGTTGAGAATCACGCCCTTGCCCCGCGCCTTCATGGAAGGCACAACGAAGCGCGCGGCCATCAGGTGGGCGCGCACATTGAGCTTCCAGGAAAGATCGATACCGTCGAGCGGCACCTCCTCCAGGCTGCCGGCAACCTGTGCGCCGGCGTGGTTGTGCAGGATGTCGATCCGGCCGTGGCGGTCGAGCACGTCGGCGACCGCCGCTTCGAGCGCCGCGTCGTCCGTGACGTCGACGACGATCGCCTCCGCCCCGCCGCCTGTCCGCCGGATCGCGGACACGGTCTCGGCGGCGGCTGCCGTGTCGCGGTCGGCGACGCAGACGAAGGCGCCTTCGCGCGCCATGAAGGCGGCACCGGCGCGGCCGATGCCGGAGCCCGCCCCGGTGACGAAGGCGATGCGGTCCTCGAGAATCATAGGTTTCACTCCCCGGCAGTCTTTTTTGTCGTTCCGTCGCGCATCAGCAGGCGGGCAATGAGGATCAGGAGAAGAGACGCGACGAGCACCATCGTGGCGATCGCGTTCACCTCCGGTGTCACGCCGCGGCGGATCGAGGCGAAGACGTAGATCGGCAGCGTCGTCTTCGATCCGGCGACGAAGAAGGCGACGATGAAATCGTCGAAGGAGAAGGTGAAGGCGAGCAGGAAGCCGGCCAGCACCGAGGGAAGGATCTGCGGCAGCACGATCTGGCGGAAGGTGGTCAGCGGCGTCGCATAGAGGTCGGCGGAGGCCTCGACGATGTCGCGCCCGAGCGTCGCGATGCGCGCCTTCACGATCATGGTGACGAGCGCCATGGTGAAGAGGCCGTGCGCGGCGATGATCGAGCCGTAGCCGAGGCCGAGCTGCGGCGGCGCCGCGCCGGGCCAGATGCCGGCGATCACCGGGTTGACGGCACCGAATACCGCGACGAGGGCCACCAGTGTCGCAATGCCGATGACGACCCCCGGCACGACGATGGCGGCTGCGAGGAGCCCGTCGAAAACCACCCGCGTCCGGGCGCCGAGCCGCTCGAGGCCGAGGGCCGCCATGGTCCCGAACACGGCGGCGAGTGCGGCGCTGACGAAGGCGATGATCAGGCTGTTCTGGAGGGCGGCGACGAGGAAGGGATTGGCGAGCGCCTTGCCGTACCACTGCGTGGAGAAGCCGGTGAACTCGCTCGCATTGCGGCCGGCGTTGAACGAGAACAGCACGACGAGCGCGATCGGCGCATAGAGGAAGAGATAGACGGAGGTGATCAGCGCGCGCATCAGACGAGATCCACCTGCCTGGTGCCGGAGACGCGCCAGGCGATGCGCATCGCGACCATCAGCACCACGACGACGATGGCGACGAGCGTGACGGCGATCGCCGAGCCGAAGGGCCAGTTGCGCGACTGCAGGAAGAGATCGACCAGCGCATTGCCGATGAAGAAGACCTTGCCGCCGCCGAGAAGCTGCGGGATCAGATATTCGCCGAGCAGCAGGATCGTGACCAGGGCGATGCCCGTCATCACACCGGGCAGGGAGAGCGGCACGGTAACCGAGAAGAAGGTCGCGACCGGCTTCGCGCCGAGATCGGCCGAGGCCTCAAGCAGCCGGCGGTCGAGCTTCTCGAGGCTGACATAGATCGGCATGATCATCAGCGGCAGGTAGCCGTAGACGATGCCGAGCAGCACGGCGCCCGGCGTGTTGAGGATGCGCACGTCCTCGATGCCGATCATTTCCAGAAGGTTCGGGATGCCGCGCGAGCCGAGGATGTACATCCAGGCATAGGTGCGCACCAGCAGGCTTGTCCAGAAGGGCACGACGACGAGCGAGACGAGCAGCAGCCGGTATTTCGGATCCGCCTTGACGGCGAGGTAATAGGCCGCCGGATAGGCGACGAGGAGGCAGAGGAAGGCGCCGACAGGCGCAAGCAGCAGCGTGTTCCAGTAGGCGGCGGACCGGGCCGACAGGTTGGCGCAATGCGCCAGCGTGAAGGCCGCCTGATAGCCGCCTGCCGGTCCCCGCTCGCCGACCGAGAAGACCAGCATGGCGACGAAGGGCAGGACGAGGAAGACGAACAGCCACACGGTCGCCGGCGCCAGGAGCGCCGCCGTCACCAGCTTTCTTTTCATCGTCAGGGGCATCGTCTATTTCCAGTGAGCGATAGGAGGGTGACTGTGACACCCCCTCTGCCTGCCGGCATCTCCCCCGCAAGGGGGGAGAAAGCGAGTAGCTCGCTCATTGCCAAAATTCGTGCGCCGAGCGAGCCGCGGGTCGAGCCCC
>NZ_JAKGBU010000088.1:17488-21389 GCF_021555155.1 Rhizobium alarense
TGTGGAGAGGGGGAGGGGCGGGGTTTTTGAACTACGCCGACTTGAACCGGGCCATCAGTTCCGCGCGGGCCGGATCGGTCAGCGTCACAGCGGCGCCGAATTCCAGCGGCGTCAGCGCGGCCTCGTCCGGATAGACGATCTTGTTGCCGGTGACCTCCGCCGGCAGCACCGACATCACGCGGCTGTCGGTCGTCGGCGCGCCGTTGGCGATGTGCTCCCGGACGGCATTGGCCGGGTCCATCAGGAAGTTGAGCAGGGCATAACCCGCCGGCTTGTTGGCGGCGCTCTTCGGGACCGCATAGAAGTCCGACCAGATCTCGCCGCCGTCCGTGCCGAGCACGAACTGGATTTCCGGCAGGTCGCGGTTGAGCTGTGCCCCGTCGTTCGTCCAGCACATGGTCATCCAGGCATCGGTTGCGCGCATGGAGGGCTGGTAGTCGCTGTTGATCGCATAGAGATGCGGCTTCACCCTGATCAGCAGCTCCTCGGCCTCGGCGAGTTCCTCGGGCTTGATCGAATTGAAGGAATGGCCGAGCGAGACGAGCGCGTTGCCGATGGTCGTCAGCTGGTAGTCGTGCACCATGGCGCGGCCATCGGCCTCGGTCATCGCGACCTCGAAGAACGCCTTCCAGCTGGTGACCGGCGTCTTCACCTCGTTCGAATTGAAGGCGATGCCCGTCGTTCCCCAGTTCTTCGGCAGTGCAAAGACCTTGCCGTCCACCGTGCCCTCGTTGGTGAAGCGGGTGTTCTGCGTCGCGGCGTCGAAGTTCGGTACCTTGGCAAGGTCGATCGGGTCGATGAGGCCGAGGCTCGCATAGGTGGAGATCGTGTAGTTGGTCGGCACGAAGAGGTCCCAGCCGGTGCCGCCCGCCTGCAGCTTCGCAAGCATCTCCTCGTTGGACCCGAAGACGTTCACCTCGACGGCAACGCCGGTCGCCGCGGTAAAGGCCTCGAAGGTGGCGGGGTCATGGTAGTTCGGCCAGGTCGCCAGCGACATGGTCGATCCGAGCTCTTCCGCCGCATGGGCGGTCGAGGTGAAAAGGCCGGGCTGCCGGGCGAGCACGGCGGCCGCAAGGCCGAGGCCGGTGACGCCGAGGAAGTGCCGGCGCGTCACCGAGCCGCGCTTCAACCGCATGAATTCTTCCGTCAGCGTGCGGGCGCTGACCGGGGCATTCTCTCTGAACCATTTCGACATCACACTGTTCCCTTGTTGTTGTGACGGGCCTGTTTCCCTAGGCCGGAAAGATATGCACGCTACCGGGATCGAAGCTTATGGCGACCCGCTCGCCCGGTGCGACGAGGTCGTTTTCGGATTGGCCGTGGCGCTCGGCGCTGACCAGCAGATCGCCGAGGCCGGCAACGGAGACGGAATATTCGGCCGAGGAGCCGAGGAAGATGCGGTGCGTGACGGTGCCGTCCAGCGCGGCGCCGGCCGCTGCGGCGCGCGACAGGCGGATGGCTTCCGGGCGCAGCGCGACGGTGACGGCGCCGGCCGGCAGGTCGATGCGGTCCGTCAGGATCGCGGCACCGTTGGCGAATCGCACGGTGCCTGCCGCGTCGAGCACCGCCGGCAGCCGGTTCGTCTTGCCGACGAAATCGGCAACGAAAAGGTCGGCCGGCCGGTCGTAGATCTCCTGCGGCGGCGCAAGCTGGCGGATGCGGCCGGCGCTCATGACGCAGACGAGGTCGCTCATCGACAGCGCCTCCTCCTGGTCGTGCGTGACGAGCACGAAGGTGATGCCGAGGTCGCGCTGCAAGGTCTGCAGTTCGATCTGCATCGCGGTCCTCAGCTTCTTGTCGAGGGCGGCGAGCGGTTCGTCGAGGAGGAGGACGGACGGCTTGTTGACGAGGGCGCGGGCGAGCGCGACGCGCTGCTGCTGGCCGCCGGACATTTCATGGATGCGGCGGCTCGCGAAGCCGGAAAGGCGGACCATCTCCAGCGCCTCGCCGACCCGGCGGGTGATCTCACCGGACGGCAGGCGCGGGCGAAGCTGCTTCAACCCGTAGGCGACGTTCTGCTCGACATCGAAATGGGGGAAGAGCGCATAGTGCTGGAACACCATGTTGACCGGCCGGCGGTAGGGCGGGATGCCGTTCGCGACGGCACCGCCGATCAGGACATCGCCCTCGCTCGGCTGTTCGAAGCCGCCGATCATCCGCAGACAGGTCGTCTTGCCGCAGCCGGACGGGCCGAGCAGCGCGACGAAGGCGCCCTTGGGTACGGCAAGATTGATGTCCGAGACCGCGGCCACCGCGCCATAGCGCTTGGTCACCGAACGGAACTCGATGTCGTTGGAGGAGGCCGATGTCACGTCTGTTCCCTGCGGTTTGGCTCTGGATGAAGCGATCTGCGCCGCCTTGCCACCGTGACAGGGATGCTAGCCAGCGGGCGAGGGCCGGTATATACCCCGAGAGAGGTATTTTATCGGAATATCGCCCGTGGAAGGAGTATATCCCGGTTGGCCGGGAAACCGGGAAATCCGGGGGCGAGGAGAGGGACGGCATGCGGATCGATCTTGCGGCACTCTGCCGGGCGCTTGTACCGGCCGTCGGACCGTTGCCGCTGGACGATGCCGCGGCGGGCGCGGCATTCCGGGACATGATGGCGGCGCTTGCGCGCTTCGATCATGTGGTGGTCTTCGCCTATCGCGACAGGGCACGGCCGATCGATCTGTTCAGCACCTTCGAGGCCGACGACTACGAGGTCTTCGTCAGTCTCTACCAGGCCGGCCCCTATCTTCTGGATCCGTTCTACCACACCGCCCGTGAGCGGCGGGCGGGCATCTTCCGCATGCGGGAACTGGCGCCGGACCGGTTCTTCTCCAGCGAATATTTCCGCAGCTACTATTCCCAGACGCGGCTTGCCGAGGAGATCGGATTCTTCGTTCCGGTGGAGGGCGGCGCCACGGTGGTGCTGTCGCTGATGCGGCGGGAAGGCACGGGTGCGTTCTCCAACACGGAATTCGCGCTTCTCCGGGATGCCGCTCCGCTCGTGACGGCCTTCGTCGGCAGCGTGTGGCGCGACATCGGCGGGCGTTTCGACCGGGCCGCGGCAAAGGCGCGTGGGCGCAGCGACGCGCCGCAGAGTGCCGCCGACCGCGTCTGGCGGCGGCTGAACCTGACCGAGCGCGAGGCCGCCATCATCGAACTGGTCCTGCAGGGCCACTCCTCCGAATCGATCGGTCTCAGACTCGCGATCGCGACGGGCACGGTGAAGGTTCATCGGCGCAACGTCTACCGCAAGCTCGGCATCTCCTCGCAGATCCAGCTCCTGTCGATCTACCTGAAGAACCTGGAACAGTAGCACGGCGGCGTCTGCCGCAGGCCGTTCCATCATCCGCTGATAGATAATGCTGTGCGCTGCGTCGCTCCTTGTGCGGCGCGCGAAGCCATTGTTTTTCCGTGAAATCCGGCCGCCGTCTCGGCAATTTCACGCCAGCCCTGTCGGTGCAGGCAGCCGACGGGTTCGCAGCCGCGGAATCCAATTCACTTGACAAATTTTTCATGCCGTGAAAATTTTCGCATGAAAATAATTTCATACAACGATAAAAATATCAAAACAGATCCGATCGGACGGGTGGAGACATGGCAGCGGGCGGAGGTTCCCTCAGGGATGACGAGACGAGCATGGCGACGCGTGCCGCCTGGCTGCACTATGCCGGCGGCCTGACGCAGGCCGAAGTCGCCAAGAGGCTGGGCCTGACCTCCCTCAAGGCGCATCGCCTGATCATGAAGGCCAACCAGGACGGCCTGGTGAAGGTCTATATCGACGGCGAGGTCTCCGAATGCATGGAGCTCGAGCAGGCGCTGATCGCCCGCCACGGGCTCGACTATTGCGAGGTCGTGCCGGATTTCGACCCGGAAGAGTTGCCGCTGAAGGCGCTCGGCATCGCCGGTGCGC